>CALWBE010000072.1 GCA_944375955.1 uncultured Clostridia bacterium | reverse complement strand
CTGATAAGACATTACATAGAACTGCGTGGTATAGGAATTGTCGATGTAAGACGTCTTTTTGGAATGGGCTCTATTAAAATGTCGGAGAAGCTGGATCTTGTAGTAAATCTTGAGCCATGGCAGCAGGGAAAATTTTATGAAAGGGTAGGCCTGGAAACGGAATATACTGAAATAATGGGCATAAAGGTTCCGTCTATTACTATACCGGTAAACCCAGGAAGAAACCTTGCAGTTGTACTTGAGATAGCCGCAATGAATAATCGCCAGAAGAAAATGGGATACAATACGGCGGTAGAATTTAATAAACGCCTGATGTCTCAGATGCAGACAGATGATGACAGATAAATATAGTGTTGACAAAATATAAACATTTACTTATAATTAAAAATAGTCTTTATAATTAACTTTTATAAAAATCAAGGAGAAACAAAATGTATTATATCGGAGTGGACTTGGGCGGAACTAATATTGCAATAGGTATCGTCGATGAAAAAGGAAAAATTTTAAAAAAAGGCAGCGTGCCAACAATGGCAAATCGTGAAGCCGACGAAATTATAAAAGATATGGCGGCGCTTGCGAAAAAGCTTTGTGATGAATACGGTATAAAAATTGAAGATGTGGAATATGCAGGAATAGCAACTCCTGGAACAGCAGACAGCGCGACAGGCGAGGTGGTATATGCTAATAATCTTCCGTTTCTGCACTATCCTCTCGCGGCTAAGCTGAAGGAATTTTTAGGAGTAAAAAAGGTTCTGATAGAAAATGATGCAAACGCTGCCGCAAAGGGTGAAGTTGCATGCGGAGCATCAAAAGGACACGCAAATTCAGTAATGATAACTCTTGGTACCGGATTGGGCGGAGGAATAGTTATAGACAATAAAATTTATTCCGGATTCAATTTTTCCGGTGCGGAACTTGGCCATACAGTTATAGAATATAACGGAAGACCGTGTTCATGCGGCAGGCGCGGGTGCTGGGAAGCATACAGCTCAGCAACTGGGCTTATTAATATGACAAAAGAGAAAATGCTTGAATGCCGTGATTCAATAATGTGGGATATGTGCGACGGAAAGGTGGAAAATGCCGGCGGAAGAACTGCATTTGACGCAATGAGAAAGGGAGATAAAGCTGCAACTGAAGTAGTAGATATGTATATTTCATATCTCGGGGCAGGTATTGTAAATATGATAAATATATTCCAGCCGGAAGTACTTGTTGTCGGAGGCGGAATTTGCAATGAAAAAGAATATCTTACAAAACCTCTTCAGACAATTATTGATCGTGAACAGTATTCAAGAAATAATCCAGAAGAGCTTAAAACCAAGGTTAGAATAGCCGAGTTAGGAAATGACGCAGGCATAATTGGCGCGGCAATGCTTGGAGTTTGATTTTTTCGACACATCTAACATTTTCAAAAGGGACTTTAAGTCCCTTTTGATTTATTTTTACACAAAAAACAAAAAATGAATATTTTCCTATTGAAATTTGCAAAAAAATATAGTATAATCATTTAAGACCGTCAAAATTACAGCATTTTGAATTTTTGAGCTGATAATTATTCATTATGTGCCAAAAATATATTATATAATTGTTTTTATGCTTTAATTGGCGGAACAGGAGAGAAATTATGGAAAGAACTTTTGTAAAAGAGATTTTTGACGCCCCTGAAAAATTTAGCGGAAAAACGGTTAATGTAGCCGGATGGGTAAAAACTATACGCGCCAGCAATGTTTTTGGTTTTATCGAGTTAGGAGACGGCAGCTGCTTTAAACCCGTACAAGTAGTTTTTGAAGAAAACAAATTGGAAAACTATAAGGAAATAGCAAAGCAGAATATAAGTGCGGCACTTTCGGTAACCGGAACGCTTGAACTTACTCCGGAAGCTCCTCAGCCGTTTGAGATAAAGGCAGACAAGATAACGGTAGAAGGAACGTCTACGCCTGATTATCCTTTGCAGAAAAAAAGACACACAATGGAATATCTCAGAACAATAGCACATCTGCGTCCGCGTGCAAACACATTCCATGCGGTATTCCGTGTGCGTTCTGCGGCAGCTCAGGCTATACATGAGTTTTTTGCGAAACGCGGGTTCGTTTATGTAAATACACCTATTATAACAGCAAGCGATGCGGAGGGAGCAGGAGAAATGTTTCGCGTTACTACGCTTGATCCTGAAAATCCGCCGCGCCTTGAGGATGGAAGTATTGATTTTTCAAAAGACTTTTTTGGAAAATCAACAAATCTTACCGTATCAGGTCAGCTTGAAGCAGAGTGCTTCGCCATGGCATTCGGCAAGGTATATACGTTTGGCCCGACATTCCGAGCGGAAAATTCTAACACCCAGAGACATGCAGCCGAGTTTTGGATGATCGAGCCTGAAATTGCATTTGCCGATCTTAAGGACGATATGAAACTGTCTACCGATATGGTAAAATATGTTATAAGTTATGTTTTGAGAGAATGCGCTCAGGAAATGGAATTTTTCAACAAGTTTGTTGACAATACTCTTATTGAGCGCCTAAAGAGCCTTGTAGATGCGGATTTTGGTCATGTGACATATACTGAAGCTATAGAGCTTCTTATAAAAAGCGGAAATAAATTTGACTACCCGGTTTCATGGGGAATCGATCTGCAGACAGAACATGAAAGATATCTTACAGAGAAAATATTTGGAAAGCCTGTTTTTGTCACAGATTATCCAAAAGAGATTAAAGCATTCTATATGCGCATGAATGACGACAATAAAACAGTTGCTGCGATGGATATGCTTGTGCCTGGAGTTGGAGAGCTGATAGGCGGTTCGCAGAGAGAAGAACGACTTGATCTGCTTGAAAAACGCATGAAAGAGCTGTCGATGAAAGAGGAAGATTATTATTGGTATCTTGAGCTGCGCAAATACGGCGGAGCGAAACATGCCGGTTTTGGACTTGGCTTTGAGAGGCTTATAATGTATCTTACAGGTATTTCAAATATCAGGGACGTGGAAGCGTTCCCGAGAACAGTAGGAAGCGCTGATTTTTAATTAGCGTTTCAAAAAAAGGAGTAATATTTCAAATGAATTATACAGTAATGTCTCATGATGAACTTGTTTCGGAAAAAAGTAAGCTGGAAGAAAACTATAAAAATATTTTAAATGAGAAATTATCGCTTGACATGTCGCGCGGGAAACCTGAAAAACTTCAGCTTGAGCTTTCCGAGCAAATGCTTACGGCTATATCAAAAAACGACGAATGCTTTACTGAAAACGGTACAGACTGCCGAAATTACGGCCTTGTCGACGGTATAGAGGAGGCTAAAAAGCTTTTTGGAGATATTCTCGGCATATCGCCTGATAAGATTGTTGTGGGAGGTAATTCCAGCCTTAATCTCATGTATGATCAGGTAGTGCGCTGTATGTTGTACGGAGTCAGCAAAAACAGCACTCCGTGGGTAAAAAACAAGAAAAATAAATTCTTATGTCCGGTTCCCGGTTATGACAGACATTTCGGCATATGTGAATCGTTGGGAATTGAAATGATAAATATTCCTATGACAAAGACAGGTCCGGATATGGATGAAGTTGAAAAATGGGTTAAAGATCCGGATGTCAGAGGAATATGGTGTGTTCCGAAATATTCCAATCCGGAAGGAATTACATATTCCGATGAAACAGTAAGAAGGTTTGCACGTTTGTCACCTGCAGCTTCGGATTTTAGAATATTCTGGGATAATGCATACTGTATTCATGATCTTTATGACGATAAATCAAGTGATATTTTAAATATTATAGACGAATGTGAAAAAGCCGGAAATCCTGATCTTCCATATGTATTTGCTTCAACATCAAAAATCTCTTATCCCGGTTCTGGTGTGTCAATAATAGCGTCTTCATTGGCAAATATTTCATATATAAAAAGTATAATGCAGTATCAGACGATAGGTCATGACAAGATGAATATGCTTCGGCATGTTAAGTATTTTGGATCTGCAGACGGACTGCGTGAATATATGAAGAAGCATGCCGCTATATTAAGACCGAAATTTGAAATGGTAGAAAACATTCTTGATGAAGAACTGACATCCTGCGGAATAGCAGAATGGACAAAGCCTTTGGGAGGATATTTTATAAGCCTTAACGTATATCCCGGATGTGCAAAAAGAACTGTAAAACTTTGCGCAGATGCCGGAGTTAAGCTTACGGAGGCAGGAGCGACATTTCCTTACGGAAAGGATCCTAAGGACACGAATATTCGTATTGCGCCGTCATACCCGCCGATAAAGGAGCTTGAAAAAGCAATGCATGTTCTTTGTCTATGTGTAAAACTTGCGGCGGTAGAAAAGCTTCTTGAAAAATAATTATATGAGGGCAGAAAATTATATATATCTGCCCTCGGTTTGTTTAATAAATATATGCCGGGAAAGATAATTTTGCCGTCAAAAGCATGTTTGATATTTTTAAATAATAAATATCCACTCGCAAGTGAAAGGAAGTATATGAGATGAAAAACTACGAGATTTATGAAAGTCCTTTTTCTGCCCGTTATGCCTCAAAAGAAATGCAATATCTGTTTTCCGCTCAGAAAAAGTTTTCGACATGGCGCAGACTTTGGGTCGCTCTTGCCAAAGCTGAAAAAGCACTGGGACTTGACATATCGGATGAACAGATAGAAGAAATGGAAAATAATGTTGAAAATATCAATTTTTCAGTTGCGGAGGCACGTGAAAAAGAGATAAGACACGACGTTATGTCGCACATATATGCATTTGGAGTACAATGTCCCAAGGCTGCTCCGATTATACATTTAGGCGCGACTTCATGCTATGTCGGCGACAATACCGATATTATAATCATGCGTGACGCAATGCGGCTTATATTAAAAAAACTTGTTGGAGTTATCGCGAATCTTTCAGACTTTGCAATAAAATATAAAGATATGCCTTGCCTCGGATATACGCACCTTCAGCCGGCTCAAACTACGACGGTAGGAAAGAGGGCATGCCTTTGGATAAACGAGATGTATTGCGACGTAAAAGAACTTGAGTTCAGGCTTTCAGAACTTAAGATGCTTGGTTCAAAAGGAACAACCGGAACTCAGGCAAGCTTTATGGAACTTTTTAACGGTGACGGTGCCAAAGTCAGAAAAATGGAAGAGCTTATTTGTACTGAATTTGGTTTTGACGCGAATGGGTATGTTCCTGTTTCAGGTCAAACCTATTCAAGAAAGGTAGACGCCGGGATATTGTCAACCCTTTCGCAGATAGCGCAAAGCGCATATAAGTTTTCTAATGATATGCGTATACTTCAATCTTTTAAGGAAATGGAAGAACCGTTCGAGAAGAATCAGGTAGGTTCGTCAGCTATGCCGTATAAGCGAAATCCGATGCGCTGCGAAAGGGTATCTGCTCTTGCGAGATTTATTATAACAAATTCTCTAAATCCGGCGTTTACCGCAGGTACGCAGTGGTTTGAGCGCACTCTTGATGATTCTGCAAATAAGCGTATAGCGGTTGCAGAAAGTTTTCTTGCTGCAGACGGTATGCTTGATATTTTGCTTAATGTTACCGACGGCATAGTGGTTTATCCGAAGATGATCCGCGCTCGGCTTATGAATGAACTTCCATTTATGGCGAGTGAAAATATTATGATGGACGCTGTTAAAAAAGGAGGAAACAGGCAGGAGCTTCACGAAAAAATAAGAATTCATTCAATAGCAGCCGGGAAAAAGGTTAAGGAGTGTGGGGAAGCGAATGATCTTATTGAAAGGATACTGGCTGATGATGCATTTTGTCTTTCGGAAGAGGAAATATCACGATCATTAAAGCCTGAAAACTATGTAGGCCGCGCTCCGGAACAAACGGAAGAATTTATAGCTGAATATATTAAACCGGTGCTTGATAAATACTCAGGAAATATGGAAAGAAAAGCCGAACTTTCAGTATAATAGCCTAATGTCTTAAATTTTTAAAATAAATGCCCTGACTTTACGTATTGATTAAAGTCAGGGTTAAATTTTTTTTGAATAAAAATGATGTATTTGACAAATATAAATTAAAAAGGGGTGATAAAAATGATCAACAGCGATACAGTAAAACTTTTAAAAGAATGCAATTCCGGGATAAAAATGGGAGTTACGTCAATTGAAGAAGTAATAGACAACGTTCAGGACGACAATTTTAAGGAACTTTTAAGCAAGAATAAAAAAGAGCATCAGGAACTCGGAACAAAAACGCATAAGCTTTTAAATGAGTACAGCGAGTCTGGTAAAGAGCCTAATGCGATGGCAAAGGGAATGTCATGGATAAAGACCAATTTGATGATGTCGGTAAACGGAAGCGACAATACCATTGCGGATTTGATGACGGACGGATGTAATATGGGAGTAAAGTCATTGAATAAATATCTCAATAAATATAAAGCAGCCGACGAATATTCAAAGGATATTGCAAAGAAGCTGATAAATTTGGAACATCAGATGGCAGTTGATATGAGACAATATCTTTAAAATGAGAAAAGATTAGTACAGACAGCAAATAAAAATATTATAAAATATTTGAGCAGATTAAAAAAGCGTATCGAAATTTTATTCCGGTACGCTTTAAGTTTTAATAATAAAAATATTAGGCCATTGTTTCAAGCATTTTTTCAGTTACTTCATATCTTGTTTTGTGTCCTTGCGATTCAGAGTAAAGCTTGTATTCCTGAAGCATATATTCAGCCATGCGGTGCGTTTCATCGCCGGAACTTCCGGCAATATGAGGAGTGAGGATAACATTATCAAGAGAATAAAATTCATGACCCTTGACAGGTGGTTCAGGCCATGTGACGTCAAGAACAGCAAATCTTCCCGGCTTTTCCCTCAGGGCGCGACAAAGATCTTCTTCAACTACCTGTGCACCTCTCCCTGTGTTTATGAATACTCCGTTGTCAGGCATTAAGGAAAACTGCGAATAGTTTATAATACCTACCGTTTGAGGATTATTTGCAAGGTGATTTGATACCACAACACACTCTTTAAAAACTTCATTAAGAGATACTTTTTCAACACCCAATTCAGCTGCTTTGTCATCAGGTAAAAAGGGATCAAATACAAGAATTTTAAGATTGTAATGAGACAGCATTTGTATAACAAGTTTACCTATCATTCCGGCACCGAGCAGTCCCACCTTCTGACCGTAGTTCCCACGGAACATGTTAAAATGTTCTGATGCTTTTTCACGGTCTCCTTTTTTTGCAAGTACAGAGCTTCCGAAAAAGCCTTTATTTGCGAGCAGAATCTGTGAAACAGCATATTCAGCAACAGGAACGGCATTTGCAGCCCATGCACTGAAAACATGTATGCCTTCGGATATAAATTCGCGCGCGAATCCCTGAACGCTTCCTGCAGCATAAAAAACGCACTCAAGGGATTTAAATGTTTTAACTTCAGCTCTTGTAAAAGACGGCATTCCCCATGTTGTGAATATGTAAGACAGATTTTCTATTCCGTCAAGTTTTAAAAGGTCTTCCTTGCTGTATACAGTTTTTAAATCGAATAGTGTTTCAAGCTCGTTTTTTGATTCCGGAGACCAAACTCGGTCAATATTGTATTTTGATTCTGAAAAAAGTACTGCTTTTTTCTTTCTCATACTGCCTCCACTAATTTTATATTTATATTTTCCCTTTGTTAAAATAAAACCTGTCATTTTTTGAATATACCGAAATAACCATTCCGATAGCAAGATATAAGCCGAGAACAGACGATCCGCCATAGCTTAAAAAAGGAAGAGTTATACCTATGACAGGCAGCATTCCTAAGCACATTCCGATATTTTCTACAGCTTGATACATTATCATTCCGCCAACTCCGGCACATATAAGCGCTCCCGACATTTTGTCTGCGGAAACCGCATTCATAAAAAGTCTTACTATAAGAGCAAAAAGAAGAAATATTACTGTAAGAGAACCAATAAGTCCTGTTTCTTCGCTTATAACCGCAAAAATCATATCAGTTTGCTTTGCAGGCAAAAGAGATGATTGGGACAGGTATCCGCTTCTGTACCCGAGACCGGAAATTCCACCGGAAGCTATAGCGGTTTTGCTTTGAATAGCCTGATATCCTTTATCCAAAGGATCAATTTCGGGATTAAATCCGACAAGTATACGCTGTTTTTGATAATCTTCAAGATTGCTGAAAATGAGCGGAGCAGAGGCGAGCGCGGCCGTGCCGGCACCGAGAAAGTACCATATGCTGAGTCTTGCCGCAAAAAGCATCACTATAGTTATTGCTATATAAACCGTTGCTTGACCGAGATCGCGCTCCAAAAGCACAAGACCTATTATCAATCCGGAATGCAGGAAAAGCCCAAGGAGAGTTTTGATATTGTTTATCCGGTGTTTCACCGCGTCAAGATGAGCGGCAAAAGTGATTATATAAAGTATTTTACCGATTTCTGCAGGCTGTATGCCAACTGAACCTATTCTCAGCCAGTTGTGATTTGTTTCGCCGCTTCCGTCTGCGCCGGTGCCGAAAATTGCCGTAATTGTAAGCATTAAAACATTTATTATAAGTATAATGCGGTAATTTTTTGTAATTGCGTCATAATCTACATATGACAAAGCAAACATAATGCAGAAACCTATAACTGTCATTGCAATCTGCATAAAATCAAATCTTGAAGTACCTTTAGTCAGTGTCGCGCTGTGTACGGCAAGAATACCGATGCAGGAAAGTGCAGAAACTATCAATACTGTTACATAATCTATATGTGCAAGGTGTTCCTTTATTTCGGAAAGCATAATACCTGCTTTACCTTTTATTCGTGTTTTTGGAGCCGTTGGATCTTTTGGAGCCGGCTTTAAGACAAGAGAACGTTTTGCTCGTTTTAAATTTTCAGGTTCTGCCGAATAAATTCCATTATCTCTCTTAAGTTTTTCAGCTTCAATTGGGGAATATAAACGTCTTGCTTGCTTTATACGTGCTTTTTTTGCAAATTCAGGCCGTTTGCCAGATCCTTCTTTTATACTGTATTTTATTTTATATATATCGGAGGAGAGAGCGGTGCCGGTACTGGTATCAGCCGAGCGCTTAAATTTTCTTTTTTTTGTTTTAAAATCAATTTCTGAATGCGACTGCCTGTTTTTCACGGCGTAAATATCCTCCTCCTGTATTTTATTAATATATAAATAGTATAACACAAAGACTTTACAAAGTAAATATAAAAATCTGTTGAAACACGTGAATAATTATGATAAAATATAAAAAAACAGTTTAGGAGGGTTCTTTTCTTGAACGAAACAGAAGAGAAAAAAACGTCGAATGCGAAGAAATTGTTTAAGGCGGTTGCGTTTTCGATAATTCTTGCGGTATATATAATATTTTTTATAAGATTTTTTATCAGCTGTGATTCAAATATTGCAGATGAGATATTAAAAACGCCTGAGATAATAGCGGCATATGAGGAGGACCCGGCAAATTTTGAAATACGCCAGTATGAGATTACAGATTGGTATAAAAGCAAAAGCAGAGCTGGAGAGGCGGAAAATGACAAGGGAGGAAAACTCCTCAGCGTAAGTGAGTTATACTATATACCCAAAACAAATAATCTTCAGATAACAGTAAAATTTAATCTTGACATTCTTAAAAACAGGGATACAGAATATTCAAAGGACAAGCTCCCGTTTAAAATTTATCTTGAGGATGAAGAAAGAAATATATACAATATGTTTTCTTCCGTGAAATATGACGAGCGTTATTCGTTTGGCTATATACGCATTTGTTTTGACGGAATATCTCTTGAGAAGGAAGATGGAAGCTTAGATGAAGACGGCAGTCCAAAAATGAAAAGCTATGAAATGTATTTGCAAATGATGGGCGAGAACGGTGAGTATGAAGATGAGGTTTACGATCAATTCAGTATTTATACGGGAAGTAAAAATTACAAGAAAATAAAATATAAATAAAAATGCCGTGAAAGAACACGGCAGACGGTAATGTATAAAAAGGAGTTATATATAATGATTTCCGATAAAGCGGAGATAAAGGTAATACTTCTTGCGGTGTACCGTGCTTTTGCTATTGATATAGACGAGGCGGTCGCGCATGAATCAATATTGTCATCAGGTGAAATAAGTGCTTTTGACTGCCAGGACTGTGAAAGAGAACTGATAGAAGAAGGACTTTTACAGATGCGCGTGATTGACGGAAAGCTTTGCTGCGGAATTACAAAGCTTGGAGCAGGAACGTATGAGCAGGCAAAGAAGCTGTTTAGAGAAGAAGTGCTTGACAGGATCGTATCTTCTGTACTGAGGCATTTTGAATATATATGTTCCGGAAAAAAGTATGAAGCGGAGATATTTGAAGGTGACGGAGGATATTTTGTAAAATGCTCGTTAAAGTCTCAGAACAGAACATATATGGAGACGAAGTTTTTCTTTGAGAAATATGAGGAAGCGTCATCCGCATTGTATAATTGTCGCGAAAATCCGGAGATGATCTTTAAAGGCATAGAAACTTTAATGAGCGGAAAAATAAATAAGATGTTTTAGTTTTTTACATATTGCCGTATATAAGATCGTTTATTACGCTGTGAAAGCCTGAGATTATCTCATAAGCCGACGTCCCGACAGAGACGGCGGCTTTTTTCAGCGGTATTCTCAGAATCTTAGGAAAAATTACGCTGTTCATTTCCTCACATACAGAAAAATATCTGTCGGCGGCATACAGCAAATCTTTGTTTGTATAATACGTTTCACCGAAAAAAACAAAAGTTTCCTCATCCTTGCTGAAAGAAAAGTACTGTGAAAGGTTGGCATTGCTGCTTCTCACTATAAAAAAAGCATAAGAGATAAATATCAGAGCAAGAAATGCTGCAAGAATGAAAGATATCAGATTTTTTCTTATATTCATTTTTTTATCCTTTCGTTTTGATGTTATCCGACTACAACTTCGGCAAAGCATTCGGCAAAGAGCTGTATGGATTCCATTGTCTCATCTATAGTGTTTCCGCAGTTGCCGGCCTCAAGGATAAAATATCCCGGCGAAAGCTGCTGGTTGAAACTTGCCCGGCGCAGGTTTACTGATCGCATGAGGTCAGGGTATTTTTCACATATTTTTTCCTGAATTTCAAATGCGGTGCGTAGATTATTTTTCCATCCTGGATGTTGGGCACCGGCCTCATCTGTTCCTACTACAAGCATAAGCTGTGCACATGAGGTGCCGTTTACATCCGCAAGAAGTTTGGCATAGCCGCCTCCTGGATCAGAAATCGCATCACGGTGTAGATCTATTACATATTTTATTGACGGATATTCCTCAAGATATTCACTTACTGCGGAAAAAGAATTGCTGTATGCCTTTATGTATGACTCTGCATCAAACATTTCTTCGCAATGTATCGAAACTATACCCTTCTCGGCAAGTGCATCTGCAAGTTTAGTTCCTACTGCAACAACGTTTCTATTTTTATCTTGAGTCCTAAAGTTTGCCTGGGCAGTATCGCTGTAACTTTCAGTTCCATGTGTATGAATTATCAGCACTTCAGGTGGGCATTGCGAAAATACTTCGACAGAAGCCTCGTCCGAATATTCATGTGTGCTTACAGATGCTATCGGATATGGCTCATTCAAAAGCTCAGGTATACTTATAGTATATTGAGTTTCATTTGAAATCCTTGTCATATTTGACGAGGCAAGGCTTATCGGATTTGAAGACACCTCTGTATTAAAACCGGAAGAATCATTGTTTTCAGCGTTACTTGAAAGATTATTTTCCTGGTTTGATGGCGCTTCTGCGCCGGCAGTAAAGCCGCTGTTTATTTGTTCTGTATCAGAGGGGTTTGGGTTTGATATCCATAAAGCTTCGTGTGAGTACGCATATCCGGTAAAAAAGGCGGCAAGCGATTTAAGCGGAGTTTCAACAGTCTTCGGAATTGGGGTAAAAGCAAAAATTATTGTTGAGATGCCGCACAAACCTATAAATGCGAGAGCTGTAACAGGAAATTTATGTTTCTTTGGTTTAAGTTTTTGCATTTGATCATTTTCAAATGCATCCTTTATCTCTATTTCAGAAATGCTTTTTACAAATAAAGGTTCTGAAACCGATTTAAGGTTGTCCACGGGAGGCGTTTTATTATTGTCTGAAGCTGTATATATATTCGGCTTATTAAGTTGATTAAGCATGTTAGGCTGATTGGCCTGATTAGCCTGGTTAGGTATATTAGGCATATTAGACTGAGTATTCTGTGTGGCCTGAACATATTTGTTAGACTGAATTTTATTTTTTTCAATATCGTTTCGGCTGTCACGATGATTTTCGCCCATTGAAAATTTTTTGTAGCCCATTTGAAGAAATACCTCCTTTTCTTTCACATTTGCAGTAGCATGTTCCTTCTTGTAATAAATATGAAAAATATTTGCATGTTATTACTTAGGATTAAAGAAAATCTCTCATTTCAGAAAAGGCTATACCGTTATGAATAGCAGCATTTAAAGAATATCCAATCAGGCGTGCAATGCTTTTTATGTCAGCACCGCAGTCTTTAGGAGAAACATAGCAATCTATGCCGACTTGAGAATGTATATTTTTTCTTGCAGAATCTGACAGATCTTTTTCTCTGACTCCGCATTCACTCAATACATCTGAAATAAGTGTAGAAGCGTTTACTACTGTCGGCACACCTATTGCTATAACGGGAACACCGATAGTCTCGCTTGATATTTCGGCGCGAGTATTTCCGACGCCTGACCCCGGACATATACCCGTATCACAGATTTGAACGGTAGTTGCAAGTCTTGAAAGCCTGCGTGATGATAGTGAATCTACAGCTATAACACAGGATGGTTTTATATCATCCACTACTCCTTTTATTATTTCGGCGGCTTCTACGCCTGTATTTCCGAAAACATTCGGTATTATAGCTGAAGATTCAGAAAAACCGAATTTTTTAAAGAGATCAGGTGATGATTCTTTAATATGGCGGGTAACAATAAAACTCGATACAGTTTCAGCTCCAACCGAATCGGCTGTTATGTGTGGATTCCCGAGACCGGCAAGCAAAAAGCTTCCGCCGCTTTGCTGTATCTCGGAAGTGAATTCACGAATAATATTTGAAAAAACGGTGCATGTTTTTTCAAAAGTGGAGGTGTCATAAAGCCCGGTACAGCCTACATTTACCGTTACATATTTTCCTGTTTTTTTTCCGCTTATCTGTTCTCCTTGAGGCGTTTTTACAATCATTGTAAATATATCTATACCGTTGTCCCTGCGCTTTGAACTTTCTATGCCGTCAGGCAGAGTTCGGCTTATTCGAATTATTTCGTCATTTTCATCGGCAAGGTCTGTTTTAAGGTCAAAAAAGTCGAATTTTTCCATGCTTTTGATCACTTTCTGAAATAAAATAATAAAAAAATCAAAAAAAATTACTTAAGCTATTGAATTATTAAAAAAAATGTGGTAATATAAACTGGTATATGAAAATACGGTCAAATATATTGTTGCATTTCTATATTAAAACCGTGTCGTATGATATCTTTTACAGGGAGGTGGAAATTTTGCCAAATATTAAGTCAGCAAAGAAACGTGTTAATGTTACTAAGAAAAAGACTCTCAAGAACCGCATGTTTAAAACAATGTATAAAACAACTTTAAAAAAGTTTGAAGTTGCTGTTGCAGAGGGAGATAAGGCTGCAGCTGAGACTGCTTACCGCAACGCTGTCAGTGTTATTGACAGAGCTGCATGCAAGGGAATAATCCATACTAATGCCGCTGCAAGAAAAAAGAGCCGTTTTGCCAAGAAGCTTAACACTCTTTAATATTAAGCTATAAGTTAATTTAACTGTTCATTGCAATTTGCGGCACATTGTTCGGCCAAAATGAATTTGAATGGTTTTTATGTGGACCGGGAGATATTTTCCGCAGTATAAGGAAAATATCTCTTTTTATTTTTGTCAGACTCAAAAAAGATATGATATAAAGACAAGTGCTCGCTTTTTCTCATTTGTTTTATTATTATTTTTGTTTTTTCAAGAGAGGCAAGATAAGAATCCGTATCGCCGGATTTTAGATATTGCAATGTATCTGAATATCCGCATATGAGCTCATTTACATTGTTTTGCGGCAAAGTGAAGGAAAAATAATACTTATTATCGTCTATAAATCTACAGGTATTTTCAACAACGTCAAAATTTGCACCATCGTCTGCGGTTTCGGGAAAATTTTCAAGATTTTCAAGCAAATTGTCATATATATGAGTGGCATAAAAAGAATTTAAAATTACCGCGGAAACTACTGCAATAAAGAAAACAAGAGCAATTATAAAACTTCTCATTTTTTGTTCTCCTTTGTTATAATCGTCTTTTTTCCGCTGCGGTTGCATGCAAAAAGTAAAATATCATTAGCTGTGTGGGGAGATATTGCTTTTTTCATCCAGTTTTCATTTTTTCCGAGATATTTAAGGCCGTTTTCTATAACTTTTGTGTCGATAATTATAGAAATGTCTGGATCTGATTCTGACGCATTCAGACTAAGATCTTCAACCGTTGCCTGCCTGTACTGTGCTTTCGGTACAAAACTGAATTTTCCGTTTGGTTCAAGATAAATATATTCTATTTCGCTTAATGAAGTAAAGCCTGCTATTCTGAGTTCTACAAGGAGCTCATTTATGGTTATTCTTGTGTTTACAAGGGCATCCTGATTTAATACTCCTTTGTCCATAATGTAAGTCGGGGTACTTTCAAGCAATTTTTGTGCAGAAAAAGATTTAAGAGAAATAAAAGACAGAATTACTTCAATAGATATTATTAAAATTAAGGGAACAAGGCTGTATATTAAAGGAATAGACTTGTCAGATATGGGAAGAGAAGCAAGCTCTGATAGTATCATTGCAGTAATGAATTCGGATATCTGCATCTGACCAAGCTGTCGCTTGCCCATTATTTTCATAGAAATTAAAATTATTCCGTACATTAATATAGTTCTTACAAGAACAGTTATCACAATACAGCACCTCATTTCCAGCTTTTTATATTATCAGCAAATACAATATTTTTATACGCGAGTAAAAAATATAAAAGAAAAAATGTGCAAAAGAGGAATTTTTTAAAAAAAAGCAGAAAAACCTCTTGACAAAGTAAAAGAAATGTGGTAATCTAATAAAGCCTTCCGCAAAGAGCGGAAGAGGGACCTTGAAAATTGAACAACGAAAGACGAGGAAAAAAGAACTCGTCAATTCCAAGAAGTAGAAGAAA
>CALWBE010000071.1 GCA_944375955.1 uncultured Clostridia bacterium | reverse complement strand
ATCAGTAAGAGTTTTTTCAAGTGTTTCTGCGGTTTCTACCGCTTTGGGTTCAAGTTCTTTTACAACTGTTTCTGTAATATGTATGGTATCTTCTGATTTTGTCGTGCTTGCTACGTTTGCTACTGCTCCTTCTGCAAGGACGGTCATTTTATCAATACCTGTTGCGGATTCTTTCTGTTCATTTGTGAGATCTTTTGTAGTTAATTCAATTACCTGCTTAGCAGTTTTTTCATCTATAACAGATTCAAGTTTTCCAGATACATTAACTGTTTCACCTAAATCCTGTGTGTCATAAACATATGGACTTGAATTTGGAAGCTTTCCGCTAAAACTAGATATATCCTTAAACAAAATATTATTATTAGATGCATAGGTCTCCGCATAGGATCCTGTATTTCCATATATTATGAAGGGATTTACATTCCAACGATAACGATTGTTAAAGGCCCGTCTACCAATATTCGTAACACTGTTAGGAATAACTACACATTCCAAATTTGAACACTGAGAAAAAGCTTCGTTACCAATGCTTGTTACCCCCTCCGGAATAATAACAGTCATCAGATTCATACAAGCATAAAAAGCATAGTCCGAAATTTCTACGACACCAGTCGGAATTGTATATTCGGTGCCTGCACTAACACCCGAATAGCAAAGTAGCGAGGTTTTGTCTTTGTTAAATAGAACGCCATTGTCTAAAACATACTCAGTGTTTGATTGATCAATCTTATTAATGAGGTTACCATTAAGTGAGATTTTGACATCGTCAATATACCAATCGTTAGAGTTTTGTGAAATCAAAACTTTCTGAGTGGTTCCATTTTCTTCATATGGATTAGCCATTTTGGGGTATATTTGTGTTTTAACATATTCATAAACTGACACATCCTTCTTTTCGGTACTTGTACAAGCAAAAACCGAATATCCGCCATATGTCTTTGTCCAGTCTTTTTCGCTCCAATTTACAAAGTCCGATGTCACAAAATAAATATAATCAGAGGCATACCCTTTTGCGTTAAAATCTGCTATAGAGTATAGCATAACACCAACATTTGCGCCATCAAAATAAAAATCTATCATTCTATAGCCATCTTTTTGCAATGTTTCAACATCGGACCATTCCATTGACACATTGTCCTCTGTTGGTGCATCAGCAGCTATAATACTAAATTTATCCGTCCGATTGAGCAATGTATATATTTTCCCATCACTTACAATAGTTTTCTTTACACCGTTATTTCCAGAAATATCTTCAGTTATATCAATCCAATTTTCTACATTTTCAGAAATACACAGATGAAGATTATCCTGAGAATCATATCCGTACAGTTTGAATAATCCATTTTCGAATTTTATATAGTAGGGTCTAATCTCATTTTGTAAAGAAACCTTTTTCCATGAAATACCGTCAAGTGTGTAATTCAACTGTAAATCATTATTCCAGGTACTTCCTGAAATTCCTGCATAAATATTATTACCATAAGCTATTGAAAAATATGGGGACTTAATATCCCAATTACTCAAATCATTAGATACACCATAGTAATATTTATATTCTGTTGGATCCATAAATGTACCAACATATGTTTTTCCATCATTTAGTGTCATAATATCGAGAAGATATACATCTTCTCCAACAGAGTTGTCCGAAAGGATAATTTCTGATACAGATGATAAAACAATGTTTGCAGCATTAACAATCATTTGATTTGATAAGAGCATTGCTGCTAAAAGTATGTACACCACATACTTTTTGATTCGATTAGCCATTTTCATTTTTGTTCCTCCAAATTGTGTTTTTTATTAAAAACGGTTTCCCGTTAATAATTCATGTCCTTGTCAATATGAGCATACAGTGGGGTTATTTGAGAATTCTTTTCCTTTATGTATGATTCGTGCCTTTGTATATGGGATTGGTAACTTACTTCATCTAAGTATCCGTTCATATATGCCATAGTTATCGTTCTTTTATTTAACTCCTGAAAAGCTTTGTTGTAAGGGAATCTTTCTAGGAGGGAAGTTGAAGCCTCAATTGCTTCATTGTAGTCTCCACGGTATAGATACCCCTCAATCAAAGAGTTTTTTGCCATAAACTGATATGGATTCTTTTGCAACGAGTTTTCTAAATAAGCTATAGCCTTATCTGGGTTTCTTTCTGTCTGTGCTAATTTAAAAAGAACGGTGTTATTATGTGAATTAATAGTATATGCATTTTGATATAATGATTCAGCACGAATTAATTGTCCTTGCTTCATTGCATAATTTCCCAGGGTTACAAAAGTCTCAGCTATTCCCAAAAGGCACAAATAAGCAATGCAACAAACAGTAACGGTATTTTTTAAATATTTTATTGTTTTAGTGATATTTACTTGATATTCATTTTGTTGTTCGGGATTATTTTTATTAATTAAAACCAATAGGAGGGCAAAAAACATATCGAAAATCCCATAATTGAAATTTACTTCAAATGCACTTTGCAAAACTACAAATATAAAAATATAATAATAAATATTTTTCTTTTTAAAATTCTTTATTATATTAGCTGCTACAACTATAAACATAGCAAGTGCAGCAATTATGCCTGCATCAAGTGCTACCTGCAAATATAAGTTGTGGATATACTTTACTTGATATGGTGCGCTTTGAAATGAAAAGGACAGATACTGCCAATTACCTAAACCTATACCAAACATAGGCTTGAGAACAATAGCTTTTATCGCATCAAAATATGTTATAACTCTTTCTACCAAGGTTGGTTCAAATAACGATATTCGGACTATTCTGCCACCAACACATAAAATTATTAATACAGATGCAAAAAGAACACCGCATAATATTAGCCTATACTTTTTGTGCAATGATAACAGCACATAGAGAAGAAACACACAAATAAATGTAATAAAAGTTATTCTTGATTGGGTTAAAAATAGAGAGATTGCAAAAAGACAACTAAATAAAATATATTTATATTTTTTAGTTTTAAATAATCTATCAATTGATAAAAACACCCCGCTCCCCATAAAAAGAGCAGTTGTATTGGCATATTGCAAAAAAGATTGTAGCCTTTGACCTTTTTCTGTTATCATTGGTGAAAACAGTTCGATCCCTGTAACACCCAGTAAACCACATATCATAGTAATAAAAATGCCTATATAAAAGCCTTTTTCTACACTATCTACTTTTTTCATATTGATAAATGCAAAATACGATAAAAACAGAACTATGTATTTCTGTAGATCGACAAAAGATTCATATTTGTCTATGGATTTTAGGAAAAAAGAAACGACTGCTAAAATCAGGATACATCCTAAACATATAAGATTAAAGTCTAATTTTATCTTATATGGCAGACGTATTAAAATATAAATAAGACAAAGCGATGTAAGAAAGAAAAGACCACCAGCAAAAAAGGCACCCTGAAACACAAAACAACAGACTATTACTATGTGCCAAAAAACAATTTCAAGCAAAGATTTTTCGTTATTTTGTACATTTTTTAAATCTGTTAAACCGTTCAAATTTTTGCTTTTCTTTTTTGACATACCATACAATCCTTTATCCTACACAAACACATCTATTAGTTGTAAGCAATCTTGCTTTCTGAAGTATAAAGTTTTGCTATTAAGTACAACAAACACTATACTTTTTCCTTTTTTATTATAGGTCATTGCAAGATTATATCCAGACTGAGGAGTTGATCCTGTTTTCAGCCCGTCAATGCCATCTATACTCAACATATCGTTTGTATTTTTTATTGATAATATACTTTTGTCTTGTCGAACAATATCTACAGAATGTAGCTTCGTATATTCATATATCTGTGGATAGTCGGTGGTAATTGCAGATACTATAGTTGCAATATCGTATGCAGAGGAATAAGTATTTGCGTTTTCCAAACCAATGCAACCTGCAAACTGCGTGTTTTCTAATCCTAACTGCGTTACCTTTTTATTCATTAGTTCCACAAATCTTTCTTCTGAACCCGAGATATGTTCTGCAAGTGCAAGCATCGCATCGCTTCCGGATGCGATTAGGATACATTTTATTAAATTATCCACTGTCATTTTTTCGCCAGGTCTAAGACCTACGCGGCTCGCCATTGTGCTAGAAGCATTTTGAGACACCTCTACTTCCTCTGTGAGAGCAAGACTGTTGCTTTTTATATTATCAAAAACAACAAACATAGAAACAAGCTTTGTTATACTTCCGGGGGACACTCTTTTATCAATTTCTTTACCATAGAGAATCTCATCATTTTTTTTATCAACAACAATTGCACTAACTGCATCCAGGTTTATTTTTGATATATCTCGGCGTCTGTTTTCTATTTGAATAAAGATTCCTACGGCTATTAATATTATAGAAAGGACAGTAATATAAAAAATGACGTGCTTTTTGCGTTTGTATTTTTTTCTTTGTGTCATAATAATTTAGTTATAATACTGCTTCCTGTATTTGCCTACAACAGTAAATACAG
>CALWBE010000070.1 GCA_944375955.1 uncultured Clostridia bacterium | reverse complement strand
TAGGTGAATACATCCATTTCTACAACCATCAGCGCATCCAACTTAAAACAAAACTGACACCTCTCGAAAAGCGATGTCAGTTCGTTGCTTAAAAAATAATTATTACTACCATTTAGGCTGTTTTTGTTCTGTCCGCACAAATTAGCGCAGTCCAGTTTTTTGGCCGGTGTTTTTTATTTTGATAAATTGGACACTTGGATTTTTTTCTTTCAATTCTTATATAAATTTTTTACCTATATCTGCCTCAACATTTGTTACAGTTTCTTTATGGTGCAGAAATCCTAAGTTTACAAAAATTATTTCTATTCCGGTGTCAATAACATTTTTGATATACGACATTTTTGTCTGTTCTTTTATGGGAGTAATAAATGAGTCTATAGGATTATTATCAATATTTATATATTTTTTAAATAAGGAGAAAAATAAAATGAGCACGAATAATATTTCAAGTGATTTGAAACAAAATTTTATGCCTGATTTTTTTACTTCAAAAAAACCGAAGATAACAGAAGACGGAGTTATAAAAGAAAATAAAGCAATTATATCAGATAATGTACCTGATGAAGTTAAAAAAATAGGAAAAGAATTTGCAGATGAAATATCTGATAATTTTATATCTGATTTTAAAAAAAGCGGGGATTTAATGGTACATGTTTCAAGCTATGCCGTTATTGATGGAATTATATATATGACGTATTATGCTAACACAAAGACAAAGGACGAGGATCCGCATTGTCATACCGCACGGTTTGTTTACTGTCCGGAGAATGATACTGACAACAAAACATATATAGATTTGCAGTCTGCAAAAGATGATTGTTACGGAAAAAAAGTCGAAGCTGTTTATGATACCATATTGATGCATAAGGATGAAGATACGCTTTATCTTATGTGGACAGCCAACCTCTCGGGGGATTATTACAGGCTTTATCGAACATATACGATATCCTCAAAAAAGTTAAGTGATGTCAAGATAAATAAATTTAAAGTTGATAGTATTTGCGCAGACTGGAATATCCATAATATGCAGGCGATTTTTGCCGAAAAGGAAATTGAATATAAAAAAATGTATACTGATATAGGCATTATGCAAAAAATTTCTGCAAGAGAAGAAAACGGTGTGATATATTACTATACGGGAGCCTACTGCGGAGATTTTAACTGTATAATAAAAAGCCGTGATTTGGAGGAATGGGAATATGTTGCCCAGCCGGATTTTTTAAATCAGTCAAAATGGGAGAACGCCGTATATGTATATGATGACAAATGCTTTTATTTTGTAAGACAGCAAAATGAATCTCCATACGGTTTTTTGACTTATTTTGATTTAAATAAAAAGACTTGGGAGACGCCGGTGCTTATTTCGGATTGTCAGTCGCGGTCGGATTTCATTATGTATAAAGACAATTTGTATTTGTTTCATGCTCCGATAGACCGCGAGCATATAGGAGTTGTGCATATTGATACCGAAAAAATTGAGAACAGTAAAGAGATTTTGCAGGCTCATATGAAAGAAAGCTGTTTTTACCCTTTTATTCAGTACGGAAAAGACCAGCTTTATATGTCATATACATCAAACCGCATGCATATAAATCTGTCAAAATTCAATGCGGAAAAATATTTAAACATGAATTTATAATTATTTTTCATATAAAGAGAGCGGCAAAGCATTTGCTTTGCCGCTGTTTTACTATTTACCTGATCATTATTGCTGCCGAAAATATTTTTGAAGATTTTCCGGAAGACTGCCGATAATTATATTATACGATCTCGAAAAGATGATTTCGTCATTTTCATTTATAAATGTTATATAATACCGCTGATTGTTTTGAGTTTCGGCACTGCCTTCAAATCCGTAAATACAAAGCTCATAAATTGTTTTTATATCTTCGGGATCTGTAATTTCCGAGTTTATACCTCCGGTATAAACTTCATACGCTTCACCGGTACCAATATATACTCCGTCAGAGGATTCGGAATATACGGTTTCATAGTTTCCTCCGCCTTCAACTATTACTTTTTTTATTGCCGGAAGCAGATACTCACCTTCGGTATAAAAACCGTTTTTCTTAAGAACTTCCAGTGTTTTTGTATAATGACTTGTTATATTCATACTGCAGTAAA
The DNA here is from genome assembly GCA_944375955.1 of uncultured Clostridia bacterium. Classification (GTDB taxonomy): domain Bacteria; phylum Bacillota; class Clostridia; order Oscillospirales; family CAG-382; genus UMGS1052. The sequence continues at coordinate 13,925 of CALWBE010000070.1, read as the reverse complement.
CCGCAAGCTCGTTTTTCTCAGCAAGCGTTTCCGGAATATTATCTTTATCTCTGTATGTTCCGGGAACATAATAGCTCACCTCAACGCTTAAGGTTCCCGAGCTTTGAAGATCTTCATATTTATTGTTTTCAAGATCATACATAAGCGCGTCATACAGTTCTTTTGCGGCATCTTCGGACCATGCATATGTGGAGGAAATCCCCTGCATATCATCATATACGGTAATATTCAGTATTTCTTTTTCAACGTTGTCAAGCAAAGGATATTCCATGGACTTGACTTTGTCAATATTGAGAACCGGAGTCATATATTTGTCATAATTTTCCTGACTTATATGATAGTATTCGCGCTTTAAGGACAAGCCGTTTTTAAGTCTATACGTGAAAGTAACATCATTGTATATGACGGCTTTTTCATTTCCCTTTTCAGAAATGTAAGCACTGTGAAGAGCTCTTATTTTTTCTATATCTTCTTCTGAAGTCACCTTGTAGTCGGGAGATACATCAATGTTGTAATACGCGTTTCGGTGGTTAATCGAAAGTTCAACCGACTGTATGCTGTCCTCCGAAGGAATTCGTCTTTCGTAACCGAAAATATCATATTTTAATCCTGCCGTAAGCACGAAGGCTACGGCGATATAAGCAATTATATAACGTCCCGAACCGCGCAGGCTTACTGTTTTTCTCGCGAACATTGAAGCGGCGATCACTCCGACAAGACCTAAAGGAAGGGTTAACAGCAGTGAATGATAATTGAATATAGCCGCGAAAAACATATAGCTTATCATACCAAGAACAACGCCGACAGTGGTGATGAAGAGCCAGCGCAGCCTGCGGAAAGCGACTACTTCTTCGCAGTTTTCAAGCGGCCTGATTTTGTAGATGAAAAATCCAGCCGTGATAAGCAATATGGCACCCACGACGTAAACAAGAAAATTAACAGGAAACATAGCGCTGGGCAAGATGTACAGATAAAGCAGTATTTCCAATAAGAAATCGCCGCCTGTATATCCGTAAACGCAGCTGTATAAAACATATTGGAAAAACCCAATAAAAGCTGCCGGCAAAACAACGATGCCGCATGATAAAAGCATAGAAATTATGACATTTCCGCAGATTGTCATAGAAAAGACAGCAATAGCAAATGATATAAACGAATATATAAGATAAATTCCTAAAAAAGCCGCGCAGTTGCCGGGAGTAAACAAAGTACGTTCAAAAGGAACTCCCAAAATAAACATAGATGCTGTAATAAATACTGCCGGAAGCGCGAAAAGAATGAATCCGGATAATATATGTGATAAATACAGTTTCTTTCTTGAAAAAGGAAGTCCATGGATACATGATACGGAATTCATTTTATCAAGATACATAAAAAGCTTTGTACCTATCAAAAAGCCATATACGCAGGAGACAAAAAACGAAAATAAAAACCTGTTTATAAATACAGAATAGTTTGCAAAGGAGTTAATGTTAATTGCGTCAAGGAGATTAAAGAACAGCAGTACGGAAGCTGCAACCGGCCATGGCCAATGGTTGCGGAGATCAGATTTTATAACGGCTTTTGAGAAAAAGCGTTCAAATAAGGATGTTTTCGAATTCATATCCCATACCTCCGAGTTCATAGATAAATACTTCTTCAAGGGTCAGCGGTATCATATCAAATACTGCCGGTGAAAATACAGTGACGGCGCTTTTTATAGCTTCAGAATCACCTTTTACAATATAGTTTGTAACGCTGCCTATGCTGCTTTTATGAAGAATTTCAAGCTTTTCTGTAAGAGCGGCAAGCTTTTCGGCTGCACGTTCGTCTTCACGAGAAAAAGCAAGCTGAATTTTGTGTATATTTCCCTTGACATCGTCGAGGGATTTTTCTATAACTACTTTTCCGCCATACATTATTCCGACATGATCGCATACATCCTCAAGTTCGCGGAGATTATGGCTTGAAATCAAAACTGTCATGCCTCTTTCAGAAACTTCATTGAGTATCAGCTTCCAGGTGTTTCTTCTCATGACAGGATCAAGACCGTCTATGGGTTCGTCAAGGATCATAACGTCAGGCTGTGATGAAATGCCGAGCCAGAATGCAACTTGTTTCTGCATTCCTTTTGAAAGGCGAATAACTTTTCGGTTAAGATCGATCTTATATATCTCGTGCAGCTTTTCAAAAAGCTCCTGACTCCATTGCGGATAAATATCCGCATACATCTGGGCTGTTTGTTTTATTGTATAAGTAGGGAAAAAAAACAAATCGTCGCAGACATATATGATACGCTTTTTTGAATTTTCATTTTCGTATATTTTTTCGCCTTCAAGAGTTATTTCTCCGGAATCTGCCTTAAATATGCCCATAAGAGTCTTTATAAATGTTGTTTTTCCGGCGCCGTTGGGTCCGACAAGACCGTAAACCGACCCCTTTTTAACATGCAGGCAGAGATCATCAAGAGCTTTCATTTTATCAAAGCTTTTTGTAACGCCGACAGCCGTTATCATATCAGTTGTCTCCATTGTTATTTCCTCCTTCAAATATTTTTTCGATTATACTGAATAACTCCTCCCGGCTTTTCCCGAGATACATAAGCTCTGTTGCCGTATCGGTAAAACGTGCAATAAGTTCAGCCGGATCGTTTTTTTCGGTTTCGCTTCGGGGTGCAACAAAATATCCCGCTCCTTTTCTGCTGTAAATATACCCCTCGTTTTCAAGCTCTTTGTACGATCGCTGAATAGTGTTGGGATTTATTGTCATGCTTATAGCAAGATCTCTCACCGACGGAATACGGTCTCCGTCTTTAAGCATTCCGCCAATTATAAGAAATTTCATTTTTTCTTTTATTTGTTCATATACCGGTCGCCGATCTCCGAAGTCAAGCTGAAACATCATTTTTTCTCCTTTCTTAAAAAAATTTAAAAACTGTTCTATTAGTATTATGTGTACTAATACAAATAATACACTAACAATTTTATTTTGTCAATAGTTTTAAATAAAAATATTTATATTTTTTATTATATTTGAAAAAAATATAAAACAGTATATAAATTGCGTGACATACATGCAATATTTTAAAAAGGTCAAAAGCAGTCTTTTGCGAATATTATAAATAATGAAAGACTGCCGTTGCAGCAGCAGTCTTTTTAAGATTTATTAAAATTAAACCTGACGGAATAATAAAGGAAATTTCGGAAAGAATAGAAATAGATCAATGCGAAAGGAATGAATAAATAGTGAGTGTAAAGCGAGGAGATATATATTACGCTGATCTGAGTCCCGTAGTCGGATCGGAACAGGGCGGTGTAAGACCTGTACTTATAATACAAAATGACGTAGGCAACAAATTCAGTCCGACAGTGATAGCCGCGGCAATCACAAGCAAGACTGACAAAAGTAAATTGCCCACGCACATTGATGTATATGCCGAAAAGTATGGGCTTGCGCGCGATTCGGTTATACTTCTCGAACAAATACGAACAATAGATAAGCGAAGGCTGAAGGAAAAAATGGGTCATTTAGACGATGATTTGATGAATAGAGTCAACAATGCCATAACGGTAAGCTTCGGACTTGAAGATCCGGTTCCTCAGCAGCAGTTTATAGGATAAATAAGGATATGCGCCGTATTATTTCACAGATAGAAATATCTGCAAAGTAAACGGCGCATATTTGTTTTTTGTTTAAAAATATCAATTTTTAACCGGAATAAAAGTGATCATTTCGTGTTCGCCTCGGTTTGCAAACGCGAAATACGGTATCATTTTTAATGTTCCGGGAATTTGCAAAGGCTTGTTTTCCGAATAAAGCTCATCGGATATTATTTGTCTTAAACCTGATAAAACTATTTCTGGCAGCCCGAATTTTTCTCCGGTTATTTTTATACCCAAACTTGTGTCCGCAAAAAAGTTTTCTACCGATTCGTTGTCGGCGGTTTCAGCACAATATACTGCCGGACCGTACATAACGGCCGCTTTGCCGATATTATCGTAAACTGAGGTATTTGAATATACAAATCGTGCGGAAAGATTAAGATCGAAAGATATTTCATCGATATCTTGAATGTCAAAATACGCATAACCTGATTTTACGGTATAGGGGGTATCGGAAATAAGCTTTTTGCAGTAATAAGGTATTCTTACGGCGATATATTTTACGCCGGAGGCCTTGACAGTTACGGCGCCGTCAAGAGGGAATTTTGTATTTATGTTTGCTGATATGCCCTCATGGCAGAAAGAAGACGAAATATACTGATGTATAAAAAGAGTATCGGCTTTGCCGTTTTGGGTACTGTACGAATATATGTAATCTCCTATAGAAGCGATAAGCCGTAGAATATTCGGAGGACAGCACGAGCAGCTGAACATTTGCTGACGTATACGCGGTATAAAATGTCTTGATTTTTCAAAATCATAGTAATTGACCGCGTAATCTTCATTTCTTATTTCAAGGGGATTTTCATAGAAAAATGAGTCGCCGTCAAGTGAAACTCCTGAAAGCGCTCCATTATAAAGAACTCTTTCAACTATGTCTCCGTAATAAGAATCGGGCTCGTAAAGCTCCATTCTGTGAGCATACATGCCGAGAGATATAGACGCGCAGGTTTCGGCATATGCGGTTTTGTTAGGCAGATGATAATCGCTGGTATATCTTTCACCAAGATAGGTAGAGCCCTGACCTCCGGTTATATACATCCGTTTTTCCGCCGCATTTTTTAAAACGCGCTTGCAGGCTTCATATAGCTCTGTATCGCCGGTCTCGTATGCAAGATCGCATACACCGGACATAAGATAGTTTGTTCTGACACAATGCCCGTCAGCATAAACGGCGTTTTTTAACGGCACTTCATCATACGCGTATTTTAGATCTCCGAATAAAGGAATATCTTTGTCGTTTTGTCCTCGCTTTTCCACAAAAAAGCGGCATAAATCAAGATATTTTTGCTTCTTTGACGTGCGGTAAAGCTTGATAAGGGCAAGCTCTATTTCGGGATGCCCGGGAGTCATAAAATATGCGCTTTTATCTTCAACGAAAATTTTATATATAAGATCGGCAAAGCGTTCCATAAGATTAAGGTATTTGTCTTTGCCGGTAGCTTCATAATACGCGCAGGCGGCCTCAAAATGATGACCTGCGCAATAAAGCTCGTGATTGTTTCTGTCTGTAAATCTTCCGCTTAACCCAAATATATTGTAATAGACATTGAAATAGCCGTCTTTTGTCATATTGTTGTCTATGCCGTCTACTATTTTATCGATTTTTTCTTCTAAAGACGGTATTTTTTCATGCATAAGTATATATGAAGCGCCTTCTATCCATTTAGCTACGTCTGAATCCCAGAAAAGATGCGGTTTTTTTCTTTCATCATCTCCGGGTTTCCAGGAACACTGAAAAGCACTTATTTTTCCCGTATCGTTAAAGCGGTTGTATACCGCGTCAAGAGTTACGGTTCTGTTTATTTTTTGTCTGCTGCTCCAAAAACCGTCTTTAATTTTTATATATTTGCAGCTTATGGAAATATTTTTCATTATTTTTCCCTTCCGTTTGTAAATGAATTTTTGGTGTTTTAAATATCTCAGAAAAGCTGTTGACAACAGATGTTTTTTAAAGTACAATTTTATTATATACTAAAACACGTAGTTTTCAAGTGAAAATACCGATATAAAAGTGAGAAAATCCGACATGTTTTATTTAAAATCAAAAGACGGAAAAACAGACATGAGCAGTCTTGTTTTTGAATCTGCAGGACTTTTTTTGTCAAGAGGAGAATGGATCCATGGCACAAGGATACTTTCATCTTATGAGATAATATTTATGTTGTCAGGCAAGGTGTATATAAAAGAGGAAGAGAAAAATTATGCTCTTGAAAAAGACGATCTTTTGCTTCTTACTCCCGGCAGAAAACACGGAGGGGTAAAACCGTCACGCGGAGTATCATTTTACTGGCTGCATTTTGATACTGACACAAAATTTGACGACAACTGCTTTCATTTTAAAGATACTGCCCGGCTTTCGGGACTTTTTAAAATGCTTTTGCATATTGTCAATACTCCGTTTTATCCCGTATCATCGGCGGAATATATGACAAGGATAATTCTGAATGAAATTGAATTTTTGTCTGAAAAAAGCGTAGCTGAAAACAATCCCGCATATATGGCGGCTGAATATATAGCGTCGAATATTGGGACAAGACCGACTGTGACCGATGTGGCAGAGCATTTGGGATATAATGCCGACTATTTGTGCAGGTTGTTCCGCAGCGCATACGGTATTACTTTAAAAAATTTTATAGCGGAGGAAACTGTAAAAAAAGCTAAAATTTTGCTTACGGAGACAGGAAAAAGCATAGGATCTGTTTCAGAGACGCTGGGATTTGAAAATGAAAATTTATTTGCTAAATTTTTCAAGTATCATGAGGGAATAACGCCTTCGAAATATATATCAATGTGTTATAATACGCATATAAATCACATTTAATTAAGGACATTAAAAAGGCTGCAAATTATTGAAACCGAATGTGCGGATATAATTGAAAGCTGAGGGAGCAGAGCTGAAAAGAATCCGGTCAGCACTATATATTTGTTTTCTGCAAATGCGGCGCATAAAATATGTATTGTAATAAAAATTGCGAAGGCAGCGGAAAGAAATTGCGGGCACTGAAATTCCGCATAAGAGAAAGGAATTTTTGAAAAGACTTCAGCTGTAAGCTCAAAAATTTTTAAAAGCGCGGCGGCAGGAACTGCGAGTGCGATTTTCAAAATCTGCGCCGGTAGAAAGGCAAATATTGCGAGAAGCACAAGTAAATACATTACCGGAGCAAAAATTATGCTTCCGGCAAGATTTGAAAACGGAGATAAAATATATACTCCGCCAAAAGTTGACAGAATAGGTATCATAACAAATCCCGACGCGTAAAAACTTGTAAAAAGCGATCTTTTGATTTTATAAAGCCGGCTGCGCGGCAGCACAAGATAAATGTCGTTGACTACTCCTGCAAATATTATGCCGAGCATGGCTAAAAAAGAAAGTATAGTTCCTAAATCAAATATTGCATAAGGATTGAGTAAAATAACGGCGACAATAGCGAGAGAAATAGAAGAATAAGGATCGGCGTTTTTCTCAAGCATATCGGCGGAAAGCAGTACAGCGCTCATTATGGCTGCTCTTATAACAGATCCCGCAGCGCCGGTTATTATGCAAAGAAATAAAAGAAACAGCAAAAGAACTGAAAACCGCAGCAAACAGTTCAGCCGCAGTTTTTTCATAAATGCGGAAAGAATTGAAGAAGCTGTTACAACGTGCAGTCCAGAAATGCAGAGAAATGGCATAAGTCCAGAGCGCGAATATAAGTCTGAAACTTTTTCTGTAAGCATGGTTCTGTCGCCGGTAAGAAGTGCAGAAACATAAGAAAACATATCTGTGCCCCCTAAAATCGGCATGCAATTTCTGAGATTATCGGAAATATAATAGTAATATTTAAGGGCAATACCGCGCTGATCTTGTGCAGGTCTGCCTAAGACCGAAAAGTCCTCGGCTTCGGCATATAACAAACAGCCTTCCGAAAGATAATATAAACGGCTTCCGAAAAGTGAATATTGCTTTACGGCATCTTCATTCATAGGTACTAAACTGCCGCTGAACGAGATGAAATCGTGAGTTTCCGGCAGAGAGACAGGAGATTTTACTGTTACAAGTGCTTTGATCCCATCATAGCTGCCTTCTTTAAGTTCTACATATAAGGAAGCAGTTTCTCCGTAATATGAATAATTATAAACAGAGGCTAAATATGTAGAGTATTCGGAAGATATTTCGGATACTCCGGCGTTTTTTAAGCGCAGATCGGTAAAAAATGAATATGCTGCAGGATACATAATCGAACAGGCATATAAAAGCAGTATAGCGGAGGCTCTTTTCCGCCTTTCGGATGATATGCAGAATATGGCGCCGGCTAAAAATATAAAAGCTGCCGTAAACGAAAGGATACGAAGCCCGTGAGCTTCGGACAAAACTGAAAAAATCATAAGGACGGCGAGAAGCACCGCAGGTCGTTTAACTGCCATAGTGCTTTTCACCGTCCTTTATTCATTATTAGAATTTTGTGAGCCGAAACAAAATATGCGGAACCTGAATACCAAAATACAAGTAAAATGCAGAAGGTTTTAAAAAATCAGCTTCCCAATTTCCAATGATCGGCATAATCGAGTTCTTCATAATATCTGTCGAAGGTTTCTTCGGAAAAAGGTTTTACTATTTCCGTATATTCGCCGTCGAATTCGTAATCGGCAGCTGCTTCGAATTTAAAATCGTCCGCGTATCCTCCGTAATAATTTATCTTTTTAAAAATAAATTCATTCTCCTGTAAAAAATCGTGATATTGCCTGCATTTTTCTGCGAAGACGGACTCGTTGTCAAGCTGCTCATAAAAAGCTATATCAAAGACCATTTCGGGGAAATATTTTTCACCGTTTATTTCAGACAATGAAATTTGAGTTTCTTTTATGTTTATGCGTATAGCACACTGCTCTTTAGGAAATCCCTGCGACAGTAGTCGTGCAAGTTCCTGACGGCGTGCAGACAGAAATTTATATTCATAATAATTTGAGTATCCGTCTGTAATTTCTCCTTCGTAAGCGGAAATATCAGCGCTTATAAATGAGTTATCGGTAAATGAAACATTTGTAAAATACCTTTTTTCCGGGAAGCTGTAATATGTGTAATTTATATCCGGAGAATCTTCCCCGTAGGTTTGAGAGATGTAAGTATTGTTTGTTTTTTGTGCAGAAAATGCGGAAAAAGGATTTCCGAATACAAACGAATATGCAGCTGCAGATATTACAAACAGAATTACACCGCAAATCAAGCAGAAAACTCTTTTTCTTTTGCTGACAACGGCTGTTACTATAAAACGCTTTACCATTATTCCGGCGCAGGCAAATATAAAAGCCGCGGCGGCGGATATCAAAGCGTTGACAGCGGACCCGCTTTCGGTAATGAAAAATATGAAAGCCAAAAGCGAACATATTGCGGCGGTCATAATTTTCTTAGGATAAAAAAAGGTTGCTGCAGCAGGTATTATAATTATAAAAGGGAACATTCTCCAGATACCGACGCTTTGAATCAAAGACAGCGATGATAATAACGTAAACAGTATATATACAGCAATCATAAAGACAGATCTGATATTTTTGTTTATACTTTTGTTCAAGCTGCCGTCCCCCTTAATTTTTCAAATAAGATAAAACAAATTTTTAAATGGTTAAAAAGAAGAATCAAAGTTTAAAGCATTTTCTTATTGATTTTTCTTCTCCTAGCACAAGCATGTTAAAGTTTTCTGATAATATTGTATCTGGAGTAATACTCATATTTATATTGCCATTTGCTTTTAAAGCCATAATATTTATGCCGTATTTTTTTCTTATATCAAGATCGCCTACGGTTTTGCCGAGCCATTCGCGCGGAATTTCAATTTCAAATATCGAATAGTTGTCTCCTAACTCGATATAATCAAATACATGATCGGACGTATATTTTATGGCTACCCATGACGCGAGCTGCTTTTCAGGGTATACAACTTCATCAGCACCGTTACGCAGCAGAAATTTTTCGTGAATATCGGTTGATGCACGTGAAATTACTTTGCGTGCGCCGAGTTCTTTTAGGAGAGATGTGGTTTCAAGCGAATTCTGAAAGCTGTTAGCTATGGTTACGATACATAGATCAAAATTGCTTACCCCTATAGATTTTAAAAATTCAGGATCTGTACTGTCTCCGATTTGAGCACCGGTAACTATAGGCAAAACAGTATTTATGCGGTTTTCATCGGTATCTACGGCGAGTATCTCATGCCCTAAAGAGGATAGCTTGTGCGCTACATGCTGACCGAAAAGTCCAAGCCCGATAAGTAATACGGATTTCATATAAATTCTCCCTGTTTCTATTTTTAATTAGTTTTTATATTTATTATACTAAGATTATCCGACAGTGATTTTTTCCTGCGGAAGCTTTGCAGAGACATTTTGTCTTCCTGCTACTGCGGCAAAGATCAAAGTAAGTCCGCCTACTCTTCCTATAAACATAAGCACTATAAGAATAGCTTGCGAAATAGTTCCGAGGGCGGGAGTTATGCCGAGTGAAAGTCCGACTGTCGCTATTGCTGAAGCTGTTTCAAACATACAAGTAAGCAGCGGAAGATTTTCAAGCCTGCTTATAATACAAGCGCCGCCGAGAAAAAGCGATATATACATAAGGAAAATGGCTGCCGCGCTGCGCACGATATCCTGAGGAATTCTTCTTCCATATATTGCTGAGTCGCCTTTTTTGCGGAATACCGAAACAGCACATGATACAAGCACTGCAAGAGTTGTAATTTTCATACCTCCGGCAGTTGATCCGGACGAACCTCCTACAAGCATAAGACATATCATAAGCATTATGCCTGATTCGCTGATTGCAGTAAGATCGGCAGTGTTAAACCCTGCGGTTCTTGGAGTTACCGATTGAAAAAGAGACATAAAAATTCTTTTTGCCGGCGAAAACGATTCAAATTCAAAAAAGAAGAAAAATACTGCCGGGATAATTATCAATACTGCTGTAAATAACAGCACCGCTTTTGTCTGCATACGGTATTTACGGAAATTAAATTTGTGCTGCGCAATATCGTCCCAAGTCAAAAATCCTATTCCTCCGACAATTATCATAAGCATTATTGCGGCATTTACAAGAGGATCGGCTGCATATCCTACCAAAGAAACAAACTGCGCTTCTTCAGTTCCCATAAGATCAAATCCCGCATTGCAGAAAGCTGATACCGAATGAAAAAGCGAATAAAGCACGCCTTTTAAAAAGCCAAACGCACGGCAGAATGATGGGCAAAGCAGAAGTGCGCCAAAAAGTTCAATTATTAAGGTCCATTTTATTATAAACCTCGTCATTCTTACAATACCGCCTACTGTCGGAGCGGAAAGTGCGTCCTGCATTATGCTGCGGCGGCGAAGTCCTATTTTTGAACCCGATATCAGAGAAAATAGCGAAGCTACCGTAACTACTCCCATTCCGCCTATTTGAATAAGTACAATTATAGTGCATTGACCAAAAACCGACCAGTAAGTCGCCGTATCTTGTACGACAAGTCCTGTCACGCAGACTGCGGAAACTGAAGTAAAAAGCGCGTCTAAAAAAGAAGCTCCGCTGCCGTCATGGGTGGCGAATGGAAGCATAAGTAAAAAACTGCCCGCAAGTATTACCGCTGCAAAACCGAGAATTATAATACGTGCAGAAGAAAGCGGTTGTTTTTTTTCTGATTTTAAACAATTTCCCATGTTTGAAAATGGGAAAGGTAAGCTATTTAGTTTAAACATTTTTAAAGATCCTTTAACACATCTTATTTTATTGATAAAAACATCATATTATAATAATATGTAAAAAATCATTTTTTTCAATTTTTTAAATTTACTCTACAATATAACATATTTATATTACCATATTATTAAACAAAAATGTCAAATTTCTTAATGCCAAGTTAATATAATTGCTTAATTATTTGACTGAAATAAATTATAAACAACATAATGCACGTGAGCGGCCGTTTGAATAAAAAGCAGCCTTACTTGCAATATAAAATAAAATATGTTAAAATAAATAAAAGCAAAAAGAAAGAAACGGTTGTTTTTTTATGTTAAGGATAGCTATTTGTGACAGTGACGAGAAGTCTTGCTATAATGCCCGCGACTGTATAGGAAATGTTCTTGATGAAGCGGGAACGGAGTATAAAATAGAAATTTTTTTTGATTCTGCAAAGCTTTTTCAGGCAATGCATGACAGACTTTTCAATATCATAGTCTGCGACAGGTATGTAGGAAATGAAGATATGGTGAGTTTTATAGGTAGAATAAGGGAAGAACGATATCCATTGAATGTCATATTTGTCAGTGACAGTGCAGATGATGCATCAGAAATACATGAATTTCTTACTGTTTTCCCTTTGACATGCATAAAAAAACCGCTTGATAAAGCGTCCGTTGAAAGGGTTGTCGAATTTGTATCAAGTTTCCGCGGCGGAGATAAAAGATTTTATGTTTCGGCAAAAAACGGCGAAAAATATATGATAGATGAAAATGAGATACGATATATAGAAGTTTTCCGAAATGATATATGCATACATTTAGCGGAGCGGGATGTAGTGTGTAGATATACTCTTACGGGATTTTTAAAGAAGCTCAGCGGTCAGTTTGTGCGCTGTCATCAGAGCTATGCTGTAAATATACTGCATGCGGTTGGAATACGTCGGTATGTTATCGAGCTTGAAGACGGGAAAAGTGTTCCGGTATCAAAAAAGAATTACGGATATGCCAGAGACAGGATATCAGGCAGTAGAAGGTACTTATTGCAGAGGTGAATATAATGAGATCAAACGATACCGCACGCCGCGAAAGAAGAACTATAACTCAAAACGGTATAAATATTTATGATTTAAAAAGTCCTGGACTTCACGGATTTTGCCTTTGCGTATATGCGAGAGGCGGGGTGCTGTATGAAAAAGAACGTGACAGAGGAATATCGCATTATGTCGAACATATTGTTTTCAGAAATATAAATATATTGATGGGCGGCAGATTGTATGATATTCTTGATGAATCTGGCTTGACTTTTACCGCTGCGACATATAAGGAGTTCATGCAGTTTTGCATAACAGGAGAAATCACGAAATTTCAAATTGCAGCTGATATAATAATAAAGTTGTTTGAAAAATTGTCTTCGGAAATTGCAAATGGGGATTTTGAGCTTGAACGAGATAGAATAAGGGCGGAGATAAGAGAATATGATGAGAAAGCCTCGCTTGATTATCTAATAAAATCTAAAGTATGGCAAGGAACTCCGCTTGCGGGAATGATAACCGGAACGCTGGGCAGCGTTTCGAAAATTACTTTTAAAAGATGCGAAGAGGAAAGGGAGAGAATTTTTTCAAGGGGAAACTTCTTTTTTTATATTACCGGTAATTATAAAGAGAGTGATATAAATGTGCTATCTGAGAAAGTAGGGAAATATGTTTTCGGAGAGTATGAACTGAGGCGCAATATCTGCGCGGTTCCGGAAGGCTTTGGAAAAAGGAACAGTGAGCTGCTTACAAAAGACGCCGGATATTATATGGTAGAAATGAGCTTTGATATTGATACAACTGCATACAGTAAAGAATCGAGGACGCTTTTTTATGATATAATATTTGCCGGGGAAAACTGCATGTTTTTTAGAGAACTTTCGGAAAATATGGGGTATATATATAGTTATGACGCTAAAATGGAGGAATATAAGAACATAGGGAATATAAGCGTTTCATATGAAGTAAGCCTTAAAAATCTCAATGCCAGCATAATGGCAGCGGCAGAACTTTTTAAAAAAATAAAGACTGACGCTTCGGGACTGAAAAGGGCGAAGATATATTACACCGACAATGCAAGTCTTGCGCTTGACAACGCCGAGGAACTCAACTGGAATATGGCATACGACAATTATATACTTGATGAAAAGATAGAAAGTATAGATGCGAGACGCGACAGATATGAAAATGTTACGGAAGAAGATATAAAAGAGATAGCCAGGGGGGTATTTAGAAGCGAGAATCTTGTTGCGGGTATAAAGGGCAGGAAAAAGAAAATAGATGCGGAAAGAATAACAAAAATATTTTCATCTCTTGACGGTTAACAATCGAAATGACGCAAAATTTATATATAATATAATAATATATGAAGAAAATCATTAAAAAATCAAAGTTTACATAAAAAATTTAAAAAAAGCAGGAAAAAATAAAAAAAACACTTGACAAAGTAAAAGAAATGTGGTAATCTAATAAAGCCTTCCGCAAAGAGCGGAAGAGGGACCTTGAAAATTGAACAACGAAAGACGAGGAAAAAAGAACTCGTCAATTCCAAGAAGTAGAAGAA
>CALWBE010000069.1 GCA_944375955.1 uncultured Clostridia bacterium | reverse complement strand
ATGGGTAGTAAGTAACAGTTGCATGGCTGGCAGGCCAATCTCAAGCGCACTTGTGCGCCGCCAGTATTATTAGGGCTATGCCCGAAAATGAAATACCACCCGCTATGCGGGTGGATTTTTATTCTATACCCGAAAATCTCTGTCGTCTTTGACAAAATTTGACGGAATTTAACCCATTTTAAACCAATTTATGTGGGTTAAAAAATGGATGAACTTTTCATAGCACGGGACGTCAAAAATTACTGTCCCGTATATAGTACAACGGTATGTGTTATTATTTAACTGAAAAAGCGGCGGCAGATAGTTTTAATATTAAAAACTTAAATATTTTTTAAACTTAATTTTGTTGACATAAGATAAAATATATGTTATACTTATAAAACAAATGTTCACCGCTTTCAGTAAAGACTCAGAATTTGAAAGGACGGATATCGGAATGGCAAAAAAGGAAAACGGAAAAGATACGATCACACAGGATAAAAAAGCGGCGCTTGCTACAACGCTTGCGAGGATAGAAAAAGATTATGGCAAGGGAGCTATAATGAAGCTTGGGGAAAATGCCGCTATGAACGTAAGCGCAGTACCGACAGGATCTCTTACACTTGATCTTGCACTGGGTATAGGAGGATTGCCGCGCGGAAGGATCGTTGAGATATTTGGACCAGAGTCTTCCGGAAAAACGACGCTTACGCTTCATGCCATAGCCGAAGTACAGAAGCTGGGAGGAGAAGCGGCGTTTATAGACGCTGAGCATGCGCTTGATCCGGTGTATGCGAAGGCTCTTGGAGTGAATATTGACGAGTTGCTTGTTTCGCAGCCTGATAACGGTGAACAGGCGCTTGAAATAACAGAAGCGCTGGTGCGTTCGGGAGCGATAGATATAGTTGTTGTTGACTCGGTTGCCGCATTGGTTCCACAGGCGGAAATAGAAGGAGATATGGGAGACAGCCATATGGGACAGCATGCAAGGCTTATGTCTCAGGCGCTGCGAAAACTGTCGGGCGCGGTTGCAAAATCCAACTGTATTGTTATATTTATAAATCAGCTCAGACAGAAAATAGGCGTTATTTACGGAAATCCGGAGACGACGACCGGCGGAGTCGCGCTTAAATTTTATGCATCGGTACGTATTGATATAAGAAAAGGCCTTCCTATAAAGAACGGAACAGAGGTTATAGGAAACCGCACACGCTGTAAGGTAGTAAAAAATAAAGTAGCATCTCCTTTTAAGGTCGCGGAATTTGACGTGCTGTATGGAAAGGGAATTTCAAAGATGAGTGAAATTCTTGATATAGGACTTCAGCTTGGAATTCTGAATAAGAGCGGCTCATGGTTTTATTATAATGAAGAGAGAATAGCGCAGGGAAGGGATAAAGCTCGAGAATATCTTGAGCAGAATCCTGAATTTGCTGCGGAGCTTGAAGAAAAAATCAAAGCTAAAGCTAATGAAATTGATTTTGAAACTATTAAGGAAACCGAGGACGGCGATGAAAGTACAGACGGCAGCGGAGTTGTGGTAACTGAGGAGTTCGGCGAATAAATTATTGAGGTTTAATTAGATTGAACTGTACATTTTGCCTGATTTGTAAGAATGAAGTTTTTAATAAAACACATCTTGTCGGCATAATATTGTTTTGAGAGTAAAAAATAATGGATATACAAAATATTACGTTTACTTTATCGGGAAATGAAGCGTCTATACGGACTGACAGCGGATATTTCAGTATAACAAGAGCAGATCTTGCTGTATTTTTAAAAAAATACGCTGAATTAAAAACGAATCTCTGCAACTCTTCTGCGTCAAAAGATTTTTCTGATATACTGCCCCTTTACGTTGATGTTGAAGGCGAAAGAGAGCTTACTTTCTTTGATGAAAAGCTTAAGGCGATAAAATATGCCGTATATCTTTTGAATATAAGCGACAAAAGCGAAAAGCAGATTTTGTCAAAACTAAAATTAAAACAATATAGTCAGCGTGCATGCATGGAAACTGTAGAAGTTCTCAAAAAAAACGGATTTATTTCAGATGAAAGATTTTGCCATAGAAAATATGAACAGTTTTCCCAAAATAAACTTTTTGGTAAACGCAGAATAATAACCGAGCTTATGTCTAAAGGTCTTTCATATGATTTGTGCAGACGTGTTGTTGATGAGTCTGAAACGGATTTTGAACAAAATATACGCTTTCTGTTTGATAAGATCTCAAAAGGTGTGATTCCTGAAACAAGGGAACAAAAAAAGAAAATATCCGACAAACTTTTAAGATACGGATATAACTACGACGAAATCAGTCGGCTTTTTGAAGAGATAGAGTCTGAACTGTGATCATTTATGTTGCATAATAAATAAAAGGAGCGACTTGTTTTGGAAAGAATAATAATATGGGCGGCAGTGCTTGCCATCTCACTTATAGTAGAAGGTTTTACAGCTGCGCTGGTGTCAATTTGGTTTGTGCCATCAGCAGCGGTTTGTCTTTTGTTAGAGATAGCAGGAGTTAAAAATTTATATATTCAGATAGTTGTGTTTGCCGTAGTATCTGCTGTTTTCTTATTGCTTATGCGCAAAAAGATAAAAGCGAGTTTTTCAAAAGGAACGTCGAAAACAAATGTTGACGCTCTTATAGATAAAACAGGTGTTGTAGAAACTGATATACCAGAGGGCGGAGTCGGCAGAATTTTGGTAAATGGAATGAGTTGGGCGGCTTTTACGGAAGAAAATCGAAGTGTTCTTGCCGGAGAAAAAGTAAAAGTCCTTGAGGTTATCGGTGTAAAGCTAAGATGTATTCCGGTAGAGCAGGAAGCGCTTGCTCCCACATCTGACATAGTTGGAAAGCAGGCGCGTGTAGAGCGAAGAATAGACAATTTTTACGCTTCCGGAACAGTGGTATGTGACGGTAAGGCATATCTTGCAAAGAGCTCTGACAACGAGATAATAAATGAAAATGAGATAGTAGCCATAACTGCTGTAGAAGACGGCAAAGTGGTATGTGAAAGAATATCTGCCGGAGTTCCGGCAAATAAATAAAAAAATAATTATTTTCATGGGAGGATTTATTATGCCTTTTTTAATTGGATTTGCAGTCGTTTTAGTAATTCTTATTGCATGTATCAAGATAGTTCCGCAGGCTCGAGCGTCAGTAGTCGAAAGACTCGGAGCATATCATGCCACATGGAAGACGGGAATGCATATTCTTATTCCGTTTATAGACAGAGTGGCAAAGAGCATGTCTCTTAAGGAACAAGTTGCAGATTTCCCTCCGCAGCCTGTTATCACAAAAGATAACGTTCATATGCTTATCGATACGGTTGTATATTATCAGATCGCAGATCCGAAGCTGTACACATACGGCGTAGAATTGCCTATGTCGGCAATAGAAAATCTTACGACAACCACTCTCAGAAATATAATAGGAGAACTTGAGCTTGACAGCACGCTGACATCGCGAGATATAATCAATACGAAAATGCGATCAATACTTGACGAAGCTACCGATCCTTGGGGAATAAAAATAAACCGTGTCGAACTGAAAAATATTACTCCTCCTAAGGACATTCAGGAAGCTATGGAAAAACAGATGCGCGCTGAGCGTGAGAGAAGAGAGAAAATTCTTCAGGCTGAAGGTGAAAAGAAAGCGGCTATACTTATAGCGGAAGGCCAGAAAGAGTCAAAGATACTTGAAGCCGAGGCGAATAAGCAGGCGGCAATATTAAATGCGGAAGCAGAAAAGGAAGCAAAGATCCGTGCCGCGGAAGGTGAAGCTGAAGCTATTTTAAAGGTGCAGAAGGCTACGGCGGAAGGTATTAAACTTATAAATGAAGCTTCTCCTACAAGAGAAGTTTTGGCTATAAAGAGCTTTGAGGCTCTTGAACGTGTTGCAGACGGAAAGGCGACAAAGATAATAGTTCCGTCTGATCTTCAGAATCTTTCTTCATATACTGCGGTTATTAAAGAGTCCGCTGAGGATAAGTAAAAAAGTAAAATATACAAAATAAAAAAGCATATCAAATTTTTTGATATGCTTTTTCTTTTTATAAAGTTAAAAAACGGGTCCTTTAAAGCAATCTTAAATTAGATATGCGGTCATATTCTTTCAATTGCGGTTTTAAGATTGGATAACCCTGCCTGTAGTGCCGCAACACAGTCTATCGAACCTTCATATTCTATTGAAACGCAGCCGCAGTATCCGGCATTTTTTAAAATTGCGAGACATTGTTCAAGAGGCACATCACCTGTACCGCATATTGTAGGCACAAGCTTGTTCATTCCGCGGGTTGTAAAATAACTTTGAAGCGGATTTTCACTGTACGCGTATTTTATAAAATCTTTTGCATGTACATGGAAAGCGTAAGGAGCAACTTTTGATACCGCAGCGGCAGGATTTTCATCAACGCACATAAAATTCCCTATATCGACAAGCAATCCGAAATTTTGATGGTTCACAGCACAAAAAAGACGTTCCATACGATCGCTGTCCTGGCAAATTTGTCCATGATTTTCAACGGTTGTTTTTATACCGAGAGAAGCGGCAAAATCTGAAATCTCACGGATATTTTCCGCAAGTTCAGGAAGAGACGCATCAAAACTACGGTATTTATTCTGACTGAAATATGCGTCGTGTCTTATAAGGGGAGCACCGAGAACGGCGGCTGTTTCTATTTTTCTTTTTATTCTTTCTATTTCTGCCGCTGTTTCCTGCACAGTATTTTTTATAAGACATGCGCTTACTGTATATGCGGCAACAGAAATTCCACAGTGTTTTGCTTTTTCTGCAATTTGTGAAGCAAATTCGTTTTCCGTCATTCCGTCAGGAACGTCAAGATCGGTAAATTCCATAGCTGAAAAACCAAGTTCAGCAGCCTTTTCAATTGTATCCAGCTGAGTCATTTTCCCCAAGCGTATATATTGTGAAAAAGAATAAGAGCTGACAGACGTATACATAGACATAAGTTGAACCTCCATGATGGACCGTTAAAATTTTTCCGGCGGAATAATTTCATTCATAACAAGACCGGTGATAAGTTTCGGATAAAAATACGTCGATTTCTGAGGCATTTTTTCTCCGGCAAGAGCGACATTTTTGATTTCACTTACCTTTGTGGCATTTAAAATGAACGAGCAGTTAAACTCATCGTTCTTTAGACAGTCGCAAGCTTCGTCTATATCGCGGGTGTACTTGAGATTTATCTGATTCGCCATATTTTCCTTATCTATGCCGAACAGCTTTTCAAGAATCAGAGAATGCAGAACCGTAACGTCAAGTCCCTTGTAAGCGTCTGATTTGCCGGGATTGAGAGAAGACAAAAGCTCTTTTGTACATTCGTTTTCTTTCATTGTAAGTAGATAGTATTTTTCGGGTCTTACACAAAAAACAAAAGCCTTTTTGGAAATGTTTTCTGATAGTGAAGCCTCGATTTCAGATCTTGATATTTCCGATACATTAAAGAATTGTGATATTTTTTTGACAGCTTCGTCTGCATCAAATCCTTTAAGATCTTTTATCATTCTGTGGGTAGGAAATACCACAAGTCCTTCGTTTTCCATATCTATAAGCATCATCATAACATAGTTTGCCGGATGCTCGTCACTTGTGACTATTCCGTCCTCGATCAGCTTTTTTCTGAAATTAAGGGCAGTTTCATATCTGTGATGGCCGTCTGCAATAAACAGCTGTTTGTCTGAAAAAGCTTTTTCTATAAAATCCGTATCGGCGCTTTTTTCTATTTTCCAAAGCCTTTGAGTTATACCGTCGTCGCCGGTAAATTCAATATCAGCACTGCGATTTGTAAGAGAATCTATTTTCCCTGAAATGGTTCTTTCCGCGTCGGAATACATGGAATATATAGGACTGAAGTTGCAGTATGTAGCGCACATAAGATTAAATCTGTCTGTTTTTGCTTTTGAAAGAGTTTCTTCATGAGGAAGAATTATATTTTCGGAAAATTCGCATAATTTTACTCTGGCGAATATGCCTTTTATCTTTTTAGTGTTTCCGTATACGGAAAATTCTTCTTCGTACACATATAATCCCGGAACTGAATCGGTATCAAGTATACCGTCTTCTCTCATTTGACGGTAAGATCTTCCTGCATTTTCATATGCGTTTTCACCGGTGGGAAGTTCGAGACGTATTATGTTGTTTTCACTTTCGGAAATATACTTTTCGCGCTGTTCAGGTGATATTATATCATACGGAGGACATACGCATTTTGAGATATCTCCTGCTTTTTCGGTAAATCTCAGAGCCGGGAAAGCTTTAACTGTTGCCATTTTCAATCTCCTGTAAAAATTATTTAATAATTAATATTATATAATATAAACGTTCGGTTTTCAAGCATTTGAAAGAGAAATTATAAATGGTTTTGTTAATTTTCTTTTTTTGACGCTGTGAGAACAACAGATGCAAGAATTAAAATTATACCTGCAAGCGAAAAGAAAGTGGGAGTTTCGCTGAAAACTACAAAGCCGAGAACTGTTGCCGTGAGCGGCTCGACTGATGCAAGTATAACGGCTTTTGAAGCGTCCATTTTTGAAAGTCCGGTGGTATAAAGTATGTAAGGAAGAAAAGCTGTGACGATACCCATACATATTACGACGGCAGCAAGTTTAAAAATATTTTCAGAAGCCGAGATTTTGGCTGCGATATCAGGAATATCGGCAAATAGCAGGGAAGACAGCGCGGCAAATATAAAAACCCATACTGTGACAGTAAAATTGTCATGTTTTTTAAGAGCATATGTACCGAATATGCTGTAAGAACCGTATGTTATACCCGAAGCAAGGCCCGCAAGAATACCTATACCGGTAAAAGCGGCTCCGATGTCCAAAATTCCCGATACGAAAACAAAGCCGGTCAACGCAAGGATAAGAGAGATGATCTTAAGTTTTCCAAGTCTTTCCTTGAACAGGAAAACCGAAGCTGTCATGACGAATGCCGGAGCGGTATAAAGCAGTATTGCGGCAACCGATAAAGAAGCATAAGTCATTGACATAAAATAGAATACTGACATAAGAGTTACGCCGAAAAAACCCATAGCGAAAAGAAGAGGAACATAACCGAGTTTTATTTTAATTTTTCCAAAGCCTTTTATAAAGGCTGATATAATGAATGCGGCGGCGGCAGTTACTAACCTTAAAGCTACTATTTGCATTGAACTGAAATTAAAATCTGATTGCAGCGTTCTTACAAAAATTCCCATACTGCCCCACAGAATACCGGCAGAAAGAACGCATATAACGGAAGCACTTTTTTTAAAATTCATTTTATTTGCCTTTGCTATTTATTTATATTAATTACACCTGCGGCATGACCTTTGTATTCTTCAAAGAAAGCTTCAGCGGTTTTCTCCATAACAACGGATATTCCGTCGCCTTTAAATGAAAATACCATATCAAGTATGCCGAAGTATTTATCTATCGCCTGAATTTTAAGATGAAGTTTTTTCGGCTCTAACCATTCGCCGGATACTGCGCAGTCATACATGTTTCCAGGTGAAGGAGCGCCGGCTGTCATATCTGAATATCCGGTTTGAGGGAATTTTTGAAATTCATTGTAACCGAACCCGAATTTAAGCTGTTTTTTTCCCTGAGCGTTAGTATAGTAAATAATTCCTTTTTTATCTTCAAATTCAAATCTTATATTTTCTATTTCCATATCATTTTTAGCCAAAGAATATAACGAGCCCGACAATTCTTTTGAAAAGCTGCTTGACAGTGCTCCTTTTGCAAAATTGAGCTTTCTTGAAGTCTCATAGTTTTTCAGCTCGTCAAAGGCCTCCTTGTCTTCTGGAAGAGGATCTCCGAGATTGCCGATGATGTCTTCATATAAAGCATGATATAATATGAACCTTGAATTGGAATTTCCTTGATTATCAGAATTTATAATCATAATAAAATCATGAGTTCTGTCGCATATGGCAAACTGATCTCCCATACCGATAAAGGCAAATCCGCCGTCGGGTGCACACCATATCTGATAGCCGTAACCGAAAGAACTGTAAGAATAGTCTCCATATATACTGTTTGCAACCTGTTTTGACGTGGCAGATTTGAGATAATCCTCGTTCATGTATCGCTTTCCTTCCCAAACTCCTCCGTTCATTACAAAACGAGCGAAGCGGAGAAGGTCGAGCGACGTGCACATGACTCCGGAATCTCCGAACGAATGACCTCCCGGGCATTTAAGACAATAAGAATTTTTTGAAAATCCTATATCGATAAGAAAGCGTTCCTTTAAAAATTCAAGGAAAGGCTTTCCTGACAGCTTTTCGGCTATAACGCAAAGCATATATGATACCGGACTGTCATATCTGAAAAGACTTCCGGACATATAATCCGGTTTCCACTCGAAATACAGTTTTGTACGGTCGTCGGTGGCGCAATGGAACCAGTCAAGCTGTCCGGCGTTGCAGGTTTCCATCGTAAGAGCTTCTTTTATTGTCATTTCGGAAAGAAATTTACTGCATTTTTTCGGATCGGTATATTCCGGAAAATATTTTATGAATTTATCATCCAAAGACAAAAGGTTGTCTTCTGCAAGAAGACCTATAGCAATTGAAACAAAACTTTTTGATACGGAATACATTCGGTGCAAAAAATCTTTGTGAAAAGGAGCGTAATAGCATTCGGATATTATGCAGTTTCCCCTTGCTAAAATAAGACTGTGTGTGTTAAAGTTGTACTTTTCCAAAGTTTTAATAAAACCCAGAACCTTTTTTGAGGAGATACCGGCTTTTTCCGGAGAAATTCTTTCAAACATAAAAAGCTTTCCTTTTACTGACAAATTAATTTTAAACTAAGTATATTCTATTTTTTTTATTTTGTAAATAGAAAATTAAAATTTGGATAACTGACTTTTTGAACTTTATAGGTAAGATAAAGTAAATTTGGAACAAATTCAAATTTACAGTCGTCAAATAACTAAAACCCGGCGGTATTTCTGAAATATAATGAAAGGAATTTTATTATGAAAATCAGTTATTTAAAAAAATATGCGTTGGTTTTGTCAGCGGTATTGCTGATATTTTTCACGGCATCTTGTGCAAGTGAAAATCATGGCATGGATGGTGTTAACAGTGAAAGCAGTAAAAGCGAAAGCTTTGATAGCGGCAGTTATTATGAGTCTGATTCCGAATATAATATGGGATATGTAAAGCAACCGGAAATAACTGAAGACATAATATATGACGCTTCTTCTCCTGCGGAAATAACTGAAGAATCTGTAGGGGAAATTGCCGAAGGACGTAAAATAATTTATTCATCATGGTATGATATCAGTACGGAGGAGTATGACAAGTCTATATCAGCGCTTGATGCTCTTTGTGAAAAATACGGTGCTTATTATGAAAGCTCTGAAAGCTACGGAGAAAAAAGTGAATATTCCGACAGATATGCAAGATTTATAATAAGAGTACCTCAGGAAAATTATAAAGAATTTATAAATGAAACCGGGAATATAGGCACAGTAACACATTCAGGGGAAGACAATAAAGACGTAACCGAAGAATATTACGATACAGAGGCAAGACTTGAAAGTGCGGAGCTTCGCGAAGAGCGGCTGCTTGAGATACTTGCCGAAGCTTCTACTCTTGATGACGTGCTGCTGCTTGAAAGAGAACTTTCAGACGTGCGGTATGAGATTGAAAATTATACGGGAACTCTTAAAAAATATGATTCTCTCATAAATTATTCTACCGTAACAGTGGAAATAAGAGAAGTGAGGAAAATAGTTCTTCCGGATTCGCAGAGACAAACGCTGGGAGAACGCATGTCTGCGTCATTAAACCGCGGTTTTGACAGTTTTAAGGAAGGAGTGGAGAATTTCCTTGTAGGAGTTTCATATGAGCTTCCTTCGCTTTTGTTTGTGAAGCTTCCGATTATAATAATTGTTGCGGTTGTCATTGTTATTATTGTTAATAAAAAGAGAAAGAAGAGAATAAGAATAATAAGACGGCAAAAAATGGGTGGAGAAGACGAACAGATTAAAGAAGAGTCAGATAATAAAGATATTGATGATAACGGTGGTAAAGATTAATTAAAAAATACGGCGTCCGATTTTTTCGGACGCCATATTTTTTTAAAAGAAAACTTTAGATAAATTTAATTTTATCGTTTCTTTTTATTTTTCTTTGACTTTGCAGTACTTTCAGTGTTGGGATTTTTCCCAAGATCGGAAAGCTCTCGCGCCTGGTCTTCAGTTTCAGGAACTGTTACCGCATATCCGGTACTTTCGTTAGCAGAGGCTATAGAGCTTGTGAAAAAGCCGTCATATGGGGGTTCGGAGGTGTTTCTTTTTTTATCTGATTTCGACATGATTATCTCTCCTTAAAAAAGATTTGTACTCTTAGTATTTGCTTTAATATTAAGAATATGTGCATTTTTGGAAAGATTAAGATACATATCCAAACTCAATACCGGTATAATAATGTGCAAGTATATCATAGCAGTTATAGCCTTTCTGAGCCAGATCTTCAGCGCCGTACTGACTTAACCCTACTCCGTGTCCGTATCCTCCGTCGGCAACAGTCATGGAAGGATTTTCGCATTCGTATGTTTCCACCGGAACAAGGTAAGCAAGTTCTCCTCCCCATACTTCTGCAGAAGAACGTGTTTTGCCTTCGCTGGACGCATGGAATACGGCAAGAATAGGCTGTGAATCATAATACATTATTATTCCAGAAGTTTCATCAACGGCTTTTCTTGCGGTAGCATATCTTTCCTCGGAAACAGAATCTTTTGCCGCATATGCCTGACAATGAGCTGAACTTGTGCAAAGCTGAGCTTCTTGTTCATGCGAAGAGGAGTGAAGCAGCTTGTACACGGCGTATGTTCTGCATGCAATAGCCTGGGCTTTCAGAGCTTCGAAGGAATATGATGTAGGCATTTCGGCAAGCAGAGCGCAGGTAACGTAATCGTCAAGTGTATACTCATTTACAGATCCGTCAGTATGGTTGTAAAGGGTGACAGTACTGCATCCGGTAGTTATAAGATCCTTATTTATAATACTTTTGTCCTGAATTGAAGATACTGAAACAGCGGAAGGCTGTATTTCTTCCGCGTCACTTCCCGATACAACATTATCGGCAGCATAGCCCTGATTTTTTTCAGTTTCAGTTCCATTTTTTGTAAAGCTGTCGCTTATAAGAGGAAGAGGAAAAGCAGATACAAAAAAATTTTTTGCGCTGTTGTCCTGAGCTATTGTTTTTACATAATTGCCGTTTTCCTCATCTCCGGCAGCGTGAAGGACTCCTGATACTATAACTGTATACAGCAAAATAAAAGAAGATATTAAAACTATTGCTCCTGAATTTATATATTTCATTAAATGAAAATGAAATTTTCTGTTTTTTTTCATATTTTCCACCTATTTCATATTTTGTGTCCTGCGGTTAAGATTGTTGCCAAAAATTTCCGAAATTATTCAAATAATGTTAATCTCCTTATCTTTATAATATGAAAATAAAATAGAAAATATGATTTAAGTCGGATGTTTTATGATTTTTAAATGTGCTTATTTTTGCTAATTTAACTTGAAGTTGGTTATATATAAGAATCATATAAAAAAGCAAGATTATAAATTTAAATTTTATATAAATTGCTTGAATATTAATCAATTGTTAAATAAAAAATAATAATTTTCTCATAAAATTTCAATTAAATTATGATATCATACATAATGTATAATAATATTTAAGGAGCAGACTGTATGAAGAGCAATAAAAGTTTATCTGTAATTCTTGTACTTGTTATGCTTGCGGGGATTTTTAATATGCCGGCAGGAATATTTGCACAGGGAGAAGAAAAAGACAGCGGATCTCCGTGTATAACATTAATTACGCCGGTGATTACGGAAGGGACAGCGGCTTTTGATGTTATATGCGAAAACGTAGATTCGGGAGACTGGTTGTGCCTGTATGCCTCAAGCCAGACTATAGGAAGCGCAGGTCATTCAGGATGGATTTACGCCGAAAACGGAACAGTAACTTTCAGTACGGAAAAAATGTCACCAGACAGATATCAGGGAACTCCCGGAGGATGGCCGCTGAAAGCCGGGGAATGGACGGTAGTGCTTTTTGATAATAACGGATATGATGTAGAGCTTGACCGTGCTGTTTTGACGGTGCAGGAGCAGGAGTCAGAGGATGTTGCGGGATCCGTATATGTTTCAAACAAATACGGTTCTGATGAAAATGACGGTCTTACAGCCGCATCACCAGTAAAGACTATTGCCGCCGCAATAAATCTTATAGGTACGTCAAATGACGGTACGGTAATCGTTCTTGACGGAACAGATGCCGAAGGCAACGCCGAATATGAGGTGTATACTCGCGGCAGCGATTGGGCAAATCCCGTTTACGGCGGAACGCAGAATGTGCTCGTTTATGAAAATGTTCCGGCTCATACGGGAACAATTACATACGAAGGTGATGCAGCTGATTCGGTAATCTGCTTCGGAGCAAATCATCTTGAGCTCAATGGCCCGACGGTTTTTAAGAATATCACTTTAATAGAAGGCTATAATACCGGAAAACAAGTAGTTTCAAAGGGATATGATGTTGCTTTTGAAGAAAATGTAAGCTATATCCGAACGAAGATCACAAGCGACGCTCAAACTAAGCCGGCCAATGAAGGATTATCAGGAATAGGCAAGCTTTCTGTTGATGTTGCCGGCCGTTACAATGTTTCTAACGAGGGAACAATATCTCTCGGCGCAGGACTTTACGGAGATATTGCCTTTGGAGGCTGGGACGGCAATTGCACAATATCTGAAAATCAAACTGTGTATGTCGGCAAAGGTGCGAAGATAGATAACATAAAACTGCGGAATAATAAAGATACATGGCAGGCGAAAGATATCAATATTGTTATAGACGGAGGAACTGTTGGAGTCATATCTGATATAGGCACAGGCAGTATGTCGGCAGATTCTCTGCAGATAATATTCAATAATGGAACATCTTTCGAATATAAAAAGACAGGAATTGTTCTTGGTGAAGGCGAATGGATAATGAATGCCGAAGCAGACGATACCGGTGCGAAGCTTGATGTAACAGATACAGCGGGAGTTTTTGCTGTTTTAGGTGAAAAAACGGCAATTGCCCAAAATGAAAGCGGAACCGCATACGTATCTGAAAACGGATATCTGACTGTTCCGGCGGGAACGTATGACGTTACTTTCAGTGAGCAGTCCGAATTAAATTCAATAACAGTGAAATATGACGGAGTAAAAGCCGAAGGAACGTATATAAAAGGAACAAAAATAATATTGCCGAGGCTTGAGGATAAAATTTCGCATACTTTCGGCGGTTGGGAGCTTAACGGTGAGAAATACACTGCAGGTACGGAATTTATTCTGCCCGAAGATGTAGATGAAGTTGATTTTACATCTGTTTGGAATATAATACAGGATCTTTCCGTAATATATCTAGATCCTGCAAACGGCAGCGATGTAGATGACGGAAGTACGGAAGATAAAGCAGTTCTTACTATAGACAAAGCGATAAATTTGTTAAATGGTTTCCAAACTGAAAATAAAACAATAGTTGTTATCGGACGTCTTGAGGCTCCGGCTGCACTTCCCGCTCATAATGATATGATAACTATTATGGGAGACGGAACAGGAAATTCCCATTTTTGCATTACTTCGGGAAGCGTTTTGATAAACGGTCCGACAACTTTCAAGAATATAGACATAAGCGTTGAGATATCAGATAAATTTATAGAGACAGGCGGCAAGAAGCTTGTTTTTGACAATGGAGTTACTGTAAGTACAACAGAACGCAAGATAAATCTTCATATCGGAACATACAATGCTGACGGCGGAAAAGAAGAGACAGAGATATCAAGCGGACTGTTCGGAGCGATACATGTCGGAGCATATTACAATATGACAGAATCGCATAAGACGGAAGGCGTTGATTTTACAATCAACGACGGAAGCATAGAAAGTATTACGATCGGAGCCGACGGATGGCTTGACACACAGATGGGCGTAGAGTTTACGGAAGATGTGAATATAACCGTAAACGGCGGAACTGTCGGAAAGATTATAAAACAGAGCAAAGAGCAGAGAGCTCCTGTATTTGATAAAAATCTTCAAATAATATTAAATAACGGCGTAACTACAGAACTTTCTCCTGATTTTGATCCAAACGGCGGATATTGGCTTATGAGAAGTGCAGCCGCGGGAGGAAGCATGTTAAAAGCAACAGAAATTGCGGGAGAATTTGAAGTTGTAGGCGGTCTTACGGCTGTTGCGACTTCGGCTGACGGAACAAATACATATATTTCGGCAAGCGGAATTCTTGCGGTTCCTGAACCGGGCGAATATAACGTTACATATACAGACGTTGTATATTATACTAACAGCGGCACGGTAGTACAGTTCTATCAGGACTATACGATAGATTTTGATGATTTGCGTCATCTGGAGTATGATAACAAGCTGTTTGTCGGATGGTCTGACGAAGAAGGAAACAAGGTTACAGAAACAACCTTTAATGCCGGAGATAAGCTTTATGCAAAGTATGTTGACTGCAGTCTTGAAGTCGGGGGAGATTTTTCGATGGCCGGCGTTCAGATAAGAACTAGCGGAAATCCCGGACTTCGCTTTGTTGTTGACAAGACCGACGCTATAACCGACGCGCTTGAAACAGTTGAATATGGTACGGTTATTATTCCGTCACAGGTTCTCGGAACGGAACAGCTTGAACTGGACAGAACTTATACTTATAACGGGAAATCATATGATTCTATGGCTGTTCCGGCAGTTCTGACATTTGAAGATTTCGGTGACAGGATATATTATACTATTTGTGTTATAAATCTGCCGCAGGATTACTACAGAAGACAGTATACTGTAAGGGGATACATAAAGTATATAGATTTTAACGGAAGAAACAGAGTGCTTTATACTGATTATTATTCGTCTAATCTTTACGCAGTAGCAAAAGTGGCGCTTGAGGATGAGAGCATAACAGGAGATGAAAGAGCTTATTTGGAAAGCATTAAAAATTATGTTGACGAAACCCTTAAACAGGAGTATTTAAACCAGAATAAGATCGACATAAAAGGTTCAAGCGACGATCCTAATACATGGATATATCAGCTTGAAAACAGCGGTGTTATGATACGGGAAGTAGAAATAGATTCGGGTACCGGTGGAGACGCCGTTGAAGTAGTACAGCTTTCTGATACTCATTTCAATTACTGCAATGAGCGAGATATGGAAGAAGCAAACCCCGCAGTTATGAGCACTTGGGAAAACAGAGTTGCGTTCAGATATCCGTCTACACAGACTGCGCTTAACAACAGTATAGAATACGCAAGCTATTCTGATCAGATCGTAATTACTGGTGATGCAATAGACTATCTGTCATGGGGCTGCCTTGAACTGCTTTACAAGTATGTATGGGATCCGTATCCAGATACAATTATAGCTCTCGGTAACCATGAGCCTGTGCGTCAGATGCAGGGAACTGTACCCGATCCGTCATCACTTGAATCGCGTTATCAGATACTTCAGGATAACTGGAAACATGATATTTATTATACGTCAAAAATATTGACAAATGATCAGGGTATTGAAAAGGTAATGATTATCCAGATGGATAACAGCCAGAATAAATATTGGGACAGTCAAGTCCCGCTGCTTTCCGCAGATATTGAAACAGCAAGAGAAAAGCAGATTCCTGTACTTATTTTTGGACATACGCCGCTTTCTACCAGAAATCCAGAGGACGCTGAACATTATGCTATTCGCATAAACGACGGTTCCGGAGATCCTGCAAACTTTTACACAAGTTTTATAGGTTACAGTGCGACCGGAGCTACAAAACAAATTTATGACCTTATAACAATGAATCCTGATGTTGTAAAAGGATATTTCTGCGGACATTGGCACTGTGATTATTATACGGAAATATGGTCTAAAAATGCTGACGGCACAGATAATCCCGATGTTGTAATACCTCAGTATGTAATGACCGGTTCAGCATATGATAAGGGCCATGCAATAAAGATTACTATTAAATAATATAAGTATTATACTGTAAATAAAGCATTTATAAGCTTATTTAAAGAAGAGCAAAAAACTATATCAGCTTCAAATTCTCTGAATTTGAAGCTGATATTTTTTGCCTTTTGACGGTGCAGCTTTTGTGTTATAGATCGCAAAAAAGGGAGGGGTTGCAATATTTTTTATATTATGATATAATAACCTGGATAAAATAATGTGAAGGGTTTACAGTTATTTATTAAAACACATATTATTATAATAAATATAATAAAGTTACTTTTCGGTGAAAAGGTTGCCGAAAAGGCTAAGTAAAGTAAAAAAGGAGATTATTTTTATATGAACTTTTTGAAAAAAATTATTTTCATTGCTTTTTCCAGTATTATTTTAAGCTTAATACTGTCGTTTGAGGTGTCTGCTGAACGATATTCGATTGATGGTTATGAAATACCGGTTGATGTTGTGGTTAACGGACATATATTAAGGACGCCTGAAAAAGCTTTCCTCGAGCATGATACGGTATTTGTACCTTTGAGAGCAGTGGCAGAAGCGACAGGTGCGACAGTTAACTGGAACGGCGAAACAGATATTGCAACCGTCGAACTGGGAGATGACATGGTAGAATTTTCAGAAAATACATCGGAAGACGCAGCAGTAATGCATGAAGAAACTATGTTTGTTCCTGTAAGAGATTTGGCTGAAAGTTTAGGTTATACGGTTACATGGGACGATTATTATTTTCAGGTGTGGATTTCAGCTCCTGATGTATTTATTGAAGAAGAACACAGGAATCATGTTTATACAAATAACGATATACTTCTGCTTGCAAAAGTGTTGCAGAGTGAATGCGGATCATCACCTTTTGAGGCAAAGATCGCAGTTGCAAATGTAGTATGCAATCGCGTGGAGAGCGATTTGTTCCCGGACAGCGTTAGTGAAGTAATTTATGACAGAAGAGGAGGCAGCATTCAGTTTTCTATTGCATATAATGGAGTGCTTGAAAAAACCGAACCCTCAGACGAGTGCATTCTTGCAGCAAAATGTGCGCTTAACGGTGTTGTAGTTGCAAAGGATTGTTTGTTTTTCCAAGCTGATTATGTTGAAAATTCCTGGATGAATAATAATCGCGAATATGCAATGAGTTTAGGTGGAAATGCATTTTTCTATTAAACTTAAACTATACGTTATGCGTGTCTTTAATATAAATATGAAAGGCTGACGGAAGTGGCAAAGATCGAAAGAATTCTTACAGGTGATTTTTATTCTATTATTCATGATATTGACGATGCAGTACTCGGCGGAAGCGTTTCGGCAACCTTAGAGGATGAAAGCTTTTTCAATCTTTCAAACGGAAATAAGGCTGCGATGCGTGTATATGAAAGATATAGTTTTTTCGGATGCAACCGTGTCAGCATGTCTGTTCTTGTTGCCGAGTCGGAAGGAGAAATTCATTTTTCGGCTATAACTTCAGGCGGAAGCCAGGCGGTTTTCTTTAAGATAAACACTTTGGGAGAAGAAGCGTTTCTCGATCAAATAAGACGTGTTGCTGATAAATATGCAAAAGAACGGTAAAATACTCAATATTTATTAAATATATGCAAAAAATAGAATATTTATACAAAAACGACTTGACAAAGCCAAAATTTGGGTGTATAATTATGCATGTGATCTGAATAAATATTTCATAAAATAGAAAAGGGGACCGAAAAATGAATAAAAAGGATATAAAAAAGATAGTTCTTGCATATTCCGGAGGACTTGACACATCTATCATTATTCCGTGGTTAAAGGAAAATTACAATAATCCCGAAATTATAGCGGTATCCGGAAATGTAGGTCAGGCTGACGAGCTTGATGGACTTGAGGAAAAGGCTATAAAAACGGGTGCTTCTAAGATATATGTTGAAGATCTTACGGAAGAATTTGTAGATGATATAATAATACCGTCGGTAAAAGCGGGAGCGGTATATGAGGATTATCTTTTGGGAACTGCACTTGCCCGTCCGATTATTGCTAAAAGGCTTGCGGAAATAGCTATAAAGGAAGGTGCCGACGCTATATGCCACGGCTGCACCGGAAAGGGAAACGACCAGGTACGTTTTGAACTTGCCATTAAGGCGTTTGCGCCCGAGATGCATATTATAGCGCCTTGGCGTGAATGGGATATTAAATCACGTGACGAAGAAATAGATTATGCGGAAGCGCATAATGTGCCGTTAAAAATAAACCGTGAGACCAACTATTCGAAAGATAAGAATATGTGGCATCTTTCTCATGAGGGATTGGATCTTGAGGATACCGGAAATGAGCCGATGTATGAAAAAGAAGGATTTCTTGAGATGGGAGTATCTCCCCTTCAGGCGCCGGACGTTCCCGAATATGTAACTCTTGAATTTGAAAAGGGCATACCTGTTTCGATAAACGGCGAAAAGATGAGCGCTAAGAACATAATTCTTAAGCTGAACGAAATCGGCGGTAAAAACGGAATCGGAATAGTTGACATAGTAGAAAACCGCCTTGTAGGAATGAAATGCCGCGGAGTATACGAGACACCCGGCGGAGCTATACTTTACTTTGCGCATAATTATCTTGAAACAATATGTCTTGACAAGATGACTTATCATAAGAAAAAAGAGCTTGCGCTTACTTTTGCCGAGCTTGTATACAATGCCCAGTGGTATACACCATTAAGAGAAGCTTTATCAGCATTCGTAGATAAGACACAGGAAAAAGTTACCGGAAAAGTAAAGCTTAAGCTTTATAAAGGAAACATAATAAAAGCGGGAGTATGGAGCGATTACAGCCTTTATTCAGAGGAGATCGCGACATTCGGCGAGAGCGATTATAATCAGGCTGACGCAGCAGGATTTATAAACCTTTACGGTTTGCCTATAAAAGTTCAGGCAATAGTAGACGCGAAGAATAAGAAATAATTAAAAATTATACTTCCGTTCGTTTTGACTTTTGTTTATAAGCTGTAATATATTAGCTGACAGAAGAGTATCTGAAAAAATAAACCTCTTGATTTTTCATGACAAAATGCCGGAAATAATCAAGAGGTTTTATCGTGATATTATTCATAAATTTTTTCTGCAACTATAATTAGTTCCCTGTCGCCGGTGGTTTTTTCTTCATAATTTTCTATGCAGGAAATAATGTAAAATCCGTTTTTTATTAAAAGGTCAAGTACAGTGTCTTTATCTAATGCGCTGTAATAAAATTCTTGTCCGAACATTGACCCGAATATTTCACCGTTGTTTTTGCCATGAGTGAATAGGAAATAACCGCAATTATTCAAAAGTGATGAAACTTTACAATATATTTCTTCTTGTCTTTCATGAGATATATGCCATAAAGAATCAAAGGCTATCACGGCGTCATATTTTTCAGATGTGTTAAAATCAAGAAGATCGCAAACTAAAAAATCTGCGTCTGACAAATTGAGTTTTTTTGCTTTTTCTATCATTTTTTCGGAGATATCTATTCCTGTTACTGAAAAACCTCGGTTTGATAAGTATGCGGATATCGGAAAGCCTGTTCCGCATCCTGCGTCAAGTATTTTAGAACCTGGCTTTAAGTATTCGGCAAAATCCTCAATGCATTTATTTACAGGTGAGTTTTTTCTGGTTTTATCCCATTGATCGCAGATTTTATTATATGCATTTTTTATTATATCCATATAAAAATACCTCATAAAAACAATTAATTAAAATTTCTGAATATTATAAATTTTTTGTGTTGTTAAGTTAAAAGCTTAAAAAATGCAATTGCAATTCTAAGAATTTTTATATAATTATTTTATTTTATTAAAAAATGTGTTAAAATAAATTCAATATAATTATTGTAGGAGAAAAAAATGTCTATATCTAAAAACATATTGCTTACTTTAAATAAACTTTTTAAAATTCCGGTTCATCCTTTTAATCTTCAGAACAAAGGTGAGATGACATATGCCGAATGGCAGTATGAAAAAGGGGCAGACACAATAAAATTTTATACCCAGGTAAAGTCTACAGACGAGATGTTTAAAGATAAAGCCGTTCTTGATATAGGATGCGGAGCCGGCGGCAAATCTCTGTATTATGCGTCTCTCGGTGCAAAAAAAGTTGATGGTGTTGATATTGTAGAGCATTATGCTGACGAAAGCGCGCGTCTTGCCAAGGCAAAGGGGTTTGATGACGTTTTTACATTTCATTTATGTGATGCATCGAAACTTGAATTTGAGGATAATACATTTGATACTATAATAATGAACGATTCCATGGAGCATGTGGCAAAACCGGAGGAAGTTTTGAAGGAATGTCATAGGGTGCTGAAAAAGGGAGGAAAGCTTTATATAAACTTTTGCCCTTATTATCACCCATATGGAGCGCATTTGAGCGATGTTATAGGATTTCCGTGGGTTCATCTATTTTTCGGAGAGAAAACGATGATAGAAGCATATAAAGAACTCGTAAAAGATATGCCAGATAGGGACATGAGAATAAATTTCAGGTTTTCAAAAGATAAAAACGGACGCGAAACTATATCATACATTAATAAAATGACGATAAAACGTTTCAACAATATATTAAAAAATTCTCAGTTCAGCAAAATCGATTATTATAATGAGGTACCGTTGAGAAATGTGTTTAAGCCTTTAGCAAAGCTGCCCGGAATAAAGGAATGCTTTGTAAAAATGGTAGTTGTGATACTTGAAAAATAGGAAATAATACGAAAACATTATTATATTTTTTGCAATTAGAGATAAAAAATCTGCCCTTAAAACGACTTATTGTCTGATAAACGGTGAAAATTGATATAAATATATTGTTTAATATTACTTAAATAAAAAAATGTACACTTTTTTCACCTATATATCAGCCGCATTTTCAAAAAGGGCAGTTTTTCATTAAAAACAATATTAAAGTGCAGTTTGAGTATCTGTCGGATCTCCGTTTCTTGCCAAATCATATTCGACTGACCAGTCAAGATCCCTGTAAGCTTCTCCGCGGGGATCATTTTTTATGAAGTCCATAAGCATATCGAGCATTTCTACGGTCCATGTGTTTCTGTCGATCTGCGCGGTCGTAAATTTATTCTGTGCTATCATTTCAAAACCGAAATCATCTTTTACATGCGTCTTTGCAGCTCCGTCAACAACCTCAGCTACGAGATGACTCGGTATAAAAAGAACACCGCCGCCGGCACCGAAAACAACGTCACCAGGCAGACATACTGCTCCGCCGAAGTTTACAATAGAATTAAATGACTTCATGATGAAATCTCGAATCGGAGTGGGATCTATACCGCGGTAATAAACTTGTACTCCTTCAATTTGCTTCATCTGTTCAACATCTCGTATGCCGCCCCA
The DNA here is from genome assembly GCA_944375955.1 of uncultured Clostridia bacterium. GTDB lineage: Bacteria > Bacillota > Clostridia > Oscillospirales > CAG-382 > UMGS1052. The sequence continues at coordinate 34,759 of CALWBE010000069.1, read as the reverse complement.
GATAACAGCGCCGCCTGTTTTTGTTTTGGTTTTGACAGCGGTAGTAAGATTGCCTCCTAAAAAAGTACCTTTATAAATTTTATCATACATGTCTACAACAACGACATCTCCCTCAATAAGAGAGTCTATTACCCATTGATTGTAATTTCCGTGTCTGCCTTCTTTTTCGCCTATAGCAAACATTGTTTCATGAAGATCCGGACGGGTAGGACAGAAAGCGGCAGTTACAGCGCGACCTATAAGTTTTCTTCCGTCATCATGAAGAGCATTTAACGGATTTACCCCTCCGCCTACAAACTGATTTTCATAGCCCTTTACAAAAATAGGTTTCCAGACCTCTTCAAGAGTCATGCCTTTTAAAGCCTCAAGATATTTATCTGCAACATAAGGTCTTCCGTCAGGAAGACGTTCTCCTTTCCACTGAGGTGTAAGGGCAATTATTTCTTCTTTTGAATTAAACTGCATTTTAAAAGCTCCTTAATTATATTTTTTTATAAATTTTTCCATTCTTTCAAGTGCCTGTTCGATATGATTTACCGAATATGCGTAAGACAAACGCGCAAAGCCCTCGCCGCATTTTCCAAATGCGGTTCCGGGAACTATTGCCACTCCGGCTTCATACAGCAATTTTTCACAGAATTCGTCAGATGTAATTTCTCCGTTGGTTATGCGGGGAAACAAATAAAATGCGCCTTCAGGTTCAAAACATGAAAAACCTAAAGAGCGAAGACCGTCCAGCAGTATAACTCTGCGGCGGTTATATTGGGATTTCATATATTCAATATCATCATCGCCGTTTTTCATAGCTTCAAGACCTGCAAATTGACTTGCAGTCGGCGCACACATGATACCATACTGATGTATTTTATAAATTTGTTTTGTTATCTCTGCAGGCGCGGCGATATATCCAAGACGCCATCCCGTCATGGCATATGCCTTTGAAAATCCGCTTGCTATTATTGTGCGTTCTCTCATTCCTTCGATAGATGCAACAGAGACATGTTTTCTTCCATATGTAAGCTCTGCGTATATTTCATCGGAAAGTACGGCTATATTTGTAGGGCGAAGAACCTTAGCAATATTTTCAAGATCCTCCCGTTCAAGTATTGCTCCGGTGGGATTATTGGGAAAAGGCAAAACGAGCAGTTTTGTTTTGTCAGTAATTGATGCTTTAAGTTCTTCCGCGGTAAGGCGAAAGTTATTTTCTGCTTTAGTATTTATAATAACTGGTTTTCCGCCGCACAATTCTATTATCGGCTCATAGCATACAAATGCCGGAAGAGGAAGAATTACCTCATCACCCGGATTTATAAGAGATCTGAAGGATACATCTATTGCTTCGCTTCCGCCGACAGTTACTATTATTTCATCAGAAGGTTCATATCTTAATGAAAACCGTCTTAGAAGATATTCAGATATAGCTTCGCGAAGTGTTACAAGACCGCTGTTTGCAGTATAATATGTTTTACCGTTTTCAATGCTCTTTATTGCTTCTTCACTGATATGCCATGGGGTCTCAAAGTCGGGCTGACCGACGGTAAGGCCTATTACGTCTTTTGCGTCATTTAAAAGATCGAAAAATTTTCTTATACCTGAAGGCTTTATTTTCACGATCTTGTCAGACAATATCTTTGAATAATCTATCATATACTGCCTTCACCTCTTTCGTCTTTGCCCGGAGCCTTGTATACAACGCCCTTGTCCTTGTAACGGCGAAGAACGAAATGAGTAGCGGTTGAGGTTACAGATTCTATAAGAGCAAGCTTTTCAGCAACGAAAAGCGCAACTTCACGCATAGTTTTTCCTTCGACAAGAACGGCGATATCAAATCCACCCGACATCAGATATACGGTCTTTACTTCAGGATAATGGCAGATTTTTTCCGCTATTTCATCAAATCCGCGGTCGCGCTGAGGAATTACCTTTATTTCAATTAGGGCTGTAACATATTCCCTGTCGGTTTTATCCCAGTCAATAAGCGCTTTATATCCGAGGATAACTCCTTCGGCTTCAAGCTGCTCAATTTCCTTTTTTATATCTCCGGTTTCCTTGTCAAGCATTACAGCAAGTTCTTTAGGCGTAAGTCTGCCGTCGTTTTCGAGAAGTTCAAGTATAGTCATGACATTCATCCTTTCATTAAAGTAAATCTGTCGGTTATTGCACGGATTTTAAAAAACGCATATGAACATATTATTCCATTTTATATTTAATATAAAACTATTATATTTTTTGTTCCCTGCGCTGACGGCGTAATGCATCCCTCTTTTGTGCAAGTATAAGTTCGGCTTTCTCTTCCTCGGTTTCGCATACAAGTTCAGGTACCTGAACCGGTTTGCCGTTCTCGTCAACCGCAACTATTACTGCATATCCACGGCAGATATTTCTTATAGTGCCGTCATCATTTTCAACAGTTCCGGTTATTTTCACTTCAACCGAAGTTTTTCCCGACCGGGTCACAACTGCCGAAACGGAAAAAAGCTCGCCGATCTTTGCCGGAGCGAGAAATTCAACTTGATCTATAAGTGCGGTTGTTACGGGACAGCGGCAAAATCTTTTTGCAGCTGCAGCTGCGGCTTCGTCTATACAAGTCAGCATAAATCCGCCAAGCAGTCTTCCGGCTCCGTTAATTGCATAACAGGGAAGTATATGTGTTATTTCGCATCGCGATTCAGAAGGAGTTTTTTGTATCATTTCTATCCTCTGTGTAATGTGTAAATAAAATATTTAATTTAATTATATATCATTTTTTTTGTATTGTAAAGTGTAAACAGCGAATTTCAAATAAAACGATAAAAAATGGCGTATTATATATTAGTATGCAGTTTTATGTCATTATAAAAAATTTATATTAACAAAAGTTTTTTCCGTTTTCACATAGATTTCACATTTTAGAATTATAATAGCAAAAATAAAATTCTTTTATTCATTAAAATCGGATCATATTTTTGTGAATCTGATTTGTTTTCCCCCGAATTTGCAAATAACGTCGGTTGCTTGTTTATTCGGAATATCATGAAATGAAAGGTAAAAAAACAAATGATTAAAAAAATTACGATTTTATTAGCTGTTTCCGTGCTTTTGTCAATTTTTTCAACAGGCTGCTCGGATAAAAAAGATCTCGATAACGAGCTTGAACCCGACAATGCTTCGAATGGATCGGAAAACGATGCTGAAGATACCGAAGAGATTCCAGAGCTTCCCGAAACCGTCTATACTGAGAATGACGGCATAATTGTTATGAATGTGGGAGGAGAAGATATTTCAGCGGCAAAACTTCGTTATTATATTCTTAACTACCGTGATCAATATGGCGGAGATGATTCATCATTGTGGGAAACAGCCGCAGTTGAGGAGATAAAAAACACAGTTGCAGTTGAGAAGCTTGCCGAAAAATATCAGGTATCGCTTACCGATGAGGTAAAGAAGACCAATGTAGACGATATAGTAGCACAGACTATTGATTTGTACAATAATGACGAAAGCACATCGTACCAGGCAGAGCTTGACCGCTATTATATGACTGACGCTTTATTTAGAGAACTTCAGGAGAATATGGTTTTGCAAAGCGTTATGTATACAGACTGCTTTACAGAGGGCGGTGAAAGATATACAGCAACAGACGAGGATATTCTGGAATATATCCATGATAATTATGTTCGTGTCAAGCACATACTTATAAAGACCGCTGATCTTGATGACGAACAAAAAGCCGAGGCAAGAGCCCGTGCAGACAAGGTGCTTGAGGAAGCGAAGAATGGAACTTCTTTTGAAGATCTTGTCACTGAATATAGTGAAGACGGCATGGATGTTGATACAGGATATTACTTCACATTTGGCGAGATGGTTTCCGAATTTGAAGATAAGTCGTATGAGCTTGAGATAGATGAAATAAGCGATATAGTTGAATCGCCTTATGGATATCATATAATAAAGAGATATGCAATGGATGATAATTATATACTCAACAATGAGACTTTAAGAGCGGCAGCTATAAATGAGATATGCCTTAACGAGTATGTTGAGGAATTGACAACTGAAGCGTCAGAGCTTGCTGTTGAATATAAAGACAACTATGAGGCTGTAAAAGCTGATATCATAGCCGAAGCGTCGGCATCATCAGAAACATCCGATACGGCGCAGTGATTGCTGCGAAAAGCTATATAAAATACAAAAGCGCGGTCTTAATCTGTTGAAAACAGTTGGGGGATCGCGCTGTTTTTGTTACAAAAAAAAGACAGAAAACATAATATATGATAAACAGTGCATACATAAAAGGAGTATTTTAATGCAGAATATGATTGAATATTTGAAATGGCGAGGAGACATTTCATTTAAAAGACAGCCTATCTGCGAAGCTGATTATCTGGTGTTTGCACAGCTTTCATATATGTCTTACGATAATATAGTAAAAGATAGCTTTGTACCGGAAATAAATGTAGGAAAAGCGGCAGAAGCTGTGCTTAAGAACTTTGAGAAAACAAGCGGCAGGAGAATGATTAGCTATGCGCAGAATGTATTGTTTTTGCAGGAGATAATAAATAGTCCTCGATTTTCCGAATTGCCGATATGTGGATATACTGATATATTCAGCGTTGAAAAGCAGGAACAGTTTTCAGCTGTAACTTTTCTTATGCCGGATAATGAAGAACCTGGAAAGAACGCATGCGTTATAGCTTTTCGGGGCACAGATTCCACAATTGTAGGCTGGAAAGAGGATTTCAATATGGCTTTTTCGGATGCTGTGCCGGCACAAATTGACGCTGTCAAATATTTAAGCCGTGTGGCTGAGGAATTTCCTATGCAGAGACTTTATGTTTGTGGTCATTCAAAAGGCGGAAATTTGTCAGTTTATGCTTCTGCATTTTGTGACAGGGATATTCAGGATAGAATTGTAGGAGTAAGAAGTCTTGACGGCCCCGGATTTTCAGAAGAAACAATAATGAAGGAAGGCTTCAGAAGGATACTTGATCGTTCGGAAACGGTAGTCCCGAGCTCATCTATAGTGGGAATACTTTTAGAGCATGCAGAAAGTTTTACTGTTATACGAAGTTACGCGACAACAGCACCGTTCCAGCATGATCCTTTTACATGGGAGATCTCAAGGTGCGGTTATATTCCTGTCGAGACAATAACAGATGCTACAAAATATCTGGATGAGACATTGAAAATATGGGTAGCAGATATGACCCCGGATATGAGAGAAAAGCTTGTAAACGGAATATATCAAATTGTTTCCTCTGCAGGCGTTGAGGATGTCCGTGATCTTTTGTCTCAAAAAAGTATATTTACTATTTTAAAATCGCTGAAAAAATTAGATCCGGAAACCGTAAAGGTAATAACAGAAGCAGCGGTTTTGTTTCAGAAAGCTGCCAGAAGTCAGTTGCCGGGCTTTTTAGAAAGGCTGCGCGATTCCGGGAAAGAAAAAATATCAAAGGGAAAATGAGATTTAAAAGGATAGAAAAATGAATAATCAGTTAATATTTAAGAGGAGTATGCAATGAAAGAAAGGGTAATGCTTGACAATATAAATTGCAGAGCTTATGAATCACCTAAAGAGATGATAAGTGAGGCTGAAAATAATTACCATACAAAAATATCGGAAATAACCGACGAGCTTTTGTCTGATTCATATCGCAGCATGGGAAAAAGAATTGTATTTATTGCAGGTCCGTCGGGATCAGGCAAGACAACTACTGCAAATCTGCTTTCAGATTCTTTGAATAGAAGAGGATATAAGTCTGGTGTGATAAGCCTTGACATGTTTTATCATGATCATAGCAAATTTCCTAAAAAAGCAGACGGAAGCTATGATTATGAGAATATTACCGCGATAGACTGCGAAGAGATAAGAAACTGCATAAAATGTGTGTTGAGCGGCAGAGAATATAAATTGCTGAAATATGATTTTTCAACTCAGAGCCGCAACGGGGAGTACAGCATAATTTCCGCGGGAAGTGATGGATTTGTTATTGTAGAAGGGATACATGGGCTGAATCCTATATTGATAGAAGGCATTGATGCTGAAAAAATTTACAAAATTTTTGTCAGTGTATCAAATGGAATTTCAATAGATGGTGTTACCGAAGCTGTAACAGGTAAGGATCTTAGATTTGTAAGAAGACTTTCGAGAGATCTTCTTTATCGAGGAGCGCATGCGGATAAAACAATATCGATGTGGGAGGATGTTCTTGAGGGGGAAAATAAATATTTATATCCGTATAAGGAGCTTGCCGATAAAAAACTGAATACTTTTCACAGCTTTGAAGCTGGGGTTTTAAAGCCGTTTGTTTTTCGTGCACTTGAAGGCTGCACAGCTGATTTTAATATGATTGGCGGACTTTTAAAAAGGACAACTGAGTTTTTTAAGCTTGTTACGGAAATACCGGAAGAGCTTGTTCCTGCTTCATCGCTTATACGTGAGTTTATAGGTGACGGAATATATGAAAACTTATATTGAGTTTTTTTAGAAAATATATATTTTTTCAAGTTTATATAAGAAACTAAAGACAAACACAGACCGAATTTTTATATTCGGTCTGTGTTTATTTAAAGTTAAAAAATTATTATTTTGCGAAAATAGAAAAATATATAATAACAATAATGCCAAGAATTATTCGATACCATCCGAAAACCTTAAAGTCGTGCTTGCGTATATAGTTCATAAGGAACTTTATTACAATGAGAGAAACAGCAAACGCTACAAGCATTCCGAATCCAAGCATGAAAAGCTCTGTGACTGTTATTCCGAAATCAAGGATATAATCTAAAAGCTCAATAGCGCTGAGACCGAACATTACGGGTACAGCAAGGAAAAATGTAAATTCCGCCGCGGCTTTTCTCGATACGCCTATCAGCAGCGCGCCAATAATAGTGGAACCGGAACGAGACGTGCCGGGAATTATTGAAAGAACCTGAAAAAGTCCTATCAACAATGCATGCTTATATGTGATTTCAGGAAGAATCTTAACCGAAGGAATTTTCTTGTTGTTTCTGTCTTCAATTATAATGAAAGCAATACCGTAAACTATTAGTGCGGCGGCAATGACAAACGGAGTATTTAAATATTTATCGATTTGATCTTTGCATAATATTGTTGCTATTGCCCCGGGTATACAAGCGACTACAACTTTAAACCACATAGAAAAAATATCTTTTTTTATTACTGGTTTTTTGTTTGTGTCAAGACCGAAGGGCCACATTTTATGCCAGAAAATAAATACGACTGCAAGTATTGCGCCAAGCTGTATCACATCAATGAACAAACGCGAAAATATATCGGGATTCGGACCTATATTTATTTTTAAAAACTCATCAAACAGCAGCATGTGACCAGTACTGCTTATCGGCAGCCATTCGGTTATTCCCTCTACAATGCCGATTACAAATACTTTAATAAGTTCGATAAAATTCCCCATTATATGTAATTCCTTTCCTGAATTTAAAAATGTAAATATTAATATGTTTATTATTCGGCTTTTTTTTCTGGAAAGATTTTCAGAGCGCTGACATCAGTTACGCATCTAAGAACGGTATCATATTCAAAAACAGCTCCGAATAAAGCGGTTTCACCGTCAGCTTCTTCAAATCTGACAGGCATTTTAGTAAGAAATCTTTTTATGACAAGTTCTTTTTTTACTCCGAGTATGGAATCATATACACCTGTCATACCTATATCAGTAATATATCCTGTGCCGTTTGGCAGAATGCGAGCATCGTTTGTCTGAATATGAGTATGAGTTCCGAAAACTATATCGAGCTTACCGTCAAAATAATATGCAAAAGCCGCTTTTTCACTTGTAGCTTCTGCATGTATATCAGCTGCTGCAATATCAAAATTCCCTTTTTCTTTTTCAAGTATACGGCTCGCTGTCATAAACGGATCGGATACATTTTCCATGTAGACAGTACCTAAAATATTCATTATTAGAATCCGGTAGCCTGAAAAAGAAAAAATTCCGTATCCGAATCCCGGCGCACCGGCAGGATAATTTGCCGGACGAAGTATACGGCATTCGTCGTCAAGATATGTATATACTTCGGCTCTTCTGAACACATGATTTCCTGAAGTGATGATATCTGAACCGGACATAAAAAGAATTTCTGCGGAAGCTTTGGTTATTCCGTTTCCCGGAGCAGAATTTTCACCGTTTGTTATTACTATATCAATATTGTATTCTTTACGTATGTTCCAAAGATTTTTCTTTATGAACTCAAGACCGTTTTTTCCGACTACGTCGCCTATTGTAAGAAAACGCAGAGCTTTATTTTGCATACTTTTGTTATAACCGCCTTCTCGGTGTGGATAAAAATTCTTTATATAATACATTGTACCATTTGAATCTTTTTTTTGCAAGATATTTCGCCGTCTTTATCACATAATTATTATTGAATATTTATGCGGAATGTGATATAATTTATGTGTATTTATATTAAAAGCTGAAGAGGAATGTATTTATGGAGAAAATGTGGGCAGGACGCTTTTCCAAAGCGCTTGATAAAAAAGCTGATGATTTTAATTCTTCTATTTCTGTGGACAAAAGAATGTATCGTCAGGATATAACAGGTTCAATGGCACATGCGGCAATGCTGGGAAAACAGGGAATTATTTCTGAGTCAGAAAGCGGAAGGATTATAGCGGCTTTGTCTGAAATTTTAAGCGATATAGAAGAGGGCAGGCTTGAGATAGATCCCGAAGCGGAAGATATACATATGTTTGTCGAATCTGTACTCACGTCGAGACTCGGAGATCTCGGCAAAAAGCTTCATACGGCACGCAGCCGCAACGATCAGGTGGCAGTTGATATAAGATTATATCTTCGCGATGAAGCGAAAGAGATAATCATGCTTATAAAAAAGCTGATATCGGCTGTCGTTGTTCAGGCAGAACAAAATAAAGATGCGATAATGCCGGGATATACTCATCTTCAAAGAGCACAGCCTATAACATTTGCTCATCAGATACTTGCATACGGAATGATGTTTGCAAGGGATATTACAAGAATACAGGACGCAGTAAAGAGAATGAACTATTCTCCTCTCGGCTCATGCGCGCTTGCGGGGACGACATATAATACCGACCGTGAATTTGAAGCGGAAAAATTAGGTTTTGACGGTATCACTCAGAACAGCATTGACGGCGTGTCAGACCGGGATTTCTGCTTAGAGCTTGCATCTGCGTTTTCTATAGTTATGATGCATCTTTCCCGATTTTCCGAGGAGATTATACTTTGGTCGTCGTGGGAATTTAAATTTATAGAGCTTGATGATTCATTTACCACCGGTTCAAGTATAATGCCTCAGAAAAAAAATTCGGATATGGCGGAACTTGTACGAGGAAAAACCGGCAGAGTTTACGGAAATCTTATTGCGCTTCTTACGATGCTGAAAGGTTTGCCGCTTGCTTATAATAAAGATATGCAAGAAGATAAAGAAGCAATATTTGACAGTGTGGATACTGTAAAGGCATGTCTCGGAATTTTTGCACCTATGATAGAGACTATGCATACTTTGCCGGACAACATGTATGCGGCAGCGGGAAGAGGATTTATAAATGCGACGGATATTGCAGATTATTTGGCAAAGAAGGGTATGCCTTTCCGCACGGCATATAAGATTGTAGGAGAAATAGTTGCGGAATGCATAAATAAAAATACGGTTCTTGATAAACTTCCGTTGAATGAATATAAAAAGCATTCAGATCTGTTCGAAGAAGACCTTTACGAAGAAATATCCTTAAAAAACTGTGTAGAAAAACGAATTTCTGCCGGAGGAACAGGCACAGCATCCGTCACAAAGCAGATAGAGTATCTGAAAAAGACAATAGGATGACTTAAAACTCAAAAAGCATTAAAAACCTCAGAAATTTTTAAAAGCGGAGGTTTTAAGGAAAGGGACCGGTATGAAAAAACAGCTTTTTTTCGATGACAATAGTTTGTTTGCAAGGGATAATACCATAAGAAAATATGGAAAACCCGTACTTGCAGCTGAATATAATGATGGTGTCTGCAGTACCGATTACAGTACAGGGCAGGTTTTTCGGCTTAAAAACAACAAGTATCGGATGCTTTATTTTGCACACAGCAAAAATTTCAAAGGCATGAAGCTTTTTTCTGCTGTGTCTGATGACGGAACACATTTTGTCCCCGAGAAACTTTGGGAACATCCCGGAGAAAAAGGCAAAACGTACAGCCACGAAATAATGGAACTTCCAGAATGCGCGGAGATTGCCGCAATTTTTGAAGATATATATTGTTGCGAAGAAGAACGTTATAAGATTTTGATGAGTGAAGCCGATTACGGCAAGCTTACAATAAATGACGCGGTATATGTTTCGGGGGATCTTTTAAACTGGAAGAAGAAGGAAGGCGCTTTTTGGGGAGACGGAGCTGAGCCTCTAACAAGCGTATTTTATAATAAAAATCATAAATGCTATACGATTTGCGAGCGTCCTTTTTGGGGAATAAGGCGTGCCGGATATAAAGAAACTCAAGACTGGATAAACTATACCGAATACAGAAACTGCCTTAATGTAGATTCGCTGGACGAGCGTCTTGCTGAAATATACGGGATGTATGCTTTTGAGTATTACGGTATGTACATAGGCATACCTCATATATACAGAGGACTTGAGAGCGAACTTAACGCGAAATATAAGAACGGCATAATGGATACACAGCTTGCCTATTCATATGACGGACGCTATTGGCAGAGGAGTCTGCGTGAACCGTTTATAAGTGGGCTTGATTCCGGATATAAGATGGTTTGGGTATCAAATGCCGCGGTGCTTGATGACGGAAGCGTAAATTTTTATTGCAGCGCGTCTGAGCTTGAGCACGGGCCGGCATTTCACCAACCGGGCACAGGCAATATGCTTATATACAATATGCGCAGCGACGGATTTATATATTTGAAGTCTGAAGATTCCGGAAAACCGTCTGCTGTCGCGACTCGGGAAAAAGTCTGGCACGGCGGAGAAATGCATTATAATCTTAAAGCGAAAAGCGCAACTGCCGCCGTATATATAACCGATGAAGACGAAATAGTAGCAGGCAATACTCTGGGGTTTGCAAGACCCATAGAAGGATACAGCCATAATGACTGCATTGAATTTTGCGGCGACAGTACAGACTGGATCCCGGTATATAAAAGCGGAAAAAAAGTAGATGAACTAAAAGGCAAGACCTTGGTTTTTGAATTGAAATTCAATGACGGGGAAATTTATTCTTTGTCGGGAGATTATACGGATGTATTCAATACGCAGGCGGCAAGGTATAGAAAATTCAGTGTTCTTCCGGAATAAATTTAAAAAATATAATGGCTTTGTGTTATTAATGACTGAAAATTTTAAGCATCAATAGTAAATGTTTTTCCAATACGATTTCTGTGCGAAATAATTGCCGTATTATTTTGGGAAAATGCAATTTTTTTACACAGGTTAAAAAGGGCTGATGAATTTGTCAGCCTTTTTTATGTGAGCGGTATAGACCTATAAAAAGAAAAATGTTTTATCCTTAAGAAAAAATAAAACTTAATTGCCTAAATTTGTTTTTGAATTAACGATCAATTAACAATTCGTTCAAAAAAGCGACCAAAAAAAAACAGGAGATTTTCACTTAAATCACATTCTTAAAACACATTGAAATGTAATAATATTACAGCGATAAAGTAAAAAAGTCTTTATGCTTTTATAAACCCGAGAGCTTTATAATTTCCGCGGTGAAATACCGCATTATGCGGAGACACAGTTTGATAACAGAAGCATTTATAAATTGATCTTTATATAAATTTATTAAATCGGAGGTAAATATGAAAAAAAGCGAAAGCGAGAACAAAAACAAAGTTTCCGAAAACAGCAAAAGTAACGATGCGGTGTCGGTTTCAGTCTCCGGCGGAAAAAAGAAAAAAATTAGAAAAAAGCGTATTACAGCCGGCAGAATCGTATTAATAATAATACTTTTAATAATTGCCGCGATTGCCGCAATAATTTTTGTTCCTCCGCTGCGCTCGGCAGTATTTGGAGCTTTAATAAAAAATCAAATAAGTTCTGCTTCTGCGGGATACAGATATTATACGGTTGAAAGGCATGATATAACAACAACACTTACCGGAACAGGTACGCTTCAGCCTTACGACTCATATACGGTAACGACGACTGTTACCGGCGATATATTGAGCGCAGATTTTGAGGAAATGGATAAAGTCCAGAAAGATGACGTGCTTTACGTTATAGATTCTTCCGATATTGAAGACGATATTGAAGAAAAAAGAAAAGATGTGGCTGACGCTTTGGAAGATTACAATGACGCTTTAGCCGACTATGAAGATCTGAATATCATTTCCGATTACAGCGGAACCGTGCGCGATGTTTATGTAGACGAAGGCGACAGCGTCGCTAACGGAGCTCAAATAGCATACATAGTAGACAGCGATACAATGCTTTTGGATATACCGTTTTTTGCCGCGAATACCGATAATATAAGAACCGGAGCCACAGCAATAGTTACATTTGCTTCAACGGGTGAGGTGTTAAACGGATATGTAAGTGAGATATCAAATCTTACAAGTACAAACGCAAATAACTCTACGGTAAGGAATATAACCATATCGGTGAAAAATCCGGGAGGTATAACTTTCGGAATGAGTGCATATGCGAGTGTTATAGGTACGGATGGAAGTACATATGACTGCGCCGGATCGGGAACTTTTAAATATAACGAAGAGGAAACCATAACGGCTTCGGCAAGTGGAAAGATAGAAACGCTTAATATAAAAGAAGGAGATAAAGTCTCTAAGGGATTTCTTGCGGCAGTTTTAGAGTCTGAGACTCTTGACAGTCAGGCGGAACAGCTGAAGAAGACATATGACAATCAGGTAAAAGCTCTTGAAGATCTTATGGAACAGCTTGAGGATTATACGGTTAAAGCTCCGATATCAGGTACTATCGTTCAAAAGAATTATAAGGAACTTGATACAATAGGTTCGAGCTCAATGTCATCTACAACATCTCTTGCTATCATTTATGATATGTCAAAGCTTACCTTTGATCTTAATATTGACGAATTGGATTTAAGTCTTATAGAAGTAGGTCAGAATGTCAAGATAACATCAGATTCAATAGAAAATGAAGAATTCAGCGGCATAGTAACTAAAAAGAGTATTGTGGGAAGCTCGTCAGGAGGAACAACGGTTTATCCTGTTACTGTAGAGATAGAAGGAAATGACAAGTTACTTCCGGGCATGAATATAAATGCAGAAATTGTTATAAGCAATACAGAAAACGTTATAGCGGTACCGGTATCTGCTGTAAGCCGTGGCAATACAGTGGAAATAATAAAATCAGGATTTACATCTGAAGATAAAGAGGGAGTTTTAACAGAGAAGCCTGAAACTGAAACTGTTAAGGTAGAACTTGGTGCAAACGACGAGGATTATATAGAAATAAAATCAGGGCTTTCAGAAGGAGATATAGTTATATATGAAATGGTAAATGTCAGTCAGAATATGTTCTCTTCAATGTTTGGAATGGGAGCGACTGTCGTGCCTGTGGACGGAGCATCTGTTCCGATGAGAGGATCTGGTGGTGAAATGCCGTCTGGAGGAGGCCAGAGAGAGTTTTCCGGTGGCGGAGGAATGCCGTCCGGCGGCAGTCGCTGAGAGAGGTAGATATGAAAGAGCTTATAGTATTTGAACATATATATAAGATATATCAGATGGGTGATACCGAGGTGCGAGCGGCGGATGATATATCATTCAAGATACATAAGGGAGAATTTGTTGCGATAGTAGGGCAGTCAGGTTCAGGCAAATCTACCTGTATGAATATAATAGGCGCACTTGACGTTCCCACGGAAGGCAGCTATTACCTTGACGGAGCAGATGTCGGAACAATGGATGATAATCAGCTTGCGGAAATACGAAACAAAATGCTTGGATTTATATTTCAGCAATATAATTTGATACCTAAGCTGACGGTAATAGAAAATATAGAATTGCCGCTTTTGTATGCCGGAGTACCAAAAAGTATAAGGCGCAAGAGGGCAAAGGAAGTCTTGAATAAAGTAGGATTGTCGGAGAAGGCGAAAAATTTGCCGTCGCAACTGTCCGGCGGTCAGCAGCAGAGAGTATCAATCGCAAGAGCGCTTGTAGGTGATCCGTCAGTTATACTTGCCGATGAGCCAACCGGAGCACTTGATTCACGCACGGGACGAGAGGTATTAGAGTTTTTGCAGAAATTGCATTCTGATGGAAATACTATCGTACTTATAACACATGACAACTCGATTGCAGTAAAGGCGGAACGGATAATAAGACTTCAGGACGGAAAAGTAGTATATGATGGACCTTCGAATGTTCCAGAAGCCGTCGTCAATCCGGATATTCCGATAGAGCTTCAGAAAAAAAATACTGAAGAAGGAGGCGGAATTTAAGGTATGGGAATAATTCAGTCTTTTATCCTGGCTCTTAAAAGTCTTTTAAATAATAAAATGAGAGCTTTTCTTACAATGCTCGGAATTATAATAGGTGTAGGTTCTGTCATACTTATAATGAGTCTCGGAAACGGCATGACAAAGGAAGTTGAGGATTCTTTTGAAAGCATGGGTACTCAGTCAATAACGGTTACGCTGACCGGACGAGGATCAACGAGATCTTATACTGAAGATGACATGTATGATTTTGTTGAAGAAAATCGAAATGTTATTGAGGCATATACTCCTACCGTAAACGTAATGGCTACTGTAAGGCCGACCGGTTGGACAGAAGATCTTTCTACAAGTATAAGCGGAGTCGGAGAAGAATACTTGACAGTAAAATCTTATAATACTGATCAAGGAAGGTTTATTTCATATATAGACTGTTATGCCAGAGAAAAAGTGTGCTATGTAGGAGCCTATTATAACAGTTCTGAGGTTTACAATGGAAATGCTGTAGGAAGTACGCTGAAAATAAACGGAGACATATATAAAATAATAGGAGTTGCGGAGGAAATTACCGACGCGACAGATGAAGACAGCTCGGATAATTTTATTGTGATACCATACACCGTGGCGCTGAGGATGTCAAGAACCGGAACAGTGAGTTCGTATACATTGCTTGCGTCAAGCGAGGATACAGTATCGCAAGTAAAGCAGATTATGCTGAATGAGCTTTATGCAACATATGAAGATGAGGATGCATATTCGGTTATGGCGCTTGCGGAAGTGCTTGATACCTTAACCAGCATACTTGACACAATGGTTGTTGTTATAGCATGTATTGCTGGCATATCACTGCTTGTAGGCGGCATTGGCATAATGAACATAATGCTTGTTTCTGTGACTGAGCGTACACGTGAAATCGGCATAAGAAAAGCTCTTGGAGCAAAGCGCAGGGATATTAAGCTTCAGTTTGTAATAGAAGCTATGACTACAAGTCTTATCGGAGGAATATTCGGAATTGCCTTAGGGGTGATAGGAGCGGACGCTGCAGGCGATCTTTTAAGCATGTCGGCATCGCCTACATTAACTTCGATAGTGGTATCAGTGGGTATTTCTGTAGGAGTTGGAGTATTATTCGGATATTTACCGGCAAAAAAGGCGTCGGAACTCAATCCGATAGATGCGTTGCGTTATGAGTAAAGGTTAATTATTTATAAACAGAAAGGACTTTTATTTATGAAAAGAATTGTCGGAGCGGCTATTGCGTTTGCTCTTGTATTGCTTTCAGCTGTTTCTGCATTTGCGGTAGAAAAAAGTGCCGGACTAAGCGAACAGAAAATAATTGAAATTGTCGGAGCTCTTGAAATTATGCAGGGTGATGAAAACGGTAATCTCAATCTTGAAAACAGCGTTACCCGTGCCGAGTTTGTGAAAATGGCTGTAAGCGCTTCGCCTTACAAAGATGATGCCGGAGTAAAAGCGGCATATTCTGTTTTCCCTGATGTGCAGGCAGGGCACTGGGCAGCCGGATATATCCGCACAGCGGTTGACGCCGGATGGATAAAGGGATATCTTGACGGCACTTTTCGTCCGTCAGGAAATGTAACGCTTGAAGAAGGCGTGACTATAGTATTAAAGCTTTTAGGTTATACAGATGCTGACTTTATAGGCTCTTATCCTGAAGGACAGATTGCAAAATATAAATCTCTAAAGCTAAATACGGGAATTTCCGCCGAAACCGGTGATGAACTTACACGCAGAGAGTGCATGTATTTGATATATAATACTCTTTGCACGTATAATAAAAGCGGAGTTCCGTACTGCCAGACTATAGGAGCTGCTGCGGATTCCGACGGAAACATAGATTATTCGGCTCTTGTGGAAGATAAAAAGGAAGGCCCTTATATCGTAACCGATCTTTCGTCATGGATGAATGACATATCGGCAACGGACAGTTTTGTATATTATAAAGACGGAAAGACTGTAAATTCTTCAGATATCGAACTGTATGACGTTCTTTACTATTCTCCCGAATTTTCATCGGTGTGGATATATGATGATAAAACTGCAGGAATTATAGAGGGATATCTTCCTGATAAATATTCCCCTCAAAGTATAGTCGTATCGGGTGTCACATATAATATAGCTCCCGCTGGCAGCTATGAAGGAAATCTTTCAGACGGTGTATTTTCACCGGAAGAAAGTGTTGTGCTTCTTTTCGGTGAAGATGGATGCGCAGTTGAAGCATATAGTGCTTCCGAGCCATTTGCAGCGGAAAGCAAAGCTGAACTTCCCGAGGGAATCACAAAAATATACCGCAATGATATATATTCTGAAAATAACACGATAGATGAAAGATCGCTTGTATATACCTGTGATACATTATCTTCGGCATTTGTTTACAATACAGATGCAAGCGGTATTGTGACATCGGTTCTTCCTTCGAAGGAGAATCCCGAAACGATAATGCTTGGGGATAAAAGCTATACACTTGCTAAGAATGTGAAAGAGCTTTTTAAAAATCAAGCAAGCTTGGGTGAAAATGATTTTATAACCGTTTATCTAGGAAGCAGCGGAATTGTTGAGTACGCAGAAAAAGCCGATATATATGATACTGATATATATGAAGATAATGGTTTGTCATACAGCGAGCTGGTATCGGCAACATTAAAGGGGCCGGAAATAGTAAACGGAGACACATGGAAGGACAAACTCGGATTTGATGCAGATGAAGCGTCATACTATCTTGACGGAAAGGAAGTGGATAAAAGCGTAATAAGAGATTATGACGTTGTATATTATTCACCGACATTCAAAACTGTATGGATATATTCAGACAGGGTAACAGGCGTGCTTGAAAGTATACTCCCGGATACAGTCTCACCTTCGTCAATAACGGTTGCCGGAAATGAATATCAAATCGAAACTTCGCAGGCAGCTATATCATTCAGCGGTAAAGGAACTTTTGCAGCAGGAGATACGGTGACAGTTCTTATAGGAAAGACCGGAGTTGTTGCCGCGGTTGAACCCGGAAGCATATCGTCCGAATTTTTGGGACTTTCCACTGATGTTTCCAAAAAAGAATATACAGGCGGAGACGGGAAGACATATGAAGGTTATTTTGTTACTGTTGAAGCTTTTGACGGAAAGAGCTACAGTATAAAAACTGATGACAGCAATTTTAGAACCGGAGTGCTTGTATATGTCAGATATGACGAAGATTTATTGGAGATGACCGTAAAAGAATTTTCGGCAAAATATACAGATGTATCCGAGGTAAAAAGCGCGATAAAAGAAGGCAGGATAACCGCAGACGCCGTGCTTGTAGATTATTACGGGAAATCGTATGTAAAAACATATCAGTCAAGGCTGTCTCAGATCACTCTTACAGAGAAAAATGTGGCATACTACAGTATTAACAGCGACGGATATCTTGATTATCTTGTCCTGAAAGACGCAACGGGAGATATACATTCATACGGAGTAATATTCAATTATAAAGGAAATTACAGCTTTTTAACGTCAGCATCAAACAGCGATATAAGCAGTTATACGATACCTACGCTGGGAGTAGTACAGGTTAAGTTCAATGGAGCTGAAGCCGATAGATTAGTGTCTTTGACGGAAACAATGGTTACTTCTATTGATGGCGCAAGTGTTAAATATATAGGAAACAGCTATAAGCTTTGGGATTATGCCGAATGCTTTATAATGAATCAAAGCGGCTATTCGATACCAAAGGACAGCAGTGATTCGCTGGACGATGCGATAACACAGACATCAATTGACTATATAAAAACTCTTTTGGCAGGAGACGGGTATAATGTAAAAGCATATCTCGATTCTACAGGAACTGTGCGTGTCATCATAGCATATAAAAAATATTAAAATAACGGCGGCGAACGAAGAAAAACTTCGTGCGCCGCCGTTTTAAGTATGCCTTGTTTATTTAAATACTGTTAGATTTTCTGTATTTGCCGGGAGTTTTGCCGGTGTGCGCTTTAAACGAGCGTATAAAGTGATATATGTTTGTATATCCTGTCATTTCGGAAACTTCCTTTACCGAAAGCTTGCCGTCAACCAGCATGTTTTTTGCGTGTTCCATACGCACATTTAAAAGATCGCTTTTCGGAGAAATGCCGAAAATTGATTTGTAGAGTGAAAAGAATCTTGATGGTGATAAATGTACAAGCTCAGCCATTTGTTCTATTTCCCACGGCTTGCGGTATTCGAGATGTATAAGAGCGCGCGCTTCTGAAAAAGCTGAATTTACATCAGGGGAAATATTTTCGGTATGGCTGTTTTTATCAGCTCTTACAAGTCTTGCGATAATCTCCGAAACTTTCATCTCGCATATGTCTTCGGAGAATTCGCTGGCGTTCATTTTTTCAAGTTCTGCAGACTGCATAAGCTCTGTGACAAATCCGTCATTGTATGGGGTATACACTTTACCCGGTATAAAACCGTATTTTAAAGCAATTTTTTTAAAATCAGCGCTCAGATGCATCCAGTCATGAATAAGCCCGCCTTTTGCGGCTTTTATATATTGGTATGACCCGGGCGGAAAACATATACAGCTTCCCACAGGCAGCTTTTTATCTTCTCCCTCTATGTCCACGTATAGTTCAGTTAATATATGTATGAATATATATTCATTGCCAACAGTATTTCTTCTGAGAGCAAAGCCTTCGTCTTCCGGCCATAGGGTTTTTATCCTTAATATTTTCAGCAGAAATCCTCTCCTTTTCGCTTATATAATATATTAAAAAGTAGAAAATGTCAACTATTCAATAGTTTTT
The DNA here is from genome assembly GCA_944375955.1 of uncultured Clostridia bacterium. GTDB lineage: Bacteria > Bacillota > Clostridia > Oscillospirales > CAG-382 > UMGS1052. The sequence continues at coordinate 15,546 of CALWBE010000069.1, read as the reverse complement.
TTCATTTACTAAATTAAAGTTTTACAATAGAATTGAAATAAATCAAGAAAAATAAAAAAGGAGTTTTTGCAAATGAGTACTGATAAAAATAAAATAAAAATACCAAGAGCAGAATATCCCCGCCCGCAGCTTGTAAGAGACTGCTGGATAAATCTCAACGGAACATGGGAGTTTGAAATAGACAACGGAAATTCCGGAAAAGACAGGGAATTTTACAAGAGGAAAACTCTTAATGATAAAATAAATGTTCCATTTTGTCCCGAAAGCAAGTTGTCGGGTATAGGAAATACTGATTTTATAAACTGCGTATGGTATCGTAGAGACATAGATATTCCTTCGGAATGGTTTAAAAACGGAAAGAGAATAATACTTCATTTCGGAGCTGTTGACTATAAAGCTACGGTATATGTAAATGGCAAAGAGGCTATATCGCATTTCGGAGGATATACTCCGTTTTCAGCCGATATAACCGATTTGCTTAATACGAATGAAGGAAATTACATAACGGTATGTGCTGAGGATAATTTGCGCGGCTGGAATCAGCCTTCAGGAAAACAGAGCTCAAATTACAACTCTTACGGATGTTTTTATACAAGAACAACCGGAATATGGCAGACGGTATGGATGGAATGCGTTTCACCGGCACATATTAAAAATATAAGATATACCGCCGATATAAATAAGGGCGATGTTCTTGCTCAGTTTTATGTTACGAATGCGGCAGTCGGAGCGGAGCTCAGTATAAAAACAAGCTTTAACGGAATTGAGACCGGCGAGGCTTCGGTAAAAATAATGTCTTCCGAGCCGTTTGTAACTGTTTCGCTTTCGGAACTTCATTTATGGGATATCGGAAAAGGAAATCTTTATGATACGGTTGTTGAGATAAAAAAAGACGGAAAGGTATTGGATAGCGTTTCCGGTTACTTTGGAATGAGGTCTGTTGCTCTTAAAGATAATAAGTTCTATCTTAACGGCAGAAAAGTATTCGGCAGATGGGTATTGGATCAGGGATTTTATCCTGACGGAATATATACCGCGCCAAATGACGAAGCGCTGAAGAACGATATTGAATGTTCGATGAAGCTTGGATTTAACGGAGCGAGGCTGCATCAGAAAGTATTTGAGCCGAGATTTTTATACTGGGCGGATAAGCTGGGATATACCGTATGGGGAGAACACGCAAACTGGGGACTTGATGTTACAAAAGAATCAGCTCTTATACATTTCCTCCCGGAATGGCTTGAGACGTTAGAGAGGGATTATTCTCATCCGTCTATAATAGGATGGTGTCCTTTTAATGAAACATGGGATAACAACGGAACGCGTCAGTGCAATGAAGTTATAAAGACTGTATATGAGTTTACAAAAGCGCAAGACAAGACAAGACCTTGTATAGATACCAGCGGCAATTTTCATGTTGTTACGGATATTTTTGACGTTCATGATTATGAGCAGGATCCTGCAAAGTTTGAAGAATACTATAAAGACGCAAAGAACGGTATTGTAAAGGATCAGATATACCGTGCGGATCCGAAACGTCAGACTTATCGCGGCGAACCGTTATTTATGAGCGAATACGGAGGAATAAGAAAGAGCGATAAGAAGGAAGGCTGGGGTTACGGCGTGGCTCCGGAGAATGACTCCGAATTTGTCGAGAGATATGAAAAGCTTACTAATATTCTGCTTGACAACGATGCCTTTATGGGCTTTTGCTATACTCAGCTTTATGATGTAGAACAGGAAGTAAACGGTCTTATGACATATGAAAGAAAATTCAAATTTGATCCTGATATTTTCTATAAAATAAATACCCGCAAGGCAAAATCTGAAGAATAAGCGGTTATTTTGCATATTTGAAGAAAAAAGGGAAGATATGATATATCTTCCCTTTTATATATTAAAATTCATATGTAAAAATACATTTTATGAATAAACAATAAGCGCTATAAGTTCGACATCTTCATTTGATTCGTTTTTTATAGAATGTCCGGTTCCCGCAGGAGTTATAGCAACTTCTCCGGCATTTATTACGGTTTCTTTCCCGTTGTCATTATAAATTGCCGTTCCGCTTATTATATAGAATAATTCACTGTCGTTTTCATGTATGTGATATCCGATTCCGCAGCCCGGTTTAAGAATTATTTTACCGAACAGGCGGCCTTTGCCATTAAGTTCTTCAGGTGAGACAAAATTTGTGACGGTCACAACGCCGTCTCCGCCGCGCATATTTTCTCGAAGTTCTGTTTTAAACTGATTGTCTTTTCTTATCATAAAATATTCTCCTTTTTTATTTTTGCCGCAGTTTGCGGTATTGTTTTTTTTAAGATGATAGTATATAATAACTATGTATATCAGAATGATTTTCGGAGTATAGACTATGGAAATGAACTTTTTTATGCCTGCAAGAATTGTAACCGGAAAAGGATGTATCGTCAAAAATTCAGACATTTTTTCGGAATACGGAAGAAAATGCCTTATTGTTACAGGCAGAAAATCAGCGGAAAAATGCGGAGCTCTAAGAGATGTTATAAATGCTCTTGAAACTGTGAAAATAAGTTATAAACATTATAATAAAATAGAACAAAACCCGTCATATGCTTCTTGCAGACAAGCTGCGGATGAGGCGATATCATTCGGCGCTGATTTTATTGTCGGTATAGGTGGAGGATCACCGCTCGATGCTGCAAAAGCAGTGGCAGTGCTTGCATCTGACGCTGGAATGAATATGGAAAGCATGTATTCTGGCAACTGGAATAAAAAGCCTCTTCCGGTAATAGCAGTAGGAACTACAGCAGGCACGGGAAGTGAAGTTACATCGGTTTCAGTTATTACCGATACATCAGGGTACAAAAGAAGTTTCAGAAGCAAGTATACTTATCCGGCTGTATCTTTTGGCGATCCGTCATATACCATGACACTTTCGGATGATATAACATGTTCTACGGCGGTCGACGCGCTCTGTCACTGTGTGGAGAGCTATTTTAACCGTACTTCAAATGAAATATGCAGAAGTTTTGCATTAAGAGGCGTGAAGATACTTTGCGAAATGCTTTATAAAACCTCAGCCGGAGCGTCAAAGCTGACTTATGAGGACCGTGAAAAGCTGTACTGTGCGTCAATATACGGAGGACTTGCAATAAGTGTAGCCGGAACAGCATTTCCACATGCTATGGGATATTTCCTTACTGAACGTTACGGAATACCGCACGGATACGCATGCGGGGTATATTTTGAGAGTTTTATAGAATATAATGTTCAGGGATCTCCGGAGGAAGCGGAATCTTTTTTTGAACAAATAAATATATCGCCTAAAGAGCTTTGCGGTATTGTTTTAAAAAATATGCCCGATAGAACATGCGGAATCAGTCTTGCCGAATCTGAAATAAAAGAGCTTGTTCCTCGGTTTGAAAACAATAAAAGTTTAAAGAAATGCTACGGAAATGCGGATAAAAAATTTGCTGAAGAACTTTTGCGCAGACTCTTTTTGAAGCACTTGTCATAGTATAATATTATGAGTAATTATATCATTTATTGATACTGAGGTCAACATATTATTTTAGGAAAGGACTAATTGTCATGAATCTGCGCGGACTTGAGCATATTGTCAAAGAAAATTTTTTGCTGTCGTCTGTTTCATCTATGAAAACCGGAGGGCGTGCAGAGCTTGCATTTTTTCCGGGAAACGAGGACGAATTTGTTGAGATACTTGTTCGCACGTCAGGACATAAGGCAAGATATATTATAGGAAATGCCAGCAATGTTCTTTTTCCGGATGACGCGTCGGGACTGTGCATAATTTTTACTTCCGCTATGAATAAAACTTTAAAAAAAGAAAGTTTGTGCATATATGCCGAATGCGGCGCTATGCTTACGGCTGTATCGGTTTTGGCAAAGGAAGCGTCATTGTCGGGACTTGAATTTGCATACGGAATCCCCGGAACAGTGGGGGGAGGCATTTATATGAATGCCGGAGCATACGGAGGAGAGCTGTCACAAGTTGTAAAAAACATAAGAGCTTATGACAGTGCGAATGATAGATTTATTTTATTGAGCGGGGATGAGTGTAAATTTTCATACCGGCACAGCATATTTATGGAAAAACCGGAACTTGCGGTAATGGGAGCAGAATTTGCGCTGAAAGTCGGAGAGCGGGAGGATATAGAAGCTCTTTGCCGAAAAAACATGCAGTCGCGCAGGGAGAAGCAGCCGCTTGAATATCCAAGCTGCGGGTCTGCTTTTAAAAGACCTGAGGGGAATTTTGCAGGAAAGCTTATAGAGGACTGCGGATTAAAGGGATTTTGCATAGGAAAAGCCGCGGTATCGGAAAAACACGCGGGATTTATAATCAATCTCGGAGGAGCAACTTCAGCTGATGTAAAAGCTCTTATTTTGGTGATAAAAAACAGGGTTTATAATAAATTCGGAGTCGAATTGCAGCCCGAGATACAAATAATAGAAAATAAATGAAGGAAAAAGCTATGAGCCGTCATGAATCAAAGGCAGTAACAGCTACATTCAACAGAAATACAAAGAACGCTGTTCTTGCTGCAAAAGCCTCCAAAAAATGCTGTAAAAGGGCACATTTGTTAGGTATCTTGCTTTTTGGTCAAGTTTTTTCAAAAAGGGAGATACGCATAGCCAGTGAAAATATCAGCATAATAGAGCATACTGCATCACTTATTAAATCGCTTATAGGTATAGATGTAGGGAAATACCGCGAGAGTTTTTTAAGTCAGGAGAAAATAACGATAAGGGATACTGATGTTTGTGTAAGAATACTGAAATATTTCGGATATGACAGTCTTGTATCAGCTTATACGATAAGAAACGAGATATTTTCCTGTGGAAAATGCCGCACAGAGTTTCTTAAAGGAGTTTTTTTATCGTGTGGTACAGTAAGTTCTCCTGAAAAGAGCTATCATCTTGAAATGAGCGTAGCATATTTTAATTTGTCAAGAGAGCTTCTGTATTTTTTAAAGGAAATATCTCTTGAAGCAAAATATACTAAAAGAAATTCCCATTATATTATTTATTATAAGGAAAGCGAAAAAATAGTTGATTTTCTTGGCCTTATAGGAGCGACGCAGGAAAATTTCGAATATAACAATACTCTTATAGAAAAGGAAATACGCAATACCATAAACCGTCTTAACAACTGTGAAACAGCAAATATGTCGAAACAAATATCGGCGGCTACACATCAGATAGAGGCAATAAACCGTCTTTTCTCTCAAGGAGCAAAAACTGAATTGTCAGATGAACTGCTTGAAACTGCACGGCTTAGGATTGAAAATCCAGATGCCTCGCTTGCACAGCTTGCGGCAATGCATAATCCTCCGGTTACGAAATCATGTGTAAACAGGAGACTAAAAAAATTGACTGAGCTTTAAAAATATAGTTTTAATATTTTTACAGAGTTGTTTTATATAAATAAAAAAGCCGTATTTTTAAAATACGGCTTTTTATCAATTCAGTTATATGTATGAACTTATGCTGCAGTTGAAGCATCATCAGCATCAGCGTCAGCATCTGCACCAGCAGCGTCAGCATCTGCATCAGCGTCAGCGTCTGCGTCTGCATCAGCGTCAGCGTCAGCATCTGCGTCAGCGTCTACATCAGCATTGCCTTCTACGTCCTGATTCTCGCCGTCAACGTTTTCGTCAGCAGGATCTGTGCAAGCAGCGAAAGCAGTAAGCATGAGAGCTGCGAGTGCAAGAGCTAAAAACTTCTTCATGATAGATTCCTCCAAAATAAAATAAATGTGTGTCTGCGCAACTTATCTGCGCGCATAAGTATTATACTTGCGAAGCGGTTAAAAGTCACTAATATGTGATAACTGGAAAAAATATGGGATATGTGGACGTCATTTAGGAATAAACAGACATTAATTGTAAAATTTAGAAATAATAAAAGCAAAATCAATATTAAGCAGCGATAAATATTAAAAAGATGTTTAATTTTCTATAATAAGGAAGAAAAACGGTTTATAAGGCATATTTGGCTTTGTATTCTTTAAATTTATTATCAAATTCACGGCTGCCGTCTTTAATTTCTCCTAGATATTTATGCATATCAAGAGAATTGTGTTTTGAGAGTTCTATAAGACAGCCGGCTATATTTGAGCAATGGTCTGAAACACGTTCGAAGTTTGTAAGCAGATCTGAGAGAATAAATCCGTGTTCTATAGTGCACTCATTTTTCTGCAGCCGCAATATATGATTGAGCTTGATCTTATATTTAAGATTATCGACTACTTGTTCAAGCGGTTCTACAAGAGAGGCGGTTGCAAGATCATCCTCATCATAAGCCTTATCGGCAAGATTTATTATTTCGTTTATAGCAGCAACCATAACTGAAATTTCTTTTTGAGCTTCTTTAGAAAACGTAATTTTTTTATCTTTCATTTCTTCTGCGGACTCAAGAATATTCACCGCATGATCTGATATGCGTTCAAAATCGCCTATTATATGCAACAGTTTAGTTACTTCATGACTGTCCTGAACAGTCATATCTGCTCCTGAGAGTTTAACGAGATAGGTACCCAAAGCGTCCTCGTACACATCTGCCTTTGCCTCGTATTCTCGTACGAGATCTGCTTTTTTATCGTCATAAGATGAAAGAAGCTCAAGAGAAAGCCGAAGTGCCTTGCAGGATATATCAGCCATAGAACGAGCCACCTGATCTGCGCATGCGATAGCGACAGAGGGAGTTTCAATAAGACGTTCATCAAGAAGATTGACCTGTTCGTCCTCGTTTTTATCTTTTACTGATATAACTGCGAGTTTTTCAAGCCATTTTGTAAACGGAAACATTATCGCTACCGATATAAGTTTAAACAAGGTGTGTACTCCGGCTACGCCCCACATACCTATAGTCTGATCTAAAAACGCAAAATCTGCAAAGCCGTCTATGATATAGAAAGTGCTCAGAACAATTATAACATTTATCACATTAAAATAAAGATGAGCGAGAGCCGCGCGTTTTCCGTTTTTATTGGCGCCGAAAGACGAAATAAGAGCCGTTACGCACGTACCTATATTTTGTCCCATTATTATAGGTATAGCGGCGCCGTATGTAATAGCTCCGGTTGCGGTAAGAGACTGTAGGATACCGACGGATGCCGAAGATGACTGCACTATCGCGGTAAGCACAAGACCTGCCATTACGCCGAGAATCGAATTATCAAACATTGTCAAAAGATTTTTAAAGGCTTCGTCATTTTTAAGTCCGCTTACCGAAGCTGACATTATATCCATACCTACCATAAGGACTGAAAAGCCTAAGAGTATTGCGCCTATATCTTTTTTCTTTCCGCGTTTTGAAAACATTATGAGACATATTCCGATAAGCGCAAGTATAGGCATCCAAGCTGAAGGTTTAAGCCATTCTATATATCCTACGAGTTCCGCACCTTCACCACCTATACCTGACAGAGCAGTAAGCCATGACGTTACGGCAGTTCCGACATTTGCTCCCATAATAACGCCTATGGCCTGAGTCAGAGTCATTGTTCCGGAGTTTACAAATCCCACTACCATAACGGTAGTAGCTGAAGAAGATTGTATGACGGCGGTTACCGCAAGTCCCAAAAGGAAACCCTTAAATTGGTTTGAAGTCATTTTGCCGAGAATTGTCTTCAGACGGTTTCCGGCACTTTTTTTCAGGGAATCTCCCATAACTTCCATACCGTATAGGAATAGAGCAAGTCCGCAAATGAGATTTAGAATTTCAAAAATCCCCATTTTTTACAAATCCTTTCGTTTTTTTGAAAATTGCTAAAAATTCTCATAATAACATTTTTTATTATATATTAACATTTTTAAATCTTATAATCGGTTAATGTTAAATTTAGGTTAAATAAGTGTTTTTTTATATTTTACGCCCAAAACAGGCATAGCCGGCAAAACATTATTTTGCCGGCTATGCCTGTTTTGACTGATTTTTCTAAAAACATATACGACCAGAAGAAACAAATATCAGATATGTTAAATATTTTCGGTGCATTGCTGCCTTTTTATAATTCTTATTTTTCTTGCATTTTCGTTGATTTTCTCAAATATTATGTCATATCTTTTTTCGGGAAGAGCAAAAGGTATATTTTCGCACCATTCTGCAGCAATTATTCCTTCCCGGTCAAAATAGTCGTAAAATCCTGTGGAAAAAAGACTGTCATCATCATAAATACGGTACATGTCGAAGTGAAAAACCGGAATTTTGCCACCGAGATATTCGTTTACAATCGCAAATGTCGGACTTGATACGCGGCATTTGGGGCAAATATAAGATACAATTCCGCGAACAAACGCGGTTTTCCCTGAACCCAGATCACCGAAAAACGCCAGAAAATCTCCTGCTTTAAGTTTTTTAGCAAATTCTTCTGCTATACTTTCGGTTTCCTCACAGCTTTTGCTTTCAAAAATAATCTCTTTTATAATCTCATTCTTATCTGAATTTTTATCGCTCATTTTTTCTATAGTTCCTTTCGGCAGCTTTATGTACGGTTTTATGTTTTAATCAGTGTTTACAAACGCCTTAAGCATACGGCACAGTCCTGTGTAACGCTTCATCTGACGGTTATTTGAAACCATGAGACTTATAATTTCTTCTTTTCCCACAAGTATCACCATCTGCCGCGCGCGTGTTACTGCGGTGTAAAGCATATTTCTTGTTAGAAGACCGTAAGGAGCATCTGCAAGTGGAATTATAACACAGGGATATTCGCTTCCTTGACTTTTATGTACTGTTACGGCAAAGGCATGCTCTATTTCATCTGTCTGTGAAAAATCGTATTCAGAAATTTTATCATCAAATTCTACCGTAAATTTTTCATTTTTTAGGTCTATTTCTGTTATAATTCCTATATCGCCGTTATACACACCTTCACCGCTGAATCCGCGGCGGTCCTTCCATTCCTGCGAATAGTCATTCTTAATTTGCATGACTTTATCGCCTGTGCGGAATACGGCATCTTTTATTATACGTTCATGCTTTTCGGCAGATGGGGGATTTAACAGAGCCTGTATTAGCTTATTTAGCTGTACAGTACCTGTTTCTCCTTTTCTGGTAGGTGATATTATTTGTATATCTGCACATGGATCATAACCGTAAGCTTTAGGAAGCCTTTTCATGCACAGATCTGCACATACGGCGGCAGTTTCGGATCCTGTTTTTCGCGCCATAAAAAAGAAATCCTTGTTTTTCACATTGAGTATCGGCATTTTTCCGTTATTTATAAGGTGGGCATTTTCTACTATGAGGGAGTTTGATGCCTGACGGAAAATAGTATCAAGTCTGACGCTGCTGAAAACTCCGGAGTTTAAGATATCTCTTAAACAGTCACCTGCGCCGACCGGCGGAAGCTGATCACTGTCTCCGATAAGAATAATTTTCGTCCCGGGCTTTATTGCTTTAAGAAGTGCAGAAAGAAGCTGTATATCTGCCATTGAAATCTCATCTATTATAACGGCACCGGCGTTTATAGGATTGTCTTCATCACGCTGAAAATGCATCCTGTTGTCCTCGCCGTAATCAGCTTCTAAAAGACGATGAATAGTTTTGGCATCTCTGCCGGTTGATATGCTCATGCGCTTTGCGGCGCGTCCGGTCGGAGCTGCAAGAGCGGTTTCAATATCAAGCACATCGAAAAGGGAAAGTATAGCTTTTATGACAGTGGTTTTCCCGGTTCCCGGTCCTCCGGTAAGTATCAAAAGACCGTCTGTTACCGCACGAATAATAGCCTCGCGCTGCTTGTCAGCAAATATTATGTTTTCCTCATGTTCTGCTTTTGCAATGTATTTTTCCGTCTTTTCTACAGGTATGTTTATGGCTGTTTTTGAAAGCTCAAAAAGCTTATCTGCGCAATATCGTTCGGCATTGTATATGTAGTCAAGATAAATCGCAGTTTCATTTCCGAATTTTACGGCAATTAGCTGTGTTTGTACAGTTAGCTCTGCTATCGCGTCGGATATTTTTTCCTGATCTGCTTTAAGCAGTGACGTGGCTTTTGCCGTAAGCTGATCTATTGGCAGATAACAGTTTCCGTTTTTTCCAAGCTCAAGAGAAAGTATATGTTTTATCCCGGAAAAAAGCCGGAACGGAGAATTTCTGTCTATACCGAGTCCTGAAGCAATATTATCTGCACGCTCAAAACCTATGCCGTTTATTTCTTCGCACAAAAGATATGGATTATTTTTTATTACATCAACTGAAGCTGCGCCCCAGCGCTTATATACCTTTACTGCTGTAGCGGGACCGAAATATCCGTTAAAAAACATCATTACATTGCGCATGCCAAATTGTTCGCGATAACTTTCATGCATTTTTAAAGCTTTTTTTAAAGTTATTCCGTTTATGTCTGAAAGCCATTCCGGATGATTTTCAATTACATCAAGCGATTCCTCACCGTATTTGTCTACTATTCTTGAAGCGATTACCGGACCTATCCCTGAAACGGCTCCTGAAGAGAGGTATGACAGTATAGTTTCTTTTGAAGTCGGCAACTGTTTTTCATAATGCTCAGCTTTAAATTGTTTCCCGAATGAGGAATGGACTGTCCACTCACCGGTAACCGTAACCGTTTCTCCTTCGTTGAGGAAAGGCATAGTTCCCACAGCAGTCACCAAAGTTCCGCCGCAGTCTATGTCGCATACAGTATATCCGTTTGCTTCATTTTTATATATTACGTTTTCAACAGTCCCGGTTATTGTTTGACTATGGTTATTTTTGCTGTCCATATTATCCATAATGCTCAGCTATTCCTCCTTTCTCAGATTTCCGTATTCTTCTGCAAGTTTTTTAAAAGTATTGCTGTCGAACGGTACATTTTTATCGAGCTCTATTTTCTCGATTATATTTGATAAATTGCTGTGAGCAATAAGAGACTCAAGAATTCTGATAGAGTACTCGGGATTTTCAGGATCTTTTATAGAATTTATTTTAATGCTGGCATTCAAGCCGGTTTTTGAGGCTGTATATGAATCGAAAAAAATTACTGTAAGGCAAGCCATGCCGATTACCGCAAAAAAACATATAATTATTTCTGATATGAGATACAGCATATGTTTAAAACTCTTCTTCATATAATATTTATTAACATTATATGAAGAAATGAGTTGTTGGTTTATTATGTTTTAAATAATTATATCACTATTTTTTTTATATGTAAAGCTAAGTATGACTTTGTGTTTTAGCAAAATATAATCGCAAACAAAAAATACACTTGAATAATTTATCAAGTGTATTTTTGTATTGAAGACAATCTGAACGATTTATATGCTGTCATATTTCCACGCGTCCCTCGATTGCCTTGAAAAGTGTTACATCATCAGCATACTCAAGATCTCCGCCGACGGGGATTCCTTTTGCAAGACGTGTAACTTTGACACCAAGCGGCTTTAAAAGACGCGAGATATACATAGCTGTGGCTTCACCCTCAACAGTCGGATTTGTGGCTGCTATAACCTCTATTTTATAATCGTCGCCGTTTTCGCTGTACAGAGATTTTATTCTTTCGAGAAGCTCGGCAATTTTTAATTTTTCGGGGCCCTTTCCATCAAGCGGAGATATGACGCCGCCGAGAACATGATAAACTCCGTCAAACTCGCCGAGCTTTTCTATTGCGGCAACGTCGCGCGGATCTTCCACAAGGCAAATAACATTCTTTTTCCTGCGTGAGTCTGAACATATTCCGCAGATTTCTCTGTCGCTTATATTCTGACATATTTTACATCTGCATATAAGACGTTTAGCATCAAGTATAGCCTGAGCAAAAGCCTGCGCTTCGCTTTCAGAATATTCAAGAACGTGATATGCCAAACGGTAGGCATTTTTCTTGCCTATGCCGGGCAGCTTTCTGAATTGTTCAGCAAGTCGTTCAAGGGGAGCTACAAAAGTATTGTTTTGACTGCTCATATATTAATTATATCAGAAAATTCCGGGAACATTGAGATTTCCGGTAATTTTATTCATAGCTTCACTGTTGGTTTTTTCAACTGTTTTTATAGCTTCGTTTACTGCTGCAAGTATAACGTCGGATAAGGTTTCGATATCTTCCGGATCAACTATGTCAGGAGAAATTTCAAGTGAAACGATTTCCTTTTTGCCGTTTATCTTAACTTTTACGGCACCGCCGCCTGCCTGGGTTTCATATTCTTTTTCGTCAAGCTCAGCCTGTGTTTTTTCCATTTCTTCCTGCATTTTCTGGGCTTGTCTTATCATCGACTGCATGTTCTGCGGACCTCCGCCCATACCTTTTGGCAATCTTGCTTTCATATTTGTTCCTCCGATTTATTATATTTTATTTTAATATTTTAAACATTGAATCTGAACAGCACAACGTCGCCGTCTTTCATCACATATTCTTTTCCTTCAGAGCGCATAAGTCCTTTTTCACGCGCGGCGGCGACAGATCCGCATGCTACAAGATCGTCAAATGATATAACTTCCGCGCGTATGAATCCACGCTCAAAGTCTGAATGTATTTTCCCGGCTGCCTGAGGCGCGCGCGTACCGTTTGTTATTGTCCATGCGCGGACTTCCTCCGGCCCTGCGGTGAGAAAGCTTATAAGTCCCAAAAGAGAATAGCATGCTGTGACAAGTTTGTCAAGTCCTGAACATGAAAGGCCGAGATCCTTTAAAAACTCATCTTTTTCATCGTCGTCAAGAGCTGCAATTTCAGCTTCAAGTTGAGCGCAAATAGAAATTATACCTGAGTTCTCTGAATCGGCGATTTCTTTCAGCTGAACATAATATTTATTATTCATCGGGTCTTCGGAAATCTCAGATTCATCAATATTTGCCGCGTAAATAATAGGTTTCATACTCAGAAGCGGAATATCGCGAAGCATTTCTTTTTGCTCGTCAGAAAAACTGGAAAGCAAGGTTCTGGCGCTTTTTCCGGCGTTAAGGGTTTCAAGTATCTGTTTAATAAGATCTATTTCTCCGGAAATTGCTTTATCTCCCTTTAATACCTTATTGTCACGTTCAAGTCTGCGCTCAAGTATTTCTATATCTGAATATATCAGTTCGAGGTTTATCGTTTCAACATCGTTTTTAGGATCGACTTTCCCGTTAACGTGAACGATATCATCATTTTCAAAACATCTTACAACGTGAACGATAGCGTCAACTTCACGTATGTGCGACAAAAATTTGTTTCCCAAACCTTCGCCTTTTGATGCTCCTTTTACAAGTCCGGCTATATCGACAAACTCTATTACTGCCGGTGTATATTTTTTCGGATTGTACATTTCGGCAAGAACGTCAAGTCTTTTATCAGGAACAAGCGCTATACCTACGTTTGGATCTATAGTGCAAAACGGATAATTTGCGGCATCTGCACCGGCTTTTGTTATAGCGTTAAAAAGGGTACTTTTTCCGACATTAGGAAGTCCCACGATACCTAATTTCATTTGTTTCAAATCTCCTTTATTTTCAAGGGTTTTCGCGATTGCGTTTTGGCTACTACGCCATTTTTACGCCATTTTCGCATTGATTTATATAGATTTATATATCAGAAAACCCTATTTTTCTCAAATTGCCTTACAGCTTGATCTAATGAATCGGTAGTCACGTGAACATACCTGTCCATTGTTGTTTTTATACTGGCGTGTCCCAGCAGCTTTTGCAGCACCTTTGGCTGCATCCCGCTTTCGATAGCACGAGTGGCGTATGTGTGGCGTAAAGCGTGCATACAAAAGCGTGTAATCCCTGCTTCGTCGCAGAGCTTGTAAAGGTGGGTATCATAAGAACTGTTTTTGGCAGGCTCACCGGTGCGATAGTTGATAAAAACAAGGTCACGCAAAACGAGTGTCGAGGTTACGCCCGTTCTTCTATCAACATACTCTAATGTTTCATCGAGCAGAGGTGATTCCTTTCTCCCTTTTCGATTATCCCAAATGTCTTTGAGAATACCATGTGCCTTGTCTGTCAGAGGAATGGTGCGATAGCTTTGCTGTGTCTTGGGCGGTCCTGCACGCCAAAACTGCTGTGCGTGTCGGTACTCCAATGTTTTATTCACTGTAAGCGTCCTGTTCTCAAAATCAATAGCATCCCATGTTAGACCAATCATTTCACCCGTTCGTAGTCCTGTTTCGAGGATGAGGGCGTATTGATTGTAGTTATGAGAACGCCTCGCAGTTTCAAGAAAAGTACGCTGTTCTTCACGGGTGAGAAACTTAATATCATCTATTGCACGAACGGGTTTTGTAAAGCGAACACCATCCATAGGGTGCTTTGCGATGAGGTCATTCATCTTTGCAGCCTTGAACATTGTTCCCATAGTAATGAATGTTTGGCGTATGGTTGAACCGGCATAGTCGGCATCCATCTGAATGAACACCTTTTTACAATGCATCGGTTTTACATTTGCTATTAACATTTTCCCCATAACGGGCTGAATGTTGAATGTGTATCGTTCTCGGTAGTTGCGAAGCGTATTAGGGGCTAAATCTCCAGCGATATTTTCAATCCAAAAATCAAACCATTCATCAACCGTAGTTTCCGTAGCTACGAAAACACCATCGTGCATGTCAGCGTATTTAGCTTCTTCCATCCAATTACGCGCTTCGGGAACCGTCCCGAAGTATTTTTCGTGCCTTTTGCCTGCTTTATCAACAAAGCGTGCGCTGTATAATCCGTCCTTCCTTTGGTAGATACCCTTACCGCAGTCTTTTCCTTTAAGGTTCTTTCCCATTGTTAACTCCTTTCTCACAGAGAGAAAAAGAGCATACTGCTACATATAGATTATATCATAAGATGCTCTTTTCCTCAAGTGAATTCACCAAAAAATCTTAGGCTTTTTTGTAAATTTTTAACTTTGTTGCTTAAATTATTATTTTATCGCTGATATATTCTTCAAATTCTTTGCGTTTCACAAGCTTTTTAGTGCCTACAAAGAGCACAAACGGACAATTAGGGGCACGAAGCATACTATCGATTTTGTTAATGCCGATATTGCTATACTCCGCTGCTTCCTTAATGGTCAAGGTCATTTTAAGGTGAATTGGGACTTTGCATTCAGCTTTCTCCGTTTTGTTATTATTCAATAAGTGGTTGGCTTTCTTCGAGTTGGCTTTGGTGTTTCCAACGGTATTTTTCTTCTTTGTCATACATCATCACCGCCCGACAAATAGATTCTTGTCACATCATCGCGATGATGTCCGAGTAGCTCCGACACCTTTTTGCGTGCAACGAAATCGGAAAATCCTTGTTCAATAAACTTGTTGTACTGTTCGTGTGCAAAGGTGTGTCGAAGTCCGTGAAAAGTTATGGTGTTCTCGGTAAATCTCTTTCTGTGATATGCAATAAAGCACTGTAAACGCTTCATTGCAAGATGCGTCTTATCGTAAGGTCTCACAAACAACTTCTCTCCAACAGGAGTTATTTTTAACATATCACGGAATGTGATTCTGATGGACTCGTTGATAGGTACATATCTCCAAAGTCCGCCCTTGCCCTTGACAAGCAGTTCGCCTGTTTCAAGGGCATTTTTTGCGTCGTTGGTGTCAATGCGGAAGCATTCCTCCAAGCGAAGCCCTGCATATCTTG
>CALWBE010000068.1 GCA_944375955.1 uncultured Clostridia bacterium | reverse complement strand
TTTCTTCTACTTCTTGGAATTGACGAGTTCTTTTTTCCTCGTCTTTCGTTGTTCAATTTTCAAGGTCCCTCTTCCGCTCTTTGCGGAAGGCTTTATTAGATTACCACATTTCTTTTACTTTGTCAAGCATTTTTTTTACTTTTTTAACATAAATTTTAGTAATTGGCATTATATGCATCTTTACCGATTATTATTTGCCAAATATTGTGTAAAATTGCCATATTTCAAAATATTTCTTCTTTATTATGACGTTTATGTCTTGAAATAGCATTTTTCATAGTGTATAATATTATTAATATGGTAGAGAATTGACGCTTTTAGTCAAAAAAGAACGCTGCATGTAAAAAAATACGGAGGTATTTAAATTGAAAAACATTCCTGAAAACAATAAAAACAACGACTTTATAAATATAGAAAACTCTCAAAACAGCTCTTCTTCAAAATTGTCTGTTACAGAACCCGAAGTACATTCAGCAAAAAAAAGAGTGCCGCTGCTTGCAATAATAACATCGGCGACAGTTTTAGTTCTTGCTTTTATAACCTTTTTATTTTTTAAATTTTTCGCAATTAATGAAACATATGGTAAAGCCGAGAATTCTATCGACAAGGAAAAATCGGAGTATGCTTTTTCTCCGTCAGCTTCCGCAGATGAAGAAATGCGAGGTGTATGGATAGCTTCAGTTTTTAACATAAACTTTCCTTCAAAGCAAAACTTGTCAGTCAGCGAGATGAAAAATGAACTTGATGAAATAGTAAAAACAGTTTCTGAAGCAAACCTCAATGCGATATTCTTTCAGGCCATCCCTTCTTCAGACGCTCTTTACAAATCCAATGTTTATCCCTGGTCATCTTTCCTGACAGGTACTCAGGGAAAAGCACCTGACGACGGTTTTGATCCGTTGGCATATATTATTGAAAAAGCTCACGCAGCGGGAATTGAGCTTCATGCATGGATAAACCCTTACAGAGTGACACACACCGCCGGAATAGAACTTACCGATCTTGCTGAAAATCATCCTGCAAGGCTGCATCCCGAATACTGCGTAAAGTATACAGACGGCAAATATTACTACAATCCGGGTGTTCCGGAAGTTCGCAGCATGCTGAGTTCTGAAGCGGCATTTATCGCATCAAACTACGATGTCGACGGTATACATATGGATGATTATTTCTATCCTTATCCCGTTGCCGGAGGCATTTTTGACGACGCCGATGAATACGCGCTTTACGGATCGGACATGTCTCTTGAAGACTGGCGGAGAGAAAATGTCAATATGACAGTAAAATCCATATATGAAGCTGTAAAAGCAGTAAATCCCGACTGTCGTTTCGGGATAAGCCCATTCGGAATATATGCTAATAAAGGCAGCGGAACTCCGGTTACCGGCAGTGACACTCAGGGCCTTGAAGCCTATAATTCTCTTTACTGTGATGCTCTCGCGTGGGTAAAAGGCGGATATGTTGATTATCTTGCCCCTCAGATCTACTGGGCTTTCAGCACCTCAGTTGCGCCTTTTGATATAATCGCCAGATGGTGGAATGCAAACCTTGACGGTACCGGCGTCGACCTGTATATAGGCCACGCTCTGCATAAAATAGAAGAATTTCCGGAAAATGAAATTCCTATACAGGCAGAATTTGCAAGAAATCTTATGTGTTATAAAGGAAGTATTTTCTACGGATATGCCTATCTCGAATCAAATACCTGCGGGATAAAGGATAAGCTTAAGGAAATGTATTCTGCTCTCAGTGTCACTGAATCGGACACACAAACCCGCCTTACAGCAATAAATTATCCGCAAAACGGATATAAAACGGCTCAATCGTCGCAATATATGCTGGGGTCATCTGATCCATCATCTCCGATAACATTAAACGGCGATCCCGTTTCAAGAACTAAAAGCGGTTATTTCAGTTTCTATACAAATCTTGCATCGGGCGACAACAGTTATATTTTACAGCAAGGCGCCAATTCCGTCTCCCATTCGGTTACATATTCTACAACAGTCGCCGCAGTTGAAAATACTCTTCCTTCATACGATATAACAAATATGTCGCCGTCATCTGAAACCTGGATAAGCGGCGGTGATACTGTTTATTTCTCTTGTACTGCACCTGCCGGTTCTACCGTTACCGCAACGGTAGGCGGAGCCTCAGTACAGCTGAGCCCTACGCTCGGAGCTAAAACACAGAACGGTACTTTTATTAAAGAAGTCTACTCAGGTTCTATAAAATTCGGCAGTCTCGCAGCTCCGGGAGAAATTATAGATCTCGGTACCATAACCTTCACAGCTTCTTCCGGATCTTACAGCAAAACCGTAAGAACCGGCTTAATGCGCCAAATAGGTGAAGGAGCTCTTATATATGCGCAGGTAAACCGTGACTATACTTATCTTAAAAAATCTCCTACTTCCTCATTCTATGATGATTACACTCCTACCTCACCGGGAATGCGCGACTATATTACAGGATTTAAAGACGGCTACTACAAGCTCCGTTTCGGAGGCTATGTTTCAAGCGACAGTGTTACTGTGGTCGAAGGTCAGCCCTTATACAGCAACGCCGTGCTTTCTGCAGAATCTGAAGTGGTAAAGTCTGATAATCAGATATACGACGAAAACTATACCGAACTTCGTTTCGAAGTGCTCGAAAACGTTCCGATAGATGTTTGGGTAAACGGCGCTGAAGTTACTATAGTAATCTATGACACGCTTCCCGAAACAATGCCGCAGATGAATCTTGTCGACAATCCTCTCTTTGAATCTGTAACTCCAAGTGCAGGCGCAAGTGGAAAAACAGTTCTTTACACAGCTATGCTGAAAGATGAGAAAAACTATTACGGATTTAAGCTTGAATACGATTCAAGTTTTATTAAGATTAAGTTTAATAACCCTATAGGTCTTTCTCAGAATCCGGAAAAACCTCTCGAAGGAAAAGTAATATATGTAGATGCAGGGCACGGGGGCACAGATATAGGTGCAAGAGGTCCCGGAGAACCGGAATTAAAAATGTTTGAAAGCAATTTAAATCTTCTTATAGCAAACAGCTTTGCAGAAAAGCTTGCAGCTCTCGGTGCAAAGGTTTATACTACCCGAACAGAAGATGTTACTTATGATCTCTATGAAAGACTTGACATGATTAGTGCCGTTGTACCTGATATCCTTGTTTCGGTACATCACAATTCTGTTGCTGACAGTACTAACGCTTCACGTGCACGCGGATATCTCGGACTTTATTCAAACAATTCAGGCATAATGCTTGCAGAAACTATATCAGATACAGTATGTTCAAGTCTTAACCGTTATCAAAGAGCCACAGCATATCAAAAGCTTGCCGTGGCACGTGACCATCGTTTCCCGTCTACACTTTGCGAAATGAGCTTTATCTCTAATGTCGAAGAATTTCAATGGACTTTATCAGAAGGCAATATCGAACGTTCAGCTCAGGCTTTGTGTGACGGAGTTGTAAACTTTTTTGAAAAGCAGGAAGCTTATAAATAAAAGCTTATAAGTGGCTTTTCAAAACACACAGCAGCTGTTAAAAATATCTATATTTTATAATGAGAGGAACATCATGTTCCTCTCATATAATTATTTATAAAAAGGATTGTATACATATGAAGAAAAACAGCAAGCAAAAAAAAGCGGATATAATTATACGGGAACTTTACAAATTATATCCAGAAGCAGAATGTTCTCTTGAATTTTCAAACGATCCCTTCAGGCTTCTTGTTATGGCACGCCTTTCGGCACAATGCACAGACGCCCGGGTAAATATAGTTTCCGAGGAACTTTTTAAAATTCTTCCGGACGTTTACGCTATGGCGTCAGCATCGTACGAACAAATAGAAGAGATTATAAAACCTTGCGGACTTTTCAGAACTAAAGCAAAAAATATAAAGGATATGTCTAAAATCATTATTGAAAAATTTCAAGGCAAGGTACCTTCAGACATGGAGTCTTTGCTTTCACTTCCGGGTGTAGGCAGAAAAATTGCAAATCTTATACGCGGCGACTGTTTCGAAATAGGAGGTATTGTTGCGGACACACACTGCATACGTCTTACAAATCGCTTTGGACTCGCAGACAGCGACAATCCCTTAGCGGTAGAACGTGCGCTCGACCCGATAATACCGAAAGATCTTCAGTCCGGATACTGTCACCGTATGGTTTATTTCGGGCGTGAATACTGCAAGGCGCAAAATCCAAGATGTTCTGAATGTCCGCTGAAAGATTTGGATGTATGCGTGTACAAAAACACCATTAACGGTAATGGCAAAAAACTCCCCAAAAAACCTAAAGCCGTATAAAAATATACAACCGCAGCAAAAATTATATATCTTTTACTAAAATTAATGTTAAAATAAAAACCGTTCAAGCCGGACCTTGAACGGTTTTTTAATTCAATTATTTACTAATTTATTTTATTTAAAGCTTATCTCTTTTTAAGAGCAACGAAGCCTGCTGCAGAAGTCATGATTGCAGCGATGCTTGCTATAACGCCCATATCTGCTGTTGCAGGAGCAACAGGTGTTGTTGTTTCGATAGGAGCGTCTGCTTCTGTAAAGCGAATATATGAGAATGATCCTGATTCTTCGTTTGTGAATTCAACAAATACATCATGGATTCCGCCCGGTACAGATACATCTGCTGTGAATTCCTTTGCCTTTGTCTTATCCCATCCGCCGGTGTTGGTAATAGCGAATGTTGCAAAAGGCTCAGCTGACAGACTGTCAAGCTTTGCTGCTACTGTTGTTGTATTTTCTCCGCCGTATGAGAAGAATATTGTCATTTCTTTAGCGCCGTTTTCGCCGAAGTCAAGATTCTTGAACTGTACAGCGTCACCCATTGCGCCGTTGCCGCAGCCGTATGCTTCCATATAGCTGATATTTGTCCCATTTCGTGTTCTTTCGCTATCATTAGCAATATAGCCGAATTCATCTTCGTTTGCGTTCATAACTACATTCTCGAATGCGTTCTTCGGATCTGCCGCAAATGCAGGAGTTACGAGTGTGCAGAGAAGAACCACTGTCATAAGAGCTACTACGATTCTTTTCATGTTTGTTATCCTCCGTAAAATAAGTATTCAGAAGAGCCCTTCCAAAATCCGGAGAAAAGGCTTGTGTTTATATTATAATATTATGCAAGTCACAAGTCAAGATGCTTTTTTATTTTTGTCTAACTGTGCAATAAAAATATGAATTTATTGTGCAGTTTGCACATCAATTTTTACCTGTAATATTTGTAATATATTACTACAGTTCGTTCCCTTTCGGAAACCTTGTCGAACGCTGTCAAAACCGCTCCTTCAAGACTTAAAAGCTCCCATGCTCGCATTTCCGAAATATCAGCTCTGAAAATCTCGGTTATACCGCAGGTCACCGCAAATTCATTTTCTCCTACTATATTTGAATGTCCTTCTCTTCCTATAACTGTTTCAGTTCCGTTCTCCCGTTCTGTTACATACTTTATATATTTTCCATCAAGTTTTTCTGCCATTTTTCTTCGGAATGCAGGATCATCTTCATTTTTTTTTGAAAAAATGTTTTTTATCTTCTGAAATAAGTTTTCTTTTCCCATATTATACTATCTCACATTGCTTAATAAAATTCTCTATCATCTTTCCCAATACACTGCGCCCGCTGTCATCCTCGGCTTTAACATATGCGCAATGGCTTCCGTGCATCAGGGTATGAGTGACTTTGTCGCTATGTCCGAAATGCCTTAACGAGGACAGCATAAGCATCGTTTGTTCATAACGATTTTCAATATCGTTGTCTGAAACTACAAAATGCATATACGGATATGAACTCTGCTCTCCTACATGATAAATGGGCGCAGCATCATCCGCTATAATTCTTCTTGGATCTACCCCGTTTTCCCTCAAAACGTTGAAATGCTTTGTGCTTTGTCCCGCATCGTGAAAATATCCTTTTATCATTTCTTCATTAACCGCGCGCGATGCTAAATATTTCTCGTCAAAGCAAAGCATCATTGAAAGATATGCTCCCGCTGAACTTCCTCCGACATATATTCCCGTGCATATTCCGAAATTAGAAATATTATCCGCTGTCCATTTTACTGCGTCGGCTGCATCTTCAATAAATTCAGGATATTTTGCATCGGGATATTTTCTGTAGTTCACACTTACAAAAGCAATGCCTTTATTTGCAAGATATTTTGCTATTACGGCATTATCTTCTTTGCCGCCGCTCTCAAGTCCGCCGCCATGAAAGTAAATAAAAGCCGGAAATCCTTGACCTTTGTTTTGCGGAACGTACAAATCTAAAGTCCGTCTGCTGTCAGTGCATCCTGGTTCAGAGTAATAAATATTTTCAAAAATTTTCAAAGCATTCACCCGTTTTTCGCTTTTGTAATTTTTAAAATAAATAAAATATTACGGCAGTATATTTTTTACCAAAGCAAATTTACATACTCATTCTAACATATAAGATAAAAAAATACAACAATATAACTTAAAAACATCTCCCGTATTTTCATAAATATCAACTTGTTTAGTTAAAGCTGAACTACGCCTTATGAAACATTGTCAATATACATATTTTGAATTAATATAAATTTAATTAAATTATTTTAAAAAATCACTTGTCAAAATTGACAAAAAGAAGTAATATGTAGATAGATATTTTTTACATTTTACCTAACATTTTTTGTAAAAATAATTATCATAAATTCGATTATACGGAGGAAACAGCAATGAAAATAAAACCAGTAAAAACAGCCGTGGAGTAGGAGCAGCAGACATGGCATGGGCCCTTAGAACCGGAAGAAAACCTCGTCTTTCGTTTGAAATGGGCTATCATGCGCTTGAAATAGTCGAGGGGGCAAGAATAAGTGAAGAAGGCGAAAATTTTTATACCCTAAAAACTAAATTTGACCGTCCTGCTCCGATATCTTCAGACTTTTACGGTGGTGAATGCGAGGAGCGCTCGCTTGCGGAAAAGCCGTAAAATATAAAGCGCACACTTGGTATTTTGACGTTTATTATAAATTTTTAAATACTGTTTTGCGGCAGAATACCAAATTAAACAAATCTTTTATATAAAAAACTGCTCTGCTCATCGCTCATATTTTAGAAGCAGAGCAGTTTTTGCCTTAAAATTATTTGTTGTAATTGCTTAATTTTCTTTTAGAGGTTTAAATAATTGCGTTGCAAAATGCTTATTGACATAAAATATTATATATGATAGAATTTTATATTATATAAGTTATATTGAAAGTGAAAATAAAAATGAGAATTTATATCGACTTGTTTCTCACATTTTTCCGTATCGGAGCGCTGACTTTCGGAGGCGGATATGCTATGCTTCCTATGTTTAAAAAGGAGCTTGTTCAAAAGCATAACTGGTGTACCGAAGAGGATATTCTTGACTATTATGCCATAGCGCAGTGCACTCCGGGCGTTATCGCCGTAAATACAGCGTCTTTTATAGGGTTCAGAAAAAAAGGCGTGCCAGGCGCAATTTGTGCAACAATAGGCGTCGTTGCTCCTTCTATACTCATAATTACAGTTATAGCCGCATTTATAAGGCATTTTGCAGACAATACATATGTTAAGCACGCTCTTGCAGGTATTAGAGTTTCAGTATGTGCCCTTGTAGCCGTAACTGTTTTCGGGCTTTTCAAAAAAAATGTAAAGGATATTTTAACCGCCTTTCTTGCAGTCGCAGCTTTTACTGTTACTTTCTTCCTTGGCTTTTCTCCTATTATTGCAGTTATAATCGCCGCAGCAGCAGGAATAACGGTTAAAATTATAAAAGAAAAGAAAAAGCAAACTGCTCCAGAAAAGAAATCTGATAAGGAGGATGAATAAAAATGACGACATTCCTCCAGCTTTTTTATGAATTTTTTAAAGTAGGTCTGTTTGCAGTCGGAGGAGGACTTGCTACTATCCCATTCCTTAAGGAAATAGCAGAAAACTATCCCTGGTTTACAATTTCCGAACTTTCCGATATGATAGCAATATCAGAATCCACACCCGGTCCTATAGGCGTAAACATGGCAACTTATGCCGGATACAGCGCTTCTTTTTCAGAAGGCGGATTATTATGGGGAATACTCGGGGGGATAATCGCGACACTGGGGATAATCTGCCCAGCAATAATTGTAATTTGCATAGTATCAAAATTTATGGAAAAGTTCAAAACCAATAAATTTGTAGAATATGCTTTTTATGGTATCCGTCCCGCAGTTGCAGGACTTATTACAGGCGCAATGGCAAGCGTATTTGTTGCCGCTGTATTTTATCTGAATGACACGGGAAAAATAACTGGTCTGAATATACCTGCAGCAGTCATGTTTGTTGTGCTGACAGCTTTATATGCTAAATTCAACAAAATCCATCCGGTGATTTTTATCGTTGTCGGTGCTGCCGCAGGAATTATTTTTAAGCTTTAAGCTCAGAATTGCAGCGTATTTTTTAATAATATATAAAGACAAGGAAAATGATATATGACTGAAGTAACAGATATTACAGATGCCGAAACCATCGGCAAATTCGCCGAAAAAATAAAAAATGGCGGCCGGCATGTTTTCTTTCTTGATATCGACGGTACAATGATAAAGAGTTCCTCTCAAAAAGAAGTTTCGCGCCGTTTGGCACATGCTATCAGTGAAGGACAGAAAAAAGGACATCTTTTTTTCGTTAATTCCGGACGCGGAATGGGCAATGTTCCTGCCAGTCTTTTAAAATCTGCTGACTTTGACGGTGTAGTCTCTTCTCTCGGAGCTCATATTGTATATCAAAAAGAAATAATTTACCGCTCTGTTATTCCGTCTGATCTTATAAACATAATAATAGAATATTGCATTAAAAACAATGAAGTTTTGATGTTTGAAGGGGAAAGCTTTGTATCGGGAAATGACGGCCGTTATCTATTTGGCGCGTCTGAAGATTTTGGTTTGGGCCTCAATAATGTTTATACTGATAAATCTGCATTTTTCTCCGCAATTCTTGGAAAAAACATGTTAAAGATAACTATACCTTATATTCCCAAAAAAGAATATTCCGAATTTCTTGAAAATTATTTTGATATGATGTATATATACGGTTCTTATGTTTATTCAGAAGGTGCACTTATCGGCAACAATAAGGGTACCGGCATCCGCCGCGTATGTGACTTTTTAAACATTCCATATGAAAACACAATTGCAATCGGCGATAGTGAAAACGATATAAAAATGCTGTCCGCTGCAGGGATTTCTGCAGCAATGGGTTCTGCTAACAGCGATATTAAAAAATCCTGCGATATAGTATGCGATACTGTCGGAAATGACGGCGCCGCAAAACTAATCGATGCCTTGATCTTTTAATAAAAATAACAGTAGTTTATGTGGAGTATTATAAAATGATAATTGATAAAACCAAGCCGCACGCCGTTTTCCTGGATATTGACGGAACTCTTATGGCACCTGGCAAACTGCTTTTACTGTCTGAAGGAAAAATACCTCCAAAAAATATTTCTGCTATAGCTGAAGCGCAAAAGCTTGGACATAAGATACTTATAAACACCGGCCGAGGCTATTCGTGTCTGCCCGAATGTGTTTTTACTCAGGTAAAGTTTGACGGATTCGTAACAGGGTTAGGTTCTTTTATAGAACTCGACGGCAATACTGCATATAATTGTCCAATAGACAAAAACATGACGGATATGCTATTAGATTATATTATGAAAAATAAAAAGCCGTGTCGTTTTCAAGGTAAGACATCAAAAATATGCTATGATCCCGAAAAGGACCTTTCACCGGAATGGGATATGATTTACTCAAAGCAGGATTTTTATAATATTTTGGGTAACGATTTTATTTCTAAAATAACAATAGACCGTGAACTTTGCGGAGATTATGAAAATTTTATAAGCAGCAATTTAAATTTATATAAAACCGGAAATGCAGGAGAAGCTACATCAAAGGGATGCAATAAAGCAAACGGAATGCAGAAAGCGCTTGATCTTTTAGGCATACCGAGAGAACGCAGCATAGCTATGGGAGACAGTATAAACGACGCGGAAGTGCTGCTTTATGCAGGGACATCCGTAGCAATGAAAAATTCTGACGCCCAGATTAAAAAAATATGTGAATATATTACGTCTTCAGATATTGACGGCGGAGTAGGCGCTGCAATAGAATTGCTTTTACTTTAAAATATTAATTAGGGTAAACAAAAGGGGTATCTTTTTTAAGATACCTCTTTATTTTATATGCAAATATTCCTGGTGTTTCGGATATGCAATCTGAATTTATTTTATTTCATTAAAAATCTCTGCTATTCTGACAAATACTGCTGCCGCTTCTGCTCTTGCAGCACCGTTTTTCGGAGAAAAATATCCGTCGCTGCCAACCATTATGTTTTTGCCAAGCGCCCATAAAACAGCGTCTACAGCATAATCAGATATGCTTTCCATATCTGTATATTGCCCCGATTGCGTCTTTGAGATATCCAATTGTTTATACTTTGCATATCTGTATAAAATCGCTGCCATCTGTTCACGGGATATACCAGTATCCGGAGCAAACTCCGTATCGGATATTCCGTTTACTATTTCGTTTAAACAAGCCCATGCAATGCTTTTTTCATACCATGAACCTGATTCAACGTCGGCAAACTTATTATCTCCGCTTTCAATACATTCAGATCAAGGCTTGATTCTGCCGGGGCAAACAAGGTGTGTATTGATAGGCTTATGGGGCATAAATCAAAGGGGACAGGTGAACGGGTTTACACTCATAAAAATATAGAAGAACTGCGAATGAACATTGAACTAATAACGAATTAGTAACAAAAAAGGCGGGAACCCCTGTAAAATCAAGGGTTCCCGCTTGTTTCGTGGATATTATACCATGAAATTATTTATTTTACAAATTGTATTCTATGCCCTTGTCTTTCGAATATATTGCTGCAATTATGTGTTTTATAGCTTTATCATAATGTAATTGTTATTCCTCATACCTCTGGAAGAAGAGAATTGCCTTAAAACAGATGACAAATCATTTCTTCACATTTCAATATTCAAATGTTTTATTTTGTCATAACTTGCGAAATGTTTTCTCAAAAATGGGGTATTTTTTTCTTCTGTAGAAATTTGTCACTATTTTGGGCAACAAAAAACGGTATAAAAATTACCTTTTATACCGTTTTTTCATCTGTCCTCGCAATTTTATTACTTACACATCTGTCAAAATCTCGGAACTTGAGCGCCTCAAAATCGGCATAGAAAACGTCTGAAAGCCTTGATTTTACTGGGTTTTAGACCCATGTCATACTTTATGACTCCTCGAGTTTCAGCACGCTCATAAAAGCCGACTGGGGAACTACTACGTTTCCGATCTGGCGCATTCTCTTCTTTCCTTCCTTCTGCTTTTCGAGGAGCTTTCTCTTTCTGGAAATGTCTCCGCCGTAGCATTTTGCGAGGACGTCTTTTCTGAGGGCGCTGACCGTTTCTCTTGCCACGATCTTGGAACCGATGGCCGCCTGGATGGGAATTTCAAAAAGCTGTCTGGGAATTTCCTTCTTGAGCTTTTCGCATATCTTCCTTCCCCTTTCCACAGCCACGGACGAATGGACAATGAAGCTGAGGGCGTCGACGATCTCACGGTTTACGAGTATATCAAGCTTGGTAAGCTCAGCCTGCTGGTAACCGATGAGGCTGTAGTCAAATGAGGCGTA
>CALWBE010000067.1 GCA_944375955.1 uncultured Clostridia bacterium | reverse complement strand
TGTCTCTGACTTGGCAGAACACGATAAGAAACAGTCTGAATTCAATATGATAAAACAGGTATCGGCTCTTGGTGTTCCCATGTGTCAGCCGATCGAGTTCGGCGTCTGTGATGAAGGCGTGTATTCTATCCAGAGCTGGATCGATGGTGCTGATGCGGAAGAAATTATACCTACACTTTCGGATACCGAGCAGTATGTGTACGGTTTGGAAGCCGGTCGCATCCTGCGTAAGATCCATTCTATACCGGCTCCGGCAATGCAGGAGGATTGGGAGATTCGCTTCAACCGTAAAATGGATTATAAAATAAAGAAATATACCGAATGTCCCATGAAATATGAAAATGGGCAGGCGTTTATCGACTACATAAACGAGAACCGCTATTTACTCAAAGACAGACCGCAGACCTATCAGCACGGCGACTACCACAGCGGAAACCCCGATGTCGCTGATAAAAGAGATAACAATTCCCGTTACGGTGACTGAAGACAGCGAGCGTTATCCAGATGAAGGCGCAATATTTACACAGTATTATACTGTTACGTTTAATACAGTGGGAGGAAGTATTGTCGGCAGCGTAACAGCAATTAAAAATGAAACTATTGATAGACCAGCTGATCCAGTTAAAGACGGGTACATTTTCGAAGGCTGGTATATGGATGAGAAATATACTTATAGGTATGATTTCAGCAACGGTATAACAGAAAGTATTACGCTTTATGCAAAATGGACGGAAATACCTTCGGCAGAAGAAGTATGGGAAAATCCGTTCAGGGATGTCGAAGAAAGCGATTGGTTTTATGGTGATGTGCGATATGTATATGAAAACGGTATTTTTTCAGGCGTATCAAATACAGAGTTTTCTCCAAACAGCACTTTGACAAGAGCAATGCTGGTAACTGCTCTTTATCGTTGTGAAGATTGTCCGAATACCAATAAATCTGACATTTCCTTTAAATTTAAAGATGTTGACAGCGAGAGCTGGTATGCAGATGCGGTTTATTGGGCATGGTCAAATGGTATTGTAAAAGGCTATTCCGAAGAGGATTTTTGTCCTGAAAAAGAAATTTCAAGAGAAGAAATTGCCGCTGTTTTAGAGCGATATGCGAATTTTAAAGGAAAAGTTTTCGATGAGGAAGCAAGCCTTTCTGCATTTTTAGATGCTGATCAGATTTCAGACTGGGCATATGATAATATAAGGTGGGCAGTAGGTGCCGGAGTATTAAAAGGCCGTGACGACGGCAGTCTGGATCCCAAAGGCAGCGTTATGCGTGCCGAAGCTGCAGCTTTGATTCACAGATTTTTATGCATATAATAATATATTTTCTTGCAGGGATATATATATATGTTATATTGATTTTTACACGATATCAAAGCTATACACATTTTTATAGCATTTTAATATAATAAGTCTATTGTTTTAACGCTTTCTGTGATATAAATTTTTTTGTATCACGGAAGGCGTTTTTATGTCTGACAATGCAAATAAAAAAACATTGTCAAAGCTTTAAAGGCTTACATATAAAATACCAATAAAAGTATATGAAGATAAGCACCATATAAAGTTTAAAAGATGAATTTTTTCTAACGTTTGGGCTTTATACAACGCATTTCTGCAATTAAAAAAATAGAAAGCTTTTAAATTTTAAATTAACTAATAAAGGTAATATCGTACAAATTTAATAAAATAGTGATAAACACTCTAAATAATAAACCATGAAAAGTATTACAGAAAATCTTATCTAAAAAATCAGGACAAATTTTATAAAAAACATATGCAATAATTACAAAAAAACATTGAAAAAAATATAAAAATATGATATAATTTCCAAAAATATAGCAAATTGTTATTATCAATTTATAATCAAATATATATTGTTCAAAAAATGTTCAAAAAAGTTATGGACTGTTGACTTTTCCGTGCTCTTGTGTATTAAAAATAAATTTAATAATATAAATTAAATGTGTATGAGAAGGCTTCTTATAATTGAAAAAACTATATAAACTTTAATTTATGATAACAGTATATAAAAACGTTATTTAAAATTTTGCAAAATTTTCATTAGGCTAAGAAATTTTAAATAAAAACTTTTGAAGGAGGCTGATTATGAAAATTAAAGGAAAGAAAACGTTGTCGCTTTTTTTGGGCTTTTTAATAGTGCTTGGAGCCACGACTTTCTGCTTTTCTGCACATGTTACTGGCAATGAGACGGTAGATTCTTATATGCCTGTATATTATGTTTCATCGACAGGCAGTGACAGCAATGACGGTCTTACAGCAGAAGAACCGTTTGCCACTTTAAAAAAAGCGACGAGTAAGGCAGCAGACGGAGATATTCTTATATATATATTGGGAAGCTATGTATTAAAACCGAGTGATATAACTTCTCATTCTTCTGTTGTTACGATATGCGGATATGACGATGAATCGGAAATTATTTCGGAAAACGGTTACGGAGTAGGATTCGGAGGACCAGCAATATTGAAAAATATTACATATACTCGCGGTACAAACGCTTACATTGTAACATCAGGACAATCTATCGTTTTTGACGATGGATTTGCTGCATCCTCATCTTCCGATTGGTTTGTGTTTGGAGGTAGCCAGGGCTGTTCTGTTACTCCGGGTTTTGACGTAACTGTAAAAGACGGTTCTTTTACGGGAGAGTTTGTGCTTGGCGGAATGATGCCGGTTACTGGGCATCATGTTACGGGAGACGTTTCACTTTATATGTTTGGAGGCAATGTAAATACAGTAAAGCTTGGTTCTTCCGGGTGGGCTTCTTGCGCAGGAACTACATTTGACAAAAATGTTCTGATTTATACAGACGGCGGAAATATTGAAAAAATAGGTGCTATAAGTTCTGGAAACGGAAGCCCGACAATTATTGCCGGAGCTTTGCAGATAATTCTTAATAACAGCATGACTACCACACTTGACAGTTCACTTGACGCCGTTTCTGCAGGAAGCCGATATATTGTTCTTTCCGGTAACGGAGGAAGCGTCGCTCCGGTGTATGATGTTGACGGCAATCTTATTCCAGGCAAGGTTTCGGTTTCAATAGAAAAAGACGGAGATTCAGCAACAATAATAAACGGCAGTATTCGCACTTATTTGGACAGTGACGCAGAAATAACACTTGAAGAAGGAATTACAGAGGTGATTTACGGGGAAAAGCAGCTTGAAACAGGCACAACTATTCCTATGACATGGAAGGAAATGGATAAAGGATATATCACTCTGATTTTTGATGATAATAACAGTTCTCTTCCGGAATTTTATAATATTATTACTGGTGAGTACAATATGCCGATCTGTGCAGCTGTTCCTTCATCATCTTTAAACAACAATAATAACATTTTGCACGAAATACAAAATCATGGCGGAGAAATTCTGTCGCACACAAAGGATCATTTGGTTTTGAATAGCACTATACCGTGGGAAACTGTAGACTACCAGCTTGGACAGTCATGGCGAGAGCTTACCGACGCCGGTTTTAATGTTAATGGCATTATTTTAGCTGGCGGAACAGGTCAGGATCAGTCAGAAAGCTACCGTGCGCAGATAGAGCCTTTTACAAACAAGTATTATTTATATTCGGATAAATATGGCATATCAACACAGTATTGGAAGCCGCGTAACTGGTTTTCAGGAAGAAGCGTTGACGAGTTAAAAGCAATTATTGATGAGCAAATAGAAAATAAAACGTGGGAAGTTATTTATGCACATAATTTTGATGAATGCAGCGAGGAAACCCTGAGAGCAGTTCTTGATTACCTTGCGGAAAAAAAGGCGCAAGGACTGGTAGATGTAGTTACGTATAGATATATGCATGAAACTTTTGGAGATTGGCAGGGGGAAGTTGATTTTGGAGATACCAATTATACTGTAGAATTTTATGGTACAGACAATAAGACTTATCTTGGCAAATGCGTAGCGGTCAGAGGACAAGCGGCGGCTCTTGAAAATAAACTCAAAATAGAAGACGGTTATACTTTTAAAGGCTGGAGCGAATCGATAAACAACATAGAGGACAATATGAAGGTATATGCTATATGCGTTGATGAAAACGGAGACGAGGTAAGCACGTCGATACCTTCGGTTGTAACAAGCAGCAGAATATATTATGTAAATGCCAACTCAGGCTCAGATACAAATACAGGAGAATCAGCGGAATCTGCTTTTGCTACCATAAATGCAGCTGTGGCTGCCGCACAAGATGGTGATTTTGAAGTAGTTATTATAGGTACATACACACCTCCGGTAAATGTGCCTTCCCACAGTGGCGTAATGACAATATACGGAGCAGACAACAATGCAATTCTTGCTACTCATGACGGGTGGGGATATTATCTAGGGGGGCCTGTAATAATTCGGGATATAAACTTTAAAAACGGATTATATTCATATGTATATACCCGCGGAGATAAGGTAATATTGGGAGAGAATATCACTACGAGCGGATCACATCAGATAATTGCAGGTTCAAACAACAATTATGTCACACAAAGTTCGGATATGGAAATATATTCCGGGTCTTATTATCAGCTGACATTGGGAGAAATCGCATCTTCAGAGATACATACAATAAAGGGAGACATGAAAGCGGTAATTCATGACGGAACTATAAGAGAGCTGATATTAGGCAGTACTGGCTGGAGCCAAAATCATAAAGGAGTAGTTTATGAGGGAAACATTTTGCTTCGTGTTGACGGAGGAGAAATAAACTCAATTAAGACATCGCTAAACAATTACCTTGCCAACTATAATGGAGCGGTAGAAATTATATTTAATAACGGAACAGATGCCGGTTTTGATGAATCTTTTATAAATTCAGAGGCTGCCGAAGGAAAATATTTGGTATATTGCTCTGAGGGCGGGCATGCGGATTTTGCATATTCTGACGGAAAGTCAAGGGCAGGATATTTTGATATAACAGTACCTGAAAACCACTGTGCTAAAATTCAAAATGGATCTGAGGTTCAGTACCTTTTAGAAACAGGAACAGCAAAGCTGCTGCCAGGAACTACCTATATTACTTTTGAAAATTTAGACTATTTTGAGAGTGAAGTTATTCGAGTAGTTTCTGAAAGCGGAGAAAATTATTTTTATGTGCCAGCTGATTCTGTGATTGTAAATAAAGGGGGTACAATATATTTTCCGGCACAAAATGATGTTGAAGGAAAACTTTTTGGAGGATGGTATTCAGATCCTGATTTTAACACGCCGGTAATGCAGGGAAACAAGGTCGAGGCTGAAACCATATTATATGCAAGATGGATCGATCTTGCAGCCGAAGATCTTTATATCGAAGGAGTTCAGGTGCGCATAGAAGGCGAGATGGGACTTCGGTATATAAGCGGCATTACAAATTTATTGAGAGATACGCTTATAGGGCTGAATGATGACAATATTATGCTGGATCCTGAAGATGATTCTTTCAACACGACGGAAGGAATAGGATATGGTATGGTACTACTTCCTGAGATTTATCTTGGTGAAGATGAACTTATAAAAGACGGAATATATAACAGAAATGGTAAAGATTATGGTTCAAAGACTGTTCCGGCAAGAAAAATATATGAGAGGTTAGAAGACTTTGACCGTTATACTGCCGTAATAATAGGAATACATGAAAGTAATTATTCGAGACGTTATACATCAAGGGCATACGTAACGTATACAGATGCATCCGGAATAATACATACGAAATACGGAGATCCTTATACTGCAAATCTTTATGACATCGCAAGAATAATTTATGAAAGCGGTGCCGAGGAAGAGCCGGAGGAGGATAGGGAAAAAATTTTGTCTTATTTGTATGAAAATATACTTACAAAAAATGATGGGATATATAATCCGCTTGCAAATACATATAGGGCATTAGTTAACGATAAAAAGCTTACGGTAGGGTATTTGGGAGGATCTATAACAAATGGATATTCAGCTTTAAAAGGCATAAATGAAGACGGAACCGTATATGATAACGGCGGAGATCTTATGCTTTCCTATGTAAATCGTACGACAACATGGCTGAAGGAAAAATATCCCGACGCAGTTATTGAAGGCGTAAATGCCGGAGTATCGGACACAGGTACTAATTTTGGTATTTATCGTTTAAAAGATCAGTTAATGAATGAGAACGGTCATGATATGCCTGATCTTGTATTTGTCGAATTTACATCTAATGACTGGACATACAGCGGAGGCATTTCTCAAAACAGCAAAGATTTGCTTTGTCAGACAGAGTCGCTTGTACATAATATTTATGAGCTTAATCCATATGCAGATATAGTATTTGTATTTACTGCACGCAGTGAGAACGCATCATCAAGAAAGCAGTACATAGAAATTGCGGAAGCGTATGGAATCCCATATATAGATATGGGTATACCGCTTCAGAAGAAAATGACCGAAAGAGGAGCGTCAAATGAAAGCACGGGCAGTTATTATTATACTGTAGATAACCTGCATCCTAGCACAGTCGGATACGGAATTTATTTTGAGGAGATCAAGGCGGCGCTTATGCCATATCTTGATACGCCGGTTTACTATAATGAAAAAGCCAATCATACCGAAAATTTGCCGCTGGTTTTATCAAGATCGCTGTGGGTTGATCCCAATATCATTCCTGCATCTGTATTTACTGTTACGGGCAATGTAATAAAGGAAGCAGGACTTGTAAGTAATCAATATGGAATTTCTCAAACTGAATCATCTGAGGTTTATGTCACACCGGACTCTATACGAATTACACGGGACGGAACAAAGGTAGAGTTTACTTTTACTGGCACGACAGTCTCGCTTATTTTTGGCATGAACAGCTCCGGAGTGAATGCGGATTATCGTATAGATGGAAAAGATTGGAAAAATATAAATATTGACACAGAACTTTTATCTTTCCAGAAATATGATCACACACAGCTGTTCGTATTAGAACAAGAACTTGCATACGGCACGCATACGGTTGAAATGATTTTCCGCAATACTTCGGACGGGAAAGTGAACGTGCGTCTTGGAGGCGCGGCTGTAGCCGGAGAAGATAATCACATGGATAAACTTATAGCATTAACGATAGATGACGGACCAAGGACAGATACGTCAAATGCCATTTTGGATGTCTTAGAAAAATACGGAGCGCATGCTACATTCTTCTGTGTCGGAGATAATATAAAAACGTCAACATATCCGGTTATGCAGAGAATGCTTGAGCTAAACTGTGAAATCGGCAATCATGGCAACGGCTGGAATGTTATGTCGGGCATGACGCCGGAACAGCTGACTGCAGATTATAATGCCGTGCAGGATAAAGTATATGCAGCTGTCGGTGTATATCCGAAGGTGTTCCGCGCCCCCGGATTAAATGTGTCTCAAACTATGTATGACACAATCCCTCTGCCATTTATGGGAGGAAATCTCGGAATTCCGGACTGGGATGAATCTGTAGGTCTTGAAGACCGTATAAATGCTTTGAGAAATAATATTGAGGATGGCAGAATTGTTTTAATACATGATGTAGCGCTCAACGCTGAAGCACTGGAAATAGTTCTTCCGGAAATTATAGATCAGGGCTTTAAGGTAGTTACAGTAACCGAATTGTATACTTTAAGGGGATATAATCCAAGTTCAGATTCTAATATGCAGTATACTGAGTTCAGTAAATAGTTATATAAAGCAAAAGTTGAATTTGTTAGGAGGTATTTCGGCGCTTATCCTGTAAGCGCCGAAACATCGGCGCTGTGCGCCCCATGAAAAAAATACGTCGTAATATATTTAAAACTTTTGAAAAATGTGCCTCATAGTCCGTTATTGAGAAAATAGAGTTAAACTTAAAACGAAAGGTAGGGTATATATGTATACTAATAAAAAAATTAAGTTTTTTGTAATATTGATAATTGTTTCTGCCTTATTGTTTTTGCAGTCATGCAAAAATTCCGATGAGACGCCGATAAATCAGGACGGAGATTACATTGAT
>CALWBE010000066.1 GCA_944375955.1 uncultured Clostridia bacterium | reverse complement strand
ACTGCAAAGGTAACAAAGGGCTTTACTCTTTATGCAAAGTGGACTGAAATCGAAAAAGAACCTGAAGTTGATAAGCCTGAAGACAAGGATGATCCTGAAACAACAGAATGGAAGAATCCTTTCAACGATGTAAAGGCTGATGACTGGTTCTATGCAAATGTTCAGTATGTAGTTGAAAACAAACTCATGAACGGCGTTGCAGTAGATGAGTTTGCTCCTAACGATACTCTTACAAGAGCAATGCTTGTAACTGTTCTCTATCGTAATGCTGGCGAACCTGCTGTAAACAAGAGCATACCTTTTGCTGATATTGATATGGGTGCTTACTATGCAAGCGCAGTTATCTGGGCTAAGCAGAACGGCATTGTAAACGGTGTAACTGAAACCGAGTTTGCACCTGATACAAATATCACTCGTGAGCAGATTGCAGCTATTATGTTCAGATATGCACAGTACAATGGTATGGATGCTATAACATTGGAAGAAAATCTCCACTTTGATGATGCAAATGAGATTTCCGAATATGCTGTTTCGGCTATGAATTGGGCAGTTGGAACAGGTCTTATGAAAGGTAAGTCAACTACAACTATCAATCCGAAAGATAATGCTACAAGAGCAGAGATTGCTGCAATTCTTCAAAGATATACAGAAGCGAACAAGTAAAAAAATACAGAACACACTCAAAAACTCCTGTGGTAGAATAACTATCACAGGAGCTTTTGCTATGATTGGTAGAATTTTTTAAAAAGATGTGGTACAATTAAATAGCAGGTTTTAAATGTATTTTGTTATAAATACTTTTTTAGGAAAGGAATGCCTATGATTTGTGATAAAATAATATATAGAGGACAAACTGTTTTGACATTATTTCATATAGGGTTAGATAAAGATGTGTCTAAAAGAAAAATAGAAAAAACAGAAAAATTAGGCAGATATAATTTGTCATTTACAGAAACAGTTGTTGAAGATGAAGAGATTGAAAATATTAAAGATTGGATTACAAAAGAAGAAGGTTTGATTTCACCCGGCGAGTCTATAAATCCATATGGAGATGGTGCCTGTGCAAAAATAATCCATTATAGATATTTAAACAAACCATCAAGTATATTCAAATTAGTTGATAACTCATTTCGGTTAAAAATTACCGTTGAAGAATATTTGGCTATTTGCGAATTTGCAAATAAATATGTTGGTATAGATATTAAAACGAATCCAATGATATGCGGAGATGTTTTTGTGTGTAAATGTTATCAACGAAATTATAGTTGCAGTAAAGAAAACAGTATTGTTCTTGAAAATATTCCAGCAGACTCAACTGTTATTGTCCGTTTTAAAAAAGGCAAGTTATTAGTTTCAAGTAAAAAAACAGAGATAGAAGAATCACAAGAAAAATTAGAAATTCAACCAAATTGCTTGTGGGATAGCCATGATATAGAAATATATCATAACAAAGAATTAGTTTATTATCAAAATGACATTTGTTATGTGCGGCATATATTTTTGAACACAAAAATCTATGAACCTGGTAAAAGAGTTAAACTGCAAAAGATTGGAACTGAATATATTATAGAAAAAGATTCAAATGGTAGAGAGACTCATATCGGAGAGAAAATTAACGAATATGATCAAATTCTCACAGACTCCTTTTCCGCTATCAACAAACAAATTAAAGAAGAAAACCCGGACGATAAGGTGTTTTTTATAAAACCGGGGGAATTGGATAAAGCAACAGAATTAATCGGTAAAATATTGGAAGTTGCAAAAGATGAGATATGGATATTTGACTCATATTTTAGTGACAAAAATGGAATATCATCAAATTTAGATTGGTTAAGGATTATAGCTTACTGTCCGGCAAATAAAAAGAATATTGTATTTTACTGTTCTGCTCCTGATAAGGCTTTAAATACAACAGAACTAATTAACGAAATAAAAAAAGATAGTGTTTTAAACGAAATGCTTAGAATTAAAGGGCATATAGGAATACACTTCTATCAAGCTAAATCGCCAATCCACGATAGATTCGTTTTATACACTGATGGCAATAGCTATGGCGGGATTAATATAGGAACATCTTTCAATTCACTTGAAAGAAATCATTATTGTATATCTAAGCTTAGTCATTCTGCAGCTAAGATTATTTTATATGAATTAACAGATTGGTTAAATGATGGTATGCTTCTCGCTAATGAGGAGGTGTAATTTATGCTAACAAAAAAAGATATAAATCTGCTCAGTATTGCAATTAACGATTCAAAGAACAACAATATCCGCCTTGCTGATACAAAGAAAAGAATCAATTCTATTTTACACAACAAATCTAATAAAACCGTTATAAAAGAGCTTGGCGGATTTATTGCAAACGTTAAAGGCAACGAAAAAAATAAAGTTGTGCTTATTGTAATAATGTCACTATTACGTCGCAATCTTGATTGCCAAGCAGAACTTAGCGAATTGATTAAAAAGTATAAATTAGAAGGATGTCTCTATGGTGGATTGAAAAGCTTTTTCTCGGGAGATTCAGCGCAGTTTGGATTAAAAATTAAACTGAATACTGATAGTTTTGAAAATAAATATGAATATATAACAAGGTTTACTGACTTTGAATATTGGAAATTAATAGATTTATTTGAAAGTGCTAAAATTCTCAGTCTGGTCGATTTTGCAAAATTTGAGCAATTAGCATACGAAGATAAAAGCAGTCTTATTCTCTTGAATATGGTTACACGCCGTCTAAATATCTCTCCTTCGGATAAACTAATATCAAAACTGCTTCAAAGCAACGATGAGCTAAAACAGAATATTGGTTTTTTGTTTGTGACAGAGGGTGTTTCAAAGGCTGTCAATGATATATGCGAAATTAAGCGTTGTAAAAAACAGGGCTTGTTTACAAGCAAAAAGCCCAAATCCGCTAATATGTTTTTTAAAGCAGAAATTAACAGATGTTGTGACTTCTTAGAAACATGTTGTGCTAAAACAAGAGCAGCATTGTTATTAAATTATTTGTTACTCCATCAATCAGAATACCCTACCGCTTTCTCAAAAATGCTAATGAGTAGCTTTTTGCAAGATGAGTTTTATAAACAAACCAAAGAAACTAAAAAGATAAGAAATTTAAAAGATGTATGTTTTTTGCTAAGTTTGATTTTTCATACACCTGCCCTTGACGATAAAAACAAACGTATATCAAAAGCAAAGTTGTACGATGTGGTTACAGATGTATTTATCTCTTTTATCGAGGAGGATAAGGGGATATATGGTTGGAATGAAAAACAAAAAAACTATGTAACAGAAATATGCAAAATGTTACCAAAGAAAAACATTTGCAAACTTAAAAAGCATTTGCAAAACAAAAGAAAGACGCTTATGACGGCAAAGATTGACGAATTGGTTAGATTCAGGATATATCTCAAAGATAAGCAAAAGCAAGATATTATTGATGGATGTGCCCTCCCAGAAAAAATAGACAGTAAAAAGCTACAAAAAACGGAATGAATCTTAATCATTCTTTTGTTTTTTCGAAAACGTCCGCATTTATTCCACGGTTCACTTGACAACGAGCCTCTGCCGA
>CALWBE010000065.1 GCA_944375955.1 uncultured Clostridia bacterium | reverse complement strand
AGCTTTCATCAACATAGAAAAAGCACCTGCCGAAGCAGGTGCAAAAGAGGGAATAAATCGAAAAGTATTTGAAAAGGCATTTGCAATTGCAGCCAAGGAAACAATCAGGCAAGTGATTTCAGATAATACTCAACATTCAGATATCTTGATAATCTTATAGAATACTGCCATTGGTCAATTGAATTTTACAATGCGCCTTGCGGTGAGGGATATTCAAGAATATGTAAAGACATATATATTGCCGGCAACTTTATTTATAAAGGCGGATTCGGATGGGGAAGTGAATTAAGACGAACAGGGGCTACATTATATAACAGCTTTGGGTTGTCAAATGTTGCGTCTGAAACTGAAAACTTCCATGCCGAGAATAATATATTCTGTCGTTCTGCCGGATATATCTACAGACTGACGACTAATGCCAGCGAAAGGAATCTTACATTCAACA
Organism: uncultured Clostridia bacterium; assembly: GCA_944375955.1. Taxonomy (GTDB): domain Bacteria; phylum Bacillota; class Clostridia; order Oscillospirales; family CAG-382; genus UMGS1052. The sequence goes on along the minus strand of CALWBE010000065.1, from coordinate 2,387 downwards.
ATAATGTTTATATCCAGGATTTAGGTTCCGGACTTGGCTATATATTCGGTGTATATTATAATTATGACAAAAATGCCGCGAATGTTATAAGTTCGCAGTATGAGAACTCTGTTATAGGCGAAACAAACAGCAGTAATATTTACTATTATCTGCCGTAAATAAAAGAATACACTCATGCACATTTTTTAGTGCATGAGTGTATTTATTTTATAAAGTTATATCAGATTTGCTAGCAATAAATAACCAATCATGACCTCCGCCTGCATTTTGTCCGAGCTTTCTATAACCTCCTGCTGCAGTTTCTGAAGCAGGAAAATATTGTCCGCTTACAGGGTCAAACCAAAAATATAAAAATTCATTTGATTTCCAGTACGAATTCAAAAAGAATTCACGTTGATCAAAAATATACGCTACTGCAATATTATGCTCGCGACTGAATGCTGAGGGGATAAAGTCGCTTACCGTATCAATTCTGCATACTCTCCATTCATCCTCACGTTTTCTGAAAACATCGTCAAACTTTGCTGGCTCCATTTCCCACCATGGGATTTTATCCATAAAATTCCTGATATTTCTCATATGATGCGAAGCCTCAGAGCCTAAAGCATCTCTCCAAAACATTGTATATATCCAAATATCTTTATTTCCGTATGTGTGTCCTGCACCTCCGCACAATAATGTCGTGTATGCATATCGTCTTAATGTTTCACTTGTAACATTGTCGTTACCTTCATAATGAGTTTCGCCTAGTATTACCGGTTTATGCGGCTGAAAGCTGCGAGCTTCCTGGAGCTGCTCAAGCAAGAACTGGTAAGAATATGTATATGCCATATAAAAATCCATCCAGTTTTCACCCGGAAAAATGCTCCAGCCTCCTTTTGCCCATGCATGAAAAGTATTAAATTTTTCAGGAGTGATTTTTTTGTATACGGAGGCACTTGCGCGTACTGACTGTTTAAGCTCAAACACATCGTCATCACCGCCTTGTATCCAACCTATAATATTATCAAAGTTTTTATATCTTTCAGCTACGAATTCAGAATATTTTACGGCACTTTCTATACTGAAATAATTATGCCAATCCTGTTCCCAGCCGCTGAGCCACATTGGAGCGATTAAAAATGCAAGACCAAGCTCTTCTGCCTTTTTTATAACTTTATCTACGTGCATGAAGTAAGATTCATTTACTTTAGTTATATTTCCTCTTTCTAAAAAAGGTGAATTTCCATCTCTGTTTGCCTGATAAATGCGATGGGGAAGCAAATGAACCTGAATAACTGTAAAGCCTGTGTCAGCTCTGTTTATCAGATATTCTTGTGCCTCATCATATGTAAATTCCCAAAAAAGCTTCCAGCAAGTGTCAGCTTGCCAAAAAAACGGTTTGTTTTCACTGTCGACGAAATATCTCCCATTTTCACTTATTTTAATAGGGAAGCGATATGCATTTTTTTGCTTTTTCATATTATTACTCCTTGAATTTATAATGTTTATTTTTATAATAAGTCTTGTAAAAAATTCTAAATGCTTTTTTGTTACAAATAAATATTTTTTATTTATATAAAATCAAAATGACGGGATATGACTAAGTTATTAAATGCATCTTATTGAAATTGAGAACGGTAAAGTGAAGCGTAAACTCCATCCGACTGCATAAGCTGAGAATGATTGCCTTGTTCTACTATATCGCCGTTTTGCACAACTAAAATAGTGTCAGCGTTTTGTATTGTAGATAAACGGTGAGCGATAACAAAACAGGTTTTGTCTTTCATCAAAGTCCGCATTGCTTCTTGAATTGCAAGCTCGGTGCGGGTATCGACATTTGAAGTTGCCTCGTCTAAAATCAGCATTCGGGCATCAAGCAGCATTGCCCGCGCAATGGTTAAGAGCTGTTTTTGTCCTTGCGATATACTTGATCCTTCTCCCTCAAGATAAGTATTATATCCTTCCGGAAGATGTGAAATATATGAATGAATATGAGCGGCTTTTGCGGCTGAAATTACATCCTCCAATGTTGCTCCTTTTTTACCATAGGCTATATTGTCAAAAACTGTTCCGCTGAAAAGCCATGTATCCTGTAAAACCATAGCATAAGACAGGCGTAAACTTTTTCGCGTGATTTCTTTAATATCAATGTCATCAAGCTTAATTGATCCGTCATCGGGATCATAAAATCGCATAAGAAGGTTTATAAGAGTTGTTTTTCCGGCACCGGTCGGACCTACGATTGCAATAAGCTTGCCGGGTTCGGCATGCAGATTAAGGTCGTGGATTATAGTTTTTCCGGGGATATATCCGAAGCGTACATGCTCCATTTTTACGTCTCCGCGAACTTTTTTAAGCTCGGCGGCACCGATTGCGTCTAAAGGCTCATCAGGTTCGTCGATAAG
>CALWBE010000064.1 GCA_944375955.1 uncultured Clostridia bacterium | reverse complement strand
TGTAGCTGTTATTGCCGATTATTCTCGAAACGTTATATATACCATAGATATTTTCCGCTGCCTGTTCGCCGTCTGCGTCAACTTCAAGTACAACATGATTTCCTGTGTCGTAGAGATACTTTTCTATGCTTCCGTTAACACTCTTGCCGACACGTATGCCGTCTCCGTTATAGCTGAACTGTATAGTATTTTCACCTGTATAGGTGACAACTATCTGATTCTGCGAGTTGAACTCATTTATTTCGCCCAATGAAGAATCGTCGTTTGTGCCGAGTATAGCAAGATCAAGTCCCGATGGAATATAATCTGCGGTTTCCAGCCAATCTACTGAAGAGCTGTATTGATTACCGTTATTGTCATAGCAGTAGGTTGTTGTTTTTGTGCGGTTTCCCGACTCCTCAACCTTTGATATCAATCTTTCCTGCTCGTTGTAGGAATATGATGTTGTTACGGTTTCAGTTCCGAGAGTTACGGTTTCCGCAGTACGGTTTCCTGCGCCGTCATACGAATATGCCGTAACCTTTCCTGTAGGTTCTGTAACTGTCGAAAGCCTGTTTGCATCATTATCGGTATTTTTATATTAATATTAAAAAATTACAAAAGCACCTGATAAAATCCAAATGTTTAAATGCTTCATGAGCTCAAGCTTAAAAATCTCTGTAAAATAACCGAGGCTTCTGCACGAGTTATATAGCCAGTCGGATCAAGCACGTTTTCGTCATCCAGCCTTAAAAGTCCCGTGCCGACTGCCCACTTTATATTTTCAATTGCCCAGCTAGAAACGGCATCCTCATCTGCAAATATAGCAAGGTCGCCTATAGTGTCTGTATCAGTTTCTTTTCCTTTATATTCTGAATATCTTATCAGCATTGCCGCCATTTCCTCGCGTGTGATATTCTTTTCAGGTGCAAATTTTTTATCAGGATATCCTTTTATTATACCATTTGACTCTGCCCACCTGGCAGCGTCGGCATAATATGCGTCTTCTTCTACATCGTCAAATGACAATAAATCACTTGTTTGCGGTTCATCTTCCAACCTGTAAATTATGGTAATAAACATTCCTCTTGTCATGTTTCCGCAAGGATCAAATATTCCTTCACCATTTCCGATTATCAAACCTTCCTTATACGCCGTTTTTACACCATCATAATACCAGTCGTCTTTTTTTACATCGAAAAAGCAAACCATTTCTCCTCCGTCAAAAAGTACAAGATTCTCGTAAAACAGCTTAGGGTTGAAAATACCATATCCGCTCTTTTCATCATATCCTTCGTCACATATATCGTCACAGCTAACCTTCATGATATATCTTATCTGAGACGGTGTAAGCTGAGGATATTTTTCAAGTGCTGATGCTGCATATGACGTCACTAAAGCCGCAGAATACGAGGTTCCGCTTACTAATTCATAATCTTGTGCATTTTTTATTGAAACAACTTTCAAATTTTCTCCTTGGACAAGTATATCAAGTCCCCTGCCTTCGCATGAAAAATCTGACGGTTCATATCTGTCATTATGGCTTCCCACTCCGATAACAGTGTCATATGCCGCCGGATAATACACGTTTTCGCCGCTGTTGCCGCAAGCTGAAACTATAAGAACGTCTTTTTCTTCAGCATACTTTACCGCCGCTTCCAACCGCTCGTCATCGGCTTTTATCCCGCTGCTTATATTTATAACTCTGCAGTCATATATATCCACTGCATCGTATATAGCATCGCAAATAGCTTCTACTCCTCCGTTAATTACAACACCCGAAGCAAACTTTGTATAATATACTAACGGTATTATTCCACTTTCAATGCACGGTGAAACTATAACTCCGTCAAGTGTGCCGATAATAAGGCTAGCTATTCTTGTTCCGTGCCCTACTTCGTCATCTGTACTTCCATCGTCTAAAACATAATTTTTCCCGTCAAGTATTCTTTCGCTGTCAAAAATACCTTCTTTTTCTTTTATTCCTGTGTCAATAACACCTATTTTTATTGAGGCAACATATGCCGCCTTTGTTATAAAAGTCGCTATAATTAATATAATGGTGATTATGGTTTTTTTCATAAGTTTATTTATCCGTTAACAATATGTAACTAAATCTTTTAAACCTTTCTGCTCTTCTTCGCCTGTTACAACTTTCCAATGCCTTATGCAGGCATTATGATATTATTTAATTATTTTTTTAATCTCTGTCAGTATCCTCTAAATAATAAAACTTATCGCTTTATAGATTAAAGCAGCATATATTTCTTTAATTCTTGTCTGCTGCTGACATTGAGCTTTTGCATGGCGTTCGTAATATGCCATTTCACCGTATTAGCTGAAATATTCATATGCGCACCTATCTCTGCGTTTTTCCAGCCCCGCGCCGCAAGCATTGCAGAAGCAAATTCGGTAGTTGTAAGATTGTCTGCAACCATATGACCTGTAGCCTGATTGTGAATTTTACGCCAGCCAGCTGAGAATCGATATGTAATTGCTATAATTCTTCTGAAATCTTCAGGATATTCCGGTTTTATTACAGATTCAAGCATTCCCCCCAAAAGCCCGTGGTGCTCGCCGAAGCCCTCTATCAAATTATCCGGTTTTGCAAGCTCCCATGCTGAAAGCAAATGCTCTTTTGCTTTGTTTTTTTGTTTCAGGCTCATGTAATCCATAACCGCAACCAAATGCAAATATATAGAGGATATAGGATATTCTTCGGTCTGCATAACAAGTGTTGCTTCCACTATGCCAAGACTTTTTTGGTATTCTTTTTTAAGATAAAGATAATGCGCAATTACATACAGAGCAAACATTCGAATTCCTGTCGGCAGTAACGGAAGATAATTATCAAAAGGAGGCAGTTCCTCAGGTAAAGGAAGATGCAGAAGCACCGCGGCAGCTGACGAGATAAAAGACAAAGCCGCTTGCATCTCGGGTTTATTTGAAGAAGCTGTTGCCAACATTTCTTTTACCGCATTTAAAGCATATATCGTCTTTTCTATATTACCTAAAGAAAGGTTTGCATAAGCATATATCAAACATGCGGAAAGCTTGATCTCTCTATTGTCATATGTAATTAAAATTTCTGTCTCCTTTACAGCTTTTTCAGGCTGCCCGCTGAAATAATAATACTCTGAAATAGCTATCTGCTTTTCTAAACCGTCTGCCATATCGTTGATAAATTCCCAGCATCTGCCCGGTTCAAATGGAGTATTTAATAGCGGCATTAATCCTTTGTATGAGACAAGATGAACCTTGCTGTGCAGAGCGGATGTCCTGTGTTTATCTTTCCGCGGATCTTTGGGTTTTACAGAACTGCACGGTATTCCCCATGAACCGCCAAATTTCTTTGCACCGTCAATACGGCCGTCCGTACAGTATTTCTGTACCAAACGATTAGATACATTCCATTTTTTTGCGGCTTTACTTACTGTTATATATTCCATATTGACTCCTTTTAGGACGATTCAAATACATTTAGAATTGCTTTTAAGTACCGTATGATTTTTTATTCGCCTTTGCGAACATTTTTATTATACATCTATATTTTTAAAATTTCAACTGTTTTATAAAAAATACGCAATACTCAAAAATCCGGAAATATTAAGAGAAGTGCGGCGCATTATTGCGGAAGAAACGGTAAAACTTGAAGATATATTTGCAGACAGATTTACAAAAGAACCTACTCCGCAATACCTAATGCTATGCTATCGGAGACACATTCTTTCTGTATTCATTCGGTGTTATATCGAATTTTTTTGTAAACGCATGCGAAAAAGACCTTGCATTTTCATATCCTACGGCTTCGGCAGTCTCGCTTACCGTATGATTTTCAAGCAGCAGTCGCCTCGCCTCATACATTCGCATATTTAAAAGATATTTATACGGCGTTATCCCTAATGCTTTTGTAAATGTTCTTATAAAATGCTCAGTTGTATATCCGAAATGAATACTTATAGTATTTACATTAAGATCCTTATCTTTATAGTTGTCACGTATGAAACTGACTGCGTCCGCCATCGGAAGATTTTCTTCAGGAAGACAGAATTTCTGCAAATACACCGCAAATGCTTCTATGACTTCAGAAAAGCTCTCGTCTTCAGACAACCCGGCTGAAAACATCTCCTTTATACCCAGGATTTCTTTTCTTCGTCCCAGATGTCGATCGAACAGAACAGGTTCCCGTTGATTACTTCGTGGGTCCTCTGCCAGTTACCAGGGCCGAAGACCATGTCAAGAATTTGCATATCGACACGGGCGTCCTTGTAGAGAAGAAGGACCGCGCCGACCTTGCCGCTTTTCGATTTACTGACGGACTGAACGCGACAGTCAATGTCCTGTTCAGTCAGAAGGGGAATGGTGAATTCTTTCATGTCGCCGCCCCCTTACTTGATCTGAATGTTTCGGTTTTCGATCAACGACGCGCCGGTGATTTCCTGGCCGGCCTGAATTGCCTTCTTGATCGCCGTCTTGTCCGGCTTCGTGGACACGGTTTCCACGATATAGTCAGCCGGAAGGGCGCCTTCGTCGTCGATACTTACCGCGACGGACTTCCTGAAGGACACACGGACCTTTGCGGTTTCGACCTTCTCACGGCCGGCGGCGTCCAGACAGGAAGTCAGATACTTCTTCATGTTGTCAACCTTACGTTCTGCACTCTTTCTGCGCTCTGCCAGGCTCGATTCCTCTGTCTTCAGGGAACCGATAAAGGCTTCCAGGTTCTTAATGTAACAGGCCACAGATTCGGCCTTTTCCTCAAACACACCGGCCAGGGCGTCCACTG
>CALWBE010000063.1 GCA_944375955.1 uncultured Clostridia bacterium | reverse complement strand
ACCTGTTCAAGCTCTACAGAGCCGTCTTTCGGATGTTTGGGATGAGCTGTTTCTTTCAGCGGCTCCAAATTCAGAACGCTGTCAATCCGCTGTAAAGCATCGTCCACGATCATAGCGTTTTCGCTCTGGAACATAATACGTGTGAGTGTCACGGAAATGATCGGCGTAATGATGATATAGAATACCAGATTGAGCAAAAATTCTGTCGTGACCTGATCCTGCGTAAACAGCAAGGCTCCTGCAATCAAAAAGACAAACACACCGTTAATGGCTGCGGTATAGAACATCATAGGCGTGCGCAGCTGCTTGGTGTAGGCAATCACCCACACCTTGTACCGGTCGATTGAATCCTTAAACTTCTTAAAGGAAAAGATGGTCTGGCCAAAGGTTTTTACTACCGGAATACCACGAACATACTCTACGGCTTCGTTGGACATATCATCCAGCGCATTCTGGTATTCTTTCATCTTTTCCTGCATCTGCTTTCCAGTCATTGCCATCATGATCAGAAAGCCAAGCATTACCGGAACAAGGCTCAACAGTCCCAGTCTCCAGTCAAACGCAAACAGCAGCGCCAAAAGACCGCACGGAGTTGCAATGGCATTGGTTCTGTCGGGAAGCTGATGGGCGAGATAGGTTTCAGTGGCTGCGCTGGATTCGTTGACAATCTTGCGCAGTTTTCCGCTGCCAAAACTTTCGGCAAAACCTAAGGGAAGTTTGACGATATGCTCCATGGTCTGGATACGCAAGTTTGTGGCGATACGAAATGCCCCTAAATGAGAACACATAAGTCCTGCTATGTAAACAAGCACCGCTATGACTGCAAACAGCACTGCCATCCAGCCATTGCCGGTCAGGTTCTGTGCCTGGCCAAAATTCGGTGCCACCTCCAATACTTCCTTTATCATTTTCCAGATGTAATAGAAGGGTACTAGGGCAATCAGGGCACTGATTGCAGAAAGCACCCAGGAAGCATAGGTCAGGTACTTATGGCTGCCTGCAATTTCCAGCAGGCGTGATAAATTAGATTGCTTTTTCAAAACAAATTCCTCCTTTAATTTTTATTTATATACAGCCGCATCGGTTAGCCGTTGCTAACCAACGCTTAAAATAATAAGGGGTTAGAACCCCATTATTTTCTGCCATCCTGCAGTATAAAACATCCTTAAGTCTTGTACATATTGTTTTGCATTTTCATAAGGAACATCATGTATGATAAGTTCAAAAAAAGCGGCGAACATACCGCTGACAAGCATATGTTCCAGCTGTAAATCAATTTTATATTCATCGGATCCCAAATCTTTTAGAATTTTTGCAAAAGCATGTGTTGCCTCAATTTCAATCTCAACCATTTCATGAATCATATTTTCATACTTTGTACCCTCAGAACAACATAGCAAAAGCTTAAAAGTATCCTTGTTTTCATAGACATATTCTGTCATCCAAGTCATGCATTCTCCCGAAATTTCGCCGACACCGTTTTTTTGTTGTTCCGGCGTAAGTTTTGAAAAATCTGATTGTGCTTGTTTATACTTTTTCATTAGCAATTTATATTGTTCTTTCACAAGCATGTCAAAAAGCTCTTCCTTGCTCTTAAAATAGCCATAGAATGCACCAGTAGTTACATTGGCTGTCTTCACTATATTGCGAAGAGATGAAGTTTTAAAACCTTTAGCAAGAAATTCTTTCTTTGCTGCATTTAAAATATTATCAAGAGTTGTCTTCTCTTCTTTCAAACAAACCCCTCCGATATAACAGCGTTATATTATAAATTATAACACTGTTATATTGTTTTGTCAAGAAAAATTTCGCCATAAACAGCATCGATAATATAAATTGCATAATTGCAAAAACTTTTTTACCTTCTATTAGATATGTAAAAGCAGTTAAAAACCAAACAACTGCTCCTATTAACCAACAAATTGGTGCAATATATTTTTTCACACAAAATATCTCCTTATAAAACCAAGTAACGATTTCAACATTTCATTACCTTTCTTTTTTCAACAGGAAGAGCAGTCATACTTTTTAAGCTTACAGCTAAAGTTGAAAGGTTATGCAGTGCTGCCGATGTTGCGGGAGATAAAATACCAGCCAATCCCAAGCCTATTAACGTACCGTTAAATCCAATAACAAAACTATAATTTGAGTGAATGCGATCCATTAAAGCCATAGAAATTCTTCGCAGTTCTACTAATTCCCATAAACTTTCCGCAGCAATGGTAATATCGGCTATTTCTCGTGCAATCGCCGCTCCATCGTTGATAGCAATGCCTGCATCCGCTTCGGACAAAGCAGGAGAATCATTGATTCCATCTCCAACCATAAGAACGCTGTGTCCATCTTGTCGCATTTTTTTTATGTAATTTGCCTTATCTTCCGGCAACACCTCTGCGCAAAAGGTATCTACTCCCAAACGCGATGCAATTCCAGAAGCTGTACGATAACTGTCTCCAGTCAGCATAACTGTTTTCTGTATCCCCAATTCGCGTAATGCCTCAAGCACTTCTTTAGCTTCACTTCGCAAGGGATCGGCAATACAGATAACAGCTGCAAGTTGTCCTCCTACCGCCAAATACAAATGCGAATATTCATCTGGAATACAGTCAAAACGTTCTTGTTCTTCAAATGGTACAATAACCTTTTCATCATCAAAGATAAAGTGTGCACTTCCAATAAGTACACGTTCTCCATTTACCGCACTGGCAATTCCATGTGCTACTATATATTCTACTTTTGAATGAAATTCTTCATGAGAAAGCCCTTGTCTTTGTGCTTCCTGTACTACAGCATTTGCCATTGAATGAGGAAAATGCTCTTCCAAACACGCGGCAAGACGAAGCATATCCGATTCACTATTGTCACCAAAGGTAATAATGCGTTCAACTTTAGGAGAAGCATATGTCAATGTACCTGTTTTATCAAATATGATTGTATCTGCAACTGACACCGCCTCTAAAAATCTCCCACCTTTTACTGTAATATGCTTATTGCCAGCCTCTCTCATGGCGGAAAGTACCGCTAATGGCATTGAAAACTTTAACGCACAAGAAAAATCTACCATTAGCACAGACAGCGATCGAACTATATTTCGAGTCAATAAATAAGCCAATAGACTTCCGATAAATGTGTATGGCACCAATTTATCAGCAAGATTAGTCGCTTTACTTTCTGCTGCTGACTTCATCCGTTCCGATTTTTCAATCATCGTTACAATTTGATCATAGCGGCTTTTTCCTGAAGAATGCTTGACTTCCACAACACATTCCCCTTCTTCTAATATAGTCCCTGCGTAAACAGTATTGCCAACACGTTTTACCACTGGAATTGATTCTCCAGTCAAAGATGCCTGATTTATGGCTGCTTCTCCCTCAAATAGAACACCGTCAACCGGAATAATGCTTCCCGCACGCATAACAATCTGATCACCGGGTTTAATATCTGAAATTGGGGTAAGCACATCCCCCTCTGCAGTACGCAGCCATGTCCTATCAACATTGATAGCCATACAACGAGCAAGATCTTCCACAGATTTCCTTCTTGTCCACTCTTCTAACAATTCCCCTAACTCCAATAAAAACATAACTGTTCCTGCCGTCTTAAAATCTTTTCTAAAAACTGAAATCCCTATAGAAAAGGCATCTAACAAATCCACTTTCAATCTTCTTTTCAATAAGCAACAAATACCTTTTCTAAAAAATCTAAGTGCATGCCATAAGATGCGAGCGATACGTATGGGTTTTGGCATAAAAATCATGGAACATACCTTAATTATAATCTTTGTTGTTAACTTTTCTTCAAATTCACGATTTAATTCTCGACTACTGTGTATTGGAAGTACAACAACTCTTTCCGCCTCTCTCCAAGTAAATGCTCGTATAGATGAAATTACCTGATCACGAGAACAATGATAATGTAAAATAACACATTTTGTTCGTTCGTGAACAGTTACATTTTTAACCCATGGTTTCTTACAAAACCAATTTTCCAAAATATCTGCTTCTTTAAAGCTCATATATTTCTGACAAACTTGAAATCGAATGCGTCCCCGACTTTCATGTAAAATAATTGCCTTCATTTTTTTCTCCTTAACAAAAAAGAAGCCGAAAAACGGCTTCTTTTTTACGCTTATTCCAAACTATTAAGCTGAGCATCTGCCGTTTCCTCAGCTTCACGCGCAGCTCTCGCTTCATTATGATCTTTAGCAGAAGCCAAAATATCAGATGCATTTTCCTGTACCGTTGTAACGGTTTGCATCACAGAATCTTTTATGCGTAAACCTGCTGCTGTTGCATGTACATATGCTTTCTTTGCATCTTTACTTGAAAGTAATTTAATTCCAACAGATCCAAAAAGAGCGCCTCCAACAAAAAAAGCTAATTTGCTATATACACTCATAATTCATCTTCCTTTCTATTATTTTCGTTTATATCCCGTAATCATCACCATGAACAGGCAGATCACGGCACCCCAAGCCCAAAAACGGTGCTGCTTCAACCTGACCACTCCTTCATAGTTATTTTAAATTTATTGTACTAAATTTAAATATTATTGTCTTGCTGAATTGGACTAAATTTGACGGAATTGGACATATTTCGATATTGTCCCGGTGTAGATTTAAAATATTTTTTAAAAGTAACATTAAACTGGCTTAATCCTGTATATCCCACGCTTTGAGCAATTTGAAGAATTGTCATTGAAGAAAACTGAAGAAGTTCAGCAGCTTTTTCCATTCGTTTTTTTAAAAGCCATTTATGTACTGACTGTCCATATACTCGTAAAAAATGCTTTTTTAAAGATGTAGACGACAGATAAAATCTATGAGACAGTTTTTCAATCGTAATTTTTTCATCTAAATGTAATTCCATATATGTACAAATGTCATTTAATCTTCTTGACACACGATCATTTATAAAAGAATCATTTAGATTTTTAAATTGTATGGTTCGTGTACTTAACATATACAAAAGTTCTATAGTTTTCCAAATGCAAAAACATGATTGCTCATCATCAGCTAATTTTTCTAAAGCGGAAAACACTGAAAGCGTCCATGGCATATAATGAAGTATTTCACATTCTAAGCTCATTTCATCAATATATTGCATAATAGTATCAATATTTAAATTCCAATTTCCCATGATATTAGATATAACCGAAAAGCTTTCTTTTGCTTTTGATATGTCAATAGAAATCAAAATACCTTCTATTTCTTTATCTATTTCTATACCGCGCATGGAAAACGAATCAGCAAACAGTAGAACTTCCTGCTGCTGACAGGTAAAGATTCGACCTTTAGTGTTTCGAGCAACAAGTTCCCCCTTAAAACAAAATAACAATTCAATGTTACATGAGGATAAAGTATTGAAAAAAGAGGATACTATTTTTTCAGTTTTGGTCGAAATACAAAATTGACACCACTCAATTCCCGGAGTAGATGAGCCCCATTTTATATTGGAACCTTTAATTTCTTTTAAAAACTCGGATAACATACTCCCCCCCTATAAACATTATGAAATATCTATTTTCCCAAGCCCAAGTAAAACAGTATATAGAAGGCATCGGTTTAGCCGATGCCTTCTATACGCAATCAATATCTGTATCTACTTATTAGACCAAAGCCTCGCCCAAAGAAATACACATTGCAACACCTTCGTCATCTGGTGCTTCGTTGCAAATAACACTGTCACAAGCTAAAATTGCCCCATCTGCTAAACAAGTTTCCTCCCAGTTGCGCATCCATTCACCGTCACCCCATCCATATGAACCAAACAATGCAATTTTTTTCCCTTTAAGTTTGGTTTCACAAGCAGAGAACATAGGCTCGAACTCGCTTTCCTCAAGTTGTTCTACCCCCATAGACGGACACCCAAATGCAATCGCATCAAAACTGTCTATCATGGAAGCATCAAATTGTGAAGCTGTTAGCAAAACGGCTTCTGCACCTTTTCCTTTTACACCATCCAAAACTGCATTTGCCATAGCCTCTGTATTCCCAGTCCCACTCCAATAAACCACTGCAACTTTACTCATATTCTATAATACCTCCTATAATAATTTGTATTTTATGTTACGCAGCACAAAATATTTGAGCAAGGGTATTCCCATCGTTTACTCTTTTCAAAAGTGCCGCACGACATTTTTTAAATCTCAAAAACATTATCTTTGCATTTTCCTCATCAGAATACACACGCCATTCTCCCACAAGCAAGCAACCTTCTTCTTTGTGATAAAGAAAGCCGTATATATCCTCAATGGGATACCCCAAAAACACACCAATCTCATGAGGGAATTCTTTATTTTTTAATCTTTCCTTCAAAACATTTAAATAGTCAGAAATTGATGTGCATCCACTGTATCCATAACTATTTAAAAACGTGGTAACATTATTCCTTCTGAGTTGTTCTTGAAGCTTATTTTTTCTGTAAACAATCAATAGCAACCTTTTTTCGCATTCGCAAATGATCTCTATATAAATATTTTTCTTGTTTAATTCGTAGTTAAGCAGCACTATCTCATATTTTGCATTTGGATATTTATCTTTATAGCATGCAAACATATTCGACACCTTAATTCCTGCAAGAGCAGGAGCACAGTGATAGGCAATCAATTTTTCTAACATAAACTCCTCCTCGCAAATTAGCGGTTGCTAACTCGACATTAAAATTTATGCACTTACAGCAAAATGACTTTCCAAAATCTTATTTAACGCACAAGCACTTGATGAGTTACAATGTCTTATGATTGCACCTGTACGCTCTGCTTGAATACATGCAACATTAAGCATTTTATGTGCCACTGTTTTTGTAAATACTACGATTAAATCAGGACTTCCTATTTGATTTTGAAAATTTGCAGGACATTGCGTAAAAACTTTACACTTGCATCCAAAATTTCTACATATTTCTTTATAACGGCAATGCATCCGATCATGTCCACCTACAATAACTACACTCATTCTCTCCCCTCTTTTCTATTAACACTTCGTTTAATGATTTGTTTTAATTTTATGAGTGACAGCATAATAAAAAAACAAATTAACAAAGCGACCACTTCTTGTACATTCATTTGCTGACACCTCACTTCAAAATTCATTGTTTACATTATAACAAACTCAAAAATATTCTGGTGCTAGTATATAAATAGTGCAAGTCAAAATGAGAAAATCCCAAATAGACAATACATGATATAATAGAAGTATCGTACTGAAGGAGGATCTCATTATGGCAAAGCAACATGACAAACAGTTTAAACTGGATGCAGTCCAGTATTATTTCGATCACAAAGAGCTTGGTGTCCGTGGCTGTGCTCAAAACCTCGGTGTGGGTTACAGCACTCTGACAAAATGGCTGAAGGATTTCCGGGAGTCTGGCGATATCCCTGTTCGTGGCTCCGGTAATTACGCCTCTGATGAGCAGAAAGAGATTGCCCGTCTGAAACGCGAACTCCGTGATGCCCAGGATGCACTTGATGTGCTAAAAAAAGCTATCAGCATTCTGGGAAAATAACAGAAGCCATTTATCTCGAGGTTTCTGAAAAGACGGAAGCTGCCAGAAAACAGAATCGCCGGGTCTCCGTCTCCGGAATGCTGAAATATTTAGG
>CALWBE010000062.1 GCA_944375955.1 uncultured Clostridia bacterium | reverse complement strand
GAGAAAAGGTCGCAATAGTTTCAAAGAAACCTCAAACCACAAGGAATAAAATAACAGGAATTTACACGTCAGGGTGCAATCAGTTTGTATTCATAGACACTCCCGGAATACACAAGCCGAAAAACAAGCTTGGAGAATATATGATGAAAGAAGCCGGGGACTCAATAACCGGGACCGATGCGGTGATCTTTATTGCAGAGCCTACGGAAAAGCCTAATAAAGCAGAGCTTGAAATAGCGGCGAAGATAAATTCGATGAAAGTACCGGCAATACTGGTAATAAATAAAGCAGACGCATATAAAAAGACAAAAATTCTTGTCACTATCGACCGTTTTAAAGAACTTTGCGATTTTAAGTCTATAATACCTATATCGGCGCTTGAAAATGATGGCGTCGAGATAGTTTTAAATGAGCTTATACCGTATCTGAAAAACGAGCCTTGGTATTACGACGAGGATATGATAACCGACCAGCCAGTAAGACAGATAGCGGCTGAGGTAATAAGAGAGAAGCTTTTGAGAACGCTGGATGACGAAATACCGCACGGTATAGCGGTTGTAATAGAGGATTTTGAAGAGAAGAAGAACATTATAAATATCCGCGCCGAACTGTATTGTGAAAAAGAGGCGCATAAGAGGATAATCATAGGCAAAAACGGAGAAACTTTAAAAAAAGCGGCAACTTTTGCGAGAGAGGATCTCGAAAAGCTGTTTGAAAAGAAAGTATATCTTGATGTTTGGGTAAAGGTACGCGAAAATTGGCGTGACAGTATACTTAATTTAAACCGATTGGGTTTTAAGGGAGAAAAATAAAAACAAAAGGCGGTAAAAACAGCTATATGGATATTACTTGCGACGGTATAGTCATACGTGAGACCTTATATGGAGAGAGCGATAAAATATTGACTTTGCTTACCGGCGCATATGGTAAGATAACTGTTGCGGCAAAAGGTGTGCGCAGCATAAAAAGCAAGAATTCATCTGCGGTCCAGCTGTTTTGCTACTCATATTTTGAGCTTGTAGAAAAAGATGGCAGATATACACTGAAGACCGCAACTATAAATGACAGCTTTTATGCTGTCCGTGACAACATAGAATGCTTTGCGCTGGCGTCATATTTCTCCGATGTTTCAAATACTGTATGCTCGGAAAATAATGACGAGAGAGAAATGCTGAGACTAATACTCAACAGTTTTTACGCCATGGCGCACCTTAATAATAAGCCGCTGTGGAAAATAAAGGCGGCATTTGAGATAAAATGTATGGCGGCAAATGGACTTGCACCTGACTTTTCATCATGTGCCGAATGCGGCAAACCATCCGTCGACAGTACAGACAGACATGGGGTGTATATTTTTTCTCCCGGAGATGGATCGCCGATATGTCCTGAGTGCCTTTTAAAAAAGCCGAGAAACAATATAATACCTGTAACTGCATGCACGATAGATGCGGTTAAATATATTCTGAGCGCGCCGCAAAGCAAAATGCTTGGATTTACAATCCCTGATAATGATAATCTGAGAAAGGAATTTTGTGATTTTTGCGAAAAATACTTGTGCTATCAGACTTCGCGCAGATATGAAACTTTAGCTTTTTATAAAAGTGTAGCCGCTATGTGAATAAAGAAAGAAGCCGGACATTTTTGTTATAATAATTTCTGTAAAGATAAAAAATCAACGTTGTTCGGACAGACAAAAAAACAAGGAGATAAATTTTTATGCAGACGGAAAAAGACGGAAATTCAAGCGGTATACTTTTATCTAAAGATATCGCTGATATAAATTTCTGCGGATTTGAAAAAGCCGTATCGTCTCTTGAGTTTGATAAAATAATACAGCAGCTTATAGAATGTACGACAGTAGAAGGCAGCCGGGAAATGCTGAGCGGCATCAGACCTTCAGTATCAGTGGAAAATGTAAGATATATGCTGCGACAGACTACCGAGGCGAAACAAATGATGTCTGTAAAAGGCATGCCGTCGTTTGGCGGGGTAAAAGACATAAAGCTTTCGCTTGAGAGATGTGATAAGGGCGCACCGCTTAATATGGCTGAGCTTTTGCAGATAGCAGGAGTGCTTCAGTCTGCAAGAAGCGTTTCAGAATATTTTTCGGGATATAAAGGATCTGAAGAGTTTTGTTTAAATGATATAGCAAAACAACTTTCGCCTAATAAATTTCTTGAAGAGCTTATAACAACTTCGATAGTATCGGAAGATATGATAGCAGATACAGCGTCGGGAGAACTGTATGATATAAGGAGAAAGATCCGCTCTGCGTCAAACCATATAAGGGAAAGCCTTCAGAAATATGTTTCCGGAGGCGGATCCAAATTCCTTCAGGAGAATATAGTTACAACAAGGAACGGAAGATTTGTTATTCCGGTAAAGGCTGAATACAGAGGAGAAGTGAAAGGACTTGTCCATGATACATCATCTACAGGATCAACTCTTTTTGTAGAACCGATGAGTGTTGTCGAGGCAAATAATGAGATCCGTGTTTTAAAATCAAAAGAAGAAGCGGAAATCGAGAAAATATTATATAAAATATCTGGAGAGTGCGCCCGCTTTTCGGGAGCTTTGAAAGCCGACTATGAAAATTTGTGTCAGCTTGCGTCGGTTTTTGCTAAAGCAGAGCTTTCATTCCGTATTGGCGCATCAGAGCCCATTATATCAAGAAAACCTTATGTCGAACTAAGAAAAGCGCGTCATCCGCTTCTCGACAGGGATAAAGTTGTTCCGATTGATATAATTCTCGGGAAAAAATATACAATGTTAGTAATAACCGGACCTAATACCGGCGGAAAAACAGTAACACTTAAAACTCTGGGACTATTTGCAATGATGGCTCAGTGCGGACTGCATATACCTGCTGAGGAGGGTTCAACGCTGCCGGTGTTTGATTCAATACTTGCCGATATAGGGGATGAACAGAGCATAGAACAGTCGTTGTCGACATTTTCGGCTCATATGGTAAATATAGTATCAATACTGAAAAAAATAACACCTGATTCACTTGTGCTGTTCGATGAGCTTGGTGCGGGAACCGATCCTCTTGAAGGTGCGGCGCTTGCCGAGGCGATACTTGAGAGCGTACGAAGAAAGGGATGTCTTTGCGCGGCTACTACACATTACGCTGAGCTTAAGGCGTATGCTTTATCTACAGAAGGCGTATCAAATGCGTCATGTGAATTCAATGTTGAAACTTTAAGGCCGACATATAGGCTGATTATAGGACTTCCCGGGAAATCAAACGCATTTGCGATAGCTGAGCGTTTGGGAATCCCGCCTGAAATAATAGAGACTGCAAAAAGCAGTATGACAGGAGAGACGTTAAGGTTTGAAAGTCTTATAGACGAGCTTGAGACGCAGAAATCATATTATGAGAATGAGAAGGAAAAGGCGCAAAAGCTGAAGGCAGAGCTATCGGAAATGCACAGAAAGACCAGAGAGGAAAGAGAGCGTTTCAATAAGCGCCTTGACGCTGAAGGAGAAAGAGCCGAAAAACAGGCGAGAAGTTTAATAGAGCAGGCAAGAGCGGCAGCCGACTATATTTTTGGTGAATTAGACCGCATAAAGAAGCAGAAGGATAAGGAGAATTTTGCGGAAAATCTTGAAAAGGCGAAACAGGAAGTTCGGAGAAAGCTCAGCGATGCAGGCAGCAAATTAAGAGAAGCGCCGGCACGTATAGAGGAAGAATACGAGCTGCCGAGAGAATTAAAAAAAGGCGACTCTGTTATATTGCGCGATATAAACAAAAAAGGCACAGTACTGTCGGTCGATGGTGAAAATGTCACAGTTCAGGCGGGAATAATCAAAACAAAGACAAAACTTTCAAATCTTATGCTTGATGAAGAAGCAGCAACTCCAGAAAAGAATTTCAAAAGTTCGAAAGCTCCCGGTTCAAGTCTTACTGTAAGACCTGAAATAGATGTAAGGGGCATGACCGGTGATGACGCGTGGTTTGTTGTAGATAAATATCTTGACGAAGCGGTGCTTGCAAATTTATCTCAGGTTACTATAATACACGGTAAAGGCACAGGAGCTTTAAGAACGGCACTTACAGGATTTTTGCGCAAGGATAAGAGGGTAAAAACCATACGTGCCGGAATGTTCGGAGAAGGTGACAGCGGCGTAACGGTTGTGACGCTGAAATAGAGATGTCAAAATGCGGTTTTTTTGTAAAAGATGACGGGAAATTAGAAAATTATGTTTACAAAACCGCAATCGTTTGATATAATAACTTAATAAATACAGTAAATATTTATATGAGGTATAAAAATGAAAAAAATGAAACTCAGCGCTCAGCTTTATACACTGCGCGAATTTATGAAAACACCTGAAGATTTTTACAGAACAATGCAGAAAGTTGCCGAAATAGGTTATAAATATGTTCAGGTATCTGGAGCCGGAGCTGACGTCAATGCAGACGTAATAAAAAAAGCTTCAGACGATACCGGACTTAAAGTTATAATAACTCATAGCCCGCTTGACCGAATATTAAACGATACCGACAGACTAATAGAAGAGCATGATAAGTTCGGATGTAACATAATAGGACTGGGACACGGAGGGGATTATACCAAATCGTACGAAGGTTTTAAAAAGATGGCTTACGATTTAGCTCCGGTAGTTGAAAAAATAAGAAAAGCTGGCAAAATATTCAGTTATCATAATCATTATCAGGAATTTGAGAAGAAAGACGGAAAGCATTTTATAGATGCGTTTATCGAAAATTCCGATAAGAGTGCAGTCAAGATAACAGCAGATGTTTATTGGCTTCATTTTGCCGGTCTTAACGAATGCGATTGGCTAAGAGATCATGCGGATATAATTTCATGCACTCATTTTAAAGATCTCGGAGTTTATGAAGGAAAACAGACGATAATTGAGATAATGGAAGGAAATCTTGATTATCCGAAAATTCTTGAGACCTGTCAGAAAGCCGGCATAGAGTATAACTTTGCGGAACTTGACACCACGACAATAGAGCCGTTTGATGCAATGAAACTCAGTTACAATAATCTAATGTCGACCGGATATTTCGAAAAATAAATAAATACGGAGGAATTTGCAATGGCAACACTTAAGATGCTTGCAATAGATCTTGGCGCTTCAAGCGGCAGAGGAATGGTAGGCAAATTTGACGGAAAAAAGATCTCACTTGAAGAAATTCATCGATTCCCGAACGGTCCAGTAAATCTTAACGGAAGTCTTTATTGGGATATACTCCGTACTTTCGGCGAAATAAAAAGCGCTATACATAATTGTGCGATGTCTGATAATAAAGACATAAAATCAATGGCAATAGATACGTGGGGAGTTGACTACGGATTGCTTGACAAGGACGGCAAGCTGCTTGAAAATCCGTATTGCTACCGTGATTCAAGGACTGCCGACGGTATTATGGAGGAACTTTTTAAAATTATTCCGAAAAAAGATCTTTATAAAATCACCGGAACGCAGTTTTTAAATTTTAATACAATATATCAGCTTTATAGTCTTGTAAAATACCGTCCGGGAGCTCTTTCCGAAGCTAAGGACATGCTGTTTATACCTGATTTGCTGAAATATTTTCTTACAGGAGTAAAACAGACCGAATATACCGTTGCTTCCACATCTCAGATGCTTGATGCGGAGAAGAGAGACTGGGCGTATGACATTATAGAAAAACTCGGTATACCTAAGCATATATTAGGAAAGATTGTAGAACCGGGAACAGTGTGCGGCGAGCTTTTACCGCAGATTTCTGAGGAAATCGGCGGAATCAGTCCGAAAGTTATAAATACGGCGTCACATGATACGGCGGCGGCGGTTGTTGCCGTTCCTTCACAGAAGGAAGATTTTGTATATATTTCGAGCGGAACATGGTCCTTGATGGGCAGAGAACTTTCAGAACCTTCAACCGGAGAGCTTTCATATAAATACGATATAACAAATGAAGGCGGAGCTGAAAGAAAAATTCGTTTTCTCAAAAACATAATGGGACTCTGGATTGAACAGGAATCGCGCCGTCAGTGGCAGAGGCAGGGAGAAGACGTTTCGTTTAATGATTTGTCTGATGCGGCGGTAGCTGCCGAACCTTTAAAATGCCTTATAAACCCTGATGATATAATGTTTCAGGCTCCAGGTAATATGCCGCGCAGGATACAGGAATACTGTGAGAGAACAGGACAATATGTTCCTCAGACTAAAGGCGAAATCGTACGGTGCATTTTTGACAGTCTTGCGCTTTGTTATCGCCGCACAGTAGAAAGCCTTGACGATATAACAGGAAAAAAGGCACCATACATAAATATAGTAGGCGGCGGAACAAAGGAAGAACCGCTTTGCCGATTTACTGCAGACGCCTGCGGACGACCTGTATATACCGGTCCGGTAGAAGCTACCGCACTCGGAAATATAGCTGTGCAGGCGATAGCGTCCGGTGAAATAGCAAATGTCAGGGAAGCGAGAGAGGTTATCGCAAATTCTTTTGAAATTAAATATTTTGAACCGAGAAATACCGCTATGTGGGATGAAGGCTACGCAAAATTTTTGAAGCTTCTCGAAAAATAATATATAAGTGTAAACTTAAACATAAACATAAAAAGGAGTATAACTAAAATGTCTATTGAAAAATCATATGAACTTGCCCGTGAACAGTATGCGTCTATCGGAGTTGATACTGATAAGGCGATCGAGCGTTTAAAAAACATTCCAATCTCTATTCACTGCTGGCAGGGTGATGACGTTACGGGTTTTGAAAATCTGGGTGCGTCTCTTGACGGAGGAATAGCAGTAACAGGAAATTATCCCGGAAAAGCTAAGACACCAGACCAGTTAAGAGCTGACATGAGCTTTGCTTTTTCACTTATTCCCGGACCAAAAAAGGCAAATATTCATGCATGTTACAGCGAGCCTAAGAGCCTTAAAACAGACAGAGATACTATAACACCTGAATGTTTTTCCAACTGGGCAGACTGGGCTGTTGAAGAAAAAATAGGACTTGACTTTAATCCTACATGTTTTTCACATCCGAAGAGTTCAGACGGTCTTACCCTTTCACATCCGGACGAAGGTATACGTCAGTTCTGGATTGATCATTGCATAAGAACTCGTGAAATCTCTGAATATCTCGGAAAACGCACTGGTATTCGCTCTGTAAACAATATTTGGGTTCCGGACGGATTTAAGGATAATTGCTATGACAAGCTTGCTCCTCGCGCACGTCTGCTTGATTCTCTTAACAAAATCGAAGCTAAGAAGCTCGACTCAAAATATACTGTTGATGCTGTAGAATCTAAGGTGTTTGGCATGGGAGCTGAAGCTTATACGGTAGGCTCACATGAATTTTATTTAAGTTATGCGATGAAGAATCCGGGGGTTATGGTTACGCTTGACGCAGGACATTTTCATCCTACTGAGGTTATTTCCAATAAAATATCGTCTATTCTTCTTTTTGCTGACGAGCTGCTTCTTCATGTATCGCGTCCTGTTCGCTGGGACAGTGACCATGTTGTAATCCTCGATGATGAGCTTATTGCTATAGCTCAGGAAATTACCAGGAACGATCTTGAAAGCCGCGTAAATATAGCGCTTGATTTCTTTGACGCGAGTATAAACCGTATCGCCGCATGGGTTATCGGTTCAAGAAATACTCAAAAAGCACTTCTGAAAGCAATGCTTGAGCCTGTTGAAGCTTTGAAAAAGACCGAGAATGAACTTGATTTTACTACAAGGCTTGCGCTTACGGAAGAATATAAATCATATCCGTTCGGAGCAGTTTGGGATTATTACTGTGAAAATATGGGTGTTCCTACACGTGAGAGCTGGCTTGAAAAGGTTCGCGCATATGAAAGAGATGTACTTATAAAGAGATAATTTCTTAAAGAAAGAGTTCTTCAATTAATTTGATATATACTAAAAAATACCGTATCCTTAAAATAGGATACGGTATTTTTGCACTTATTTGTTTTATAAGATTTTAAACCAATAAAATCGGACAGTATAAAATGTCAAAATCTTCAACCACGCATTAAAACATAGTATTTATATATGATTATAAAAACGATTTATGAAAAATATAACAAAGTAAACGCTTCATCTGCAATTTCAAACATTGCGTTGAGTTCGAAAGTATCAGAAGTACAGGTTGCAGAAACCGAAATATTTTTATCTTTGATAACTGGTATTGCAAGGTGAAAAGAGGCTTCTTCTCCGTCAAATACGTTAAGCCCGGAAAAATCCCAGCCGCAATGGCTGCATATACTTTTAAGAAAGTCAAATTCTAAATAAAAATTTGCTTCCGCAGCGCTTTTTGATACGGATTGAAAATCATAGTTGATATGTATTTTTCCATCTTGCTCATATATTTTTATATTGCAGTCATAGTTTACAGATATTCTTAAAGAAAGTGCGACAAGCTCAAGAAAAACACATATAAACGTGCATTTTTGAATCAATGTTGCGGCAATGACGGAAGAAATTTCTATATTTAATCTGTATCCGAGAGGTGTAACTTTCTGCGAGAAATATTTTATCAGCGAAGTACATATTTTTTCTATATCACAGAAGGAATTATTTTCAAAATTTTCTGTTTTTGTAAGCGCGTGTGTATACATGCTGAAATGGCGTGCGGCGCGTGAAAATCTCATAGAATTGCACCTGAGCAGTTCTTTTGCCGCCGGATCGGAAACCTTTTTCAATTTAGAGCACATTTCCTGGTACGCTGATATTATGCGCTCGTTTGCCGAGAAGGCCTGATGTTCGGATTCAGGAGAATTATAATTAAAAACGTCGCGGATAATTATCGAACATATAGTAAGAAAAATGACTGCGACCCCGTTTACGCCGATCACTGCTGCATGAGAAACTCCAAGATCGGGCCGGCATTTGAAAATGCGGGATTTTTCTTGCTTTATGCATTCAAGAAATATGTCTGCATCAGAGGGAGAAATAAGCTTTAAGAAATTCATACTTTTTCTTATTAGCTTAATCTTGTAAGCAAATTCGTTTTTATAAATCACGCTGCCTTTGTAGTCGGTGATTATAACAGGCCATGGAAGAAGTTCGAGATCTGAAATTTTATATTTTCCGGATAAAAAGCTGTCAAAGTTCATCAAAGTAATTTTTTACTACCTTTCTTTCGTCAAACGGAATTTTTTCATGTCCGATTTCTTCATATAATTGATTTCCCTTGCCTACGATCAGAACGATATCGCCTTTGCGAGCAACCGAAAGAGCGTGGCAGATAGCATCTTTTCTTGATTTAATTATAACATATTTTCCATTTGTTTTCTTAATGCCAGTAAGTATATCGTCGATTATATCGTCAAGCTTTTCTGTTCTCGGATTATCTGATGTGATTACAGAAAGATCGGAATATTTGCCTGAAATTTCACCCATATCGTAACGCCTCAGTTTAGAGCGATTTCCGCCGCAGCCAAAAACAGTAATTATATGTTTCGGTTTGTAATGTTTTACCGAACAGAACAAGCTCTCGAGACTTAAAGCATTATGCGCGTAGTCAATAATCACGGCAAAATTGCATTTTTCGTGTTTTACCGGCTCTGCTCTTCCAAAGACGTGAACCAATGCAAGGCTTTTTGCAACATCTTCGAAATTGGCGCCTGAGTTCATCGAAACCGCAGCGGCAGCTAAAGCGTTGCTGACGGAAAACTCACCCGGAACATTGAGGTGTATCTTGCCGAATCCGCGCAGGTCGAACGAAGTTGAAAGGCAGTCGGTTATTTCAAAAGAGATGTTCTCGCCGAAGAAATCCGCATTTTGATCGTGTGTTGAAAACGTTATATACGGAACGGAATTTTTCCTTAAAGCAGCGATTATATAATCTATTTTGTCAGAGTCAGCATTTATCACGGCTTTTTTGCACTGATAAAAAAGAAGACTTTTGCAATAAAGATATTCGTCAAAATCAGAATGTTCGTTTTCTCCGATATGATCTGGGGATATATTTGTAAAAACTCCTATATCAAAATTTATACCGTATGTGCGGTGCATCATAAGCGCCTGAGAAGACACTTCCATGACGACATGCGAGACTCCGCAAGAAAGCATATCTGAAAACAGCCGGTGCAATTCATAGCTTTCAGGTGTGGAATTGTCAATATACTCATATTTTTCGCCGTAATATATACCGGTAGTACCGATAATTCCAACTTTTTTACCGGAGTTTTCAAGTATTGCTCTTATCATAAACGAGGTACTGGTTTTTCCCTTTGTACCTGTAATGCCGATTACAAACAGTTTTTCAGCCGGACGTCCGAAAAACTCTGCAGAAATAAGAGCGAGAGCTTTTCTGGTATCGGCTGTTTTTATAAAGGTTATATCCGGATATTTGCGACAGCTTGACTCATAAAGATTTTCATCTGATAGAACGACAGCCGATGCGCCGGATTTTGCCGCGTTGTCAAGAAACGAGTGCCCATCGAACTGCGATCCTTTAAGGCATACGAAAATAGATCCGGGCTGAGCTTTTCTTGAATCATAGCACAAAGAAGTAAAAACATTGTCTGAGCCTCTTCGAAGGCTGATGAGTTCGGTCCCGAGTGAATTGATAATATCGTTAACATTCATAGCAATATACTCCAAAGAAATTATTTCAGCGCTATAAGAGAATTTATGCCGTTGGAAAGTTCATTTATAAAAATATCTATTTCCTCGGCTTTATTGTAATCGCTGAAGCTTATTCGTATCGTGCAGTCAGCGGTTTTGGGATCAAGTCCGAAAGCTGTGAGAACACGGTTTTCCCGGTGCTTGGAAGAGCATGCGGAGCCGGCGGAAACATATATTTGTTTTGCCGAAAGATATCTAAGCATAACTTCGCTCTTAATGCCGGGAAGCGAGAGCGAAACAACGTGTGGTATACAGTTTTCTGGAGAATTTATTTTTACTGACGGGAGCATTATTTTAATTTTGTCTAAAAGATCATTTTTTAATGACTCAACTTTATTTATTTTTTCTATGTTAAAAGATTCTTTGCAGGCAGTGGCAAAAGCTGCAATGTTGGGCAGCGGTTCGGTTCCGGGTCTTATATCTTTTTCCTGCCCTCCTCCCAGAATTATTCCGTTTATGCGAAGGCCTGAACGTATAAAGAGTCCTCCTACGCCTTTAGGGGCATGAATTTTATGACCGCTTATTGAGATAAGATCGGCGCCGCATGAACACAGCTTTTCATAAGTTTTCCCGAAAGCCTGAACGCCGTCGGTATGCAAAACTGCATCCGGACATAGCTTTCTTCTTAATTCTGAAACAGCTAAAATATCGTATTTTGCACCTGTTTCATTGTTTGCATACATGCAGGAAATAAGAGCGGTATCTGAACAAAATTCTCTTTCACAAAATCCGAGATCAAGACTTCCGCCTGACGTAGGAATGTATTTTACTTTATATCCTTGTGATGCAAGTTCTTTTGATATTGCATAGTTTGACGCATGCTCAGAGTCCGAAAAAAATACCGTTTTGCCGCCTCGGCGATGTGCAGACAAAAATCCGAATACAGCGAGATTATTTGCTTCTGTTCCTCCCGATGTGAATATAAGGTCGTCGGTTCTGTTCTGTGAGCCAAGACAATCAAGAATAGTTTTCCTTGATAATTTTAAAATTTTTTCTGCTTCATATCCGAAGTCATGCACGCTTGAAGGATTACCGTATTGCTCGGTCATAACTTCATAAGCCTTTTTAGCTGCCTCTTCCGAAACTTGGGTTGTGGAGGCATTGTCAAAATATATCATAAAATTTTATTTTCCCCGTTTCACTATTGATTAAAGGCAAGACTTGCTTCTTACACAATAAATATTATAAAACAAATAATGAGTTTATGCAATATTAAAAATATTAAAAATTATTTACTCAGCTATTGATAAATGGTTTTGTTTGGTATATAATTATATGTAATACAAAAAATATAAACTGGATATTTTTGAGAAAAAATATGCTTTAATTTTATAAAAAAGAAAAAAGAATTATGAAAGGATTTTCTCATATAAATGCCTAAGGATTTGTCACTTATACGAAATTTTTGCATTATAGCTCACATAGATCACGGAAAATCCACTCTTGCAGACCGTATACTTGAATTGACCGATACGGTCGACAAAAGAGAAATGGAAGAGCAGCTTCTTGACGATATGGATCTTGAGAGAGAACGTGGAATAACTATAAAGGCGCGCGCGGTAAAACTCAATTACACATATGAAGGAAAAGAGTATGTGTTCAATCTTATTGACACTCCCGGCCACGTGGATTTCAATTATGAAGTATCGAGATCGCTGAAAGCATGTGAAGGCGCGCTGCTTGTAATAGACGCAACTCAAGGAATAGAAGCGCAAACAATGGCAAACGCATATTTGGCGTTTGACAACGGACTTGAAATAATACCGGTTATTAACAAGATAGATCTGCCTTCTGCACAGCCGGAAAAAGTTCGTGCGGAAGTAGAGGATATAATAGGCATCCCGGCAGATGAAGCTCCGTGCATTTCAGCTAAAGCCGGAATAAATATTGATAAGGTTCTTGAACAAATAATAAAATCGGTGCCGGCTCCGAAAGGAGATGTATCGGCGCCTTTAAAGGCTCTTATTTTTGATTCGTATTATGATTCATACCGCGGTGTTGTCGTTTATATTAGAATATATGACGGAACGGTAAAGGCGGGCGATGTTATCAGGATGATGTCAAGTGGCGTAACATATGAAGTTAATGAAGTCGGATATTTAAGACCTTTCGGACTTTTAAGATCAGACGATCTTTGTGCCGGTGAAGTCGGATATATAACTGCCGCTATTAAAACGGTTTCGGATACCCGGGTGGGAGATACGATAACGCTTGACAGTTGTCCTGTAGAAGAGGCTCTTCCCGGATTTAAAAAAGCCCTCCCTGTAGTTTTCAGCGGGATATATCCGGCTGACGGGGCGCGTTACGGCGATCTTCGGGATGCTCTTGAAAAGTTGTGCCTTAACGATGCGTCATTGACTTTTGAGGCAGAAACTTCAATAGCTTTGGGATTCGGATTCCGCTGCGGATTTTTAGGTTTGCTTCATATGGAAGTTATTGAAGAAAGGCTTGAGCGTGAATTTAATCTTGATCTTATAACAACAGCACCAAGCGTAATATATAAAATAACCAGAAAAGACGGAAGCGAATACTATATAGACAATCCGGCAAACTTCCCGTCAGCAGATGATTGTGAGTTTGTAAGCGAGCCTATAGTAAAGGCGAGTATAATTACTCCTACAGAATATGTCGGGGGAATAATGGAGCTTTGTCAGGACAGGCGCGGAGTTTTTAAGGACATGAAGTATCTTGATACAACCCGTGCCGAGCTTCATTATTTTCTGCCGTTAAATGAAATAGTATATGATTTTTTTGACGCTCTGAAATCACGCAGCAAGGGATACGCATCGCTTGATTACGAGCTTAATGGTTATGAGAGATCTTCACTTGTAAAGCTGGATATTCTTTTAAACGGAGAGCCGGTGGACGCTTTGTCATTTATAGTT
Organism: uncultured Clostridia bacterium; assembly: GCA_944375955.1. Taxonomy (GTDB): domain Bacteria; phylum Bacillota; class Clostridia; order Oscillospirales; family CAG-382; genus UMGS1052. Next base: position 52,534 of record CALWBE010000062.1, on the reverse strand, counting down.
CATACTGATAAGGCGTATGGGCGAGCGAGAAAAATTGCTGAAAAACTGAAAGAAAATATACCGCGGCAGCTTTTTGAAATACCGATCCAGGCAGCGATCGGAGGAAAAGTAATTGCGAGGGAAACAGTAAAGGCGCTGCGCAAAGACGTGCTTGCAAAGTGTTACGGCGGTGATATAACTAGAAAGAAAAAGCTGCTTGAAAAACAAAAAGAAGGCAAAAAACGCATGCGTTCCTTCGGCAGTGTAGAAGTGCCTCAAGAAGCCTTTATGGCTGTTCTTAAATTCGATGAAGACTGAGACTTGACTAAAAAAGAAAGAAAGTTGTGTATCTATGAAAAAATTGGGATTGTATATTCATATCCCGTTTTGCCTCAGTAAATGCTATTACTGCGATTTTTATTCAGTTCCCGTAAGCACGGGAGTGCCGGATGAATATCTTGCCGCCGTATCCCGACAGATAGACGAATACGGGCTGCAAAATTCTGAATATGTTGTAGACACCATATTTTTAGGCGGAGGAACTCCGTCTCTTATGAACGAAAAACAAATAAGTTCGCTGTTAAAGCACATATACCGCAGGTTTAACGTATCAAAGCAAGCCGAAATCACAATGGAGGCAAATCCGGGAACAGTTGACAAAAGTAAGCTGAAAGTGGCGAGAAAAGCCGGTGTAAACAGACTTAGCCTGGGAGCACAGAGCTTTTGTTCCAAGGATCTTTCTGCATGCGGGAGAGTTCATAGCGTAAATGACAATCTCCGTGCGGTATCCGACGCGCGTGCACAGGGATATAAAAATATCAACTTAGATATAATGTACGGACTTCCAGGACAGACGATGGCAGAGGTTATACAAAGTTTAGGAACCGCATTTAAACTTGGGGTAGAGCATATATCATTTTACGGACTTAAAATTGAAGAAGGTACGCCATTTTACAATATGCGCGACACTCTTGACTTGCCTAATGAAGATTCGGAGAGCGAAATGTACTTTGTATCCCGCGAGCTTATGCTTCAGAACGGATACTATCAGTATGAAATTTCGAATTTTGCAAAGAAAGATATGTTTTGCCGTCATAACATTAAATACTGGAACGGAGACGAATATCTTGGAATAGGTCCGGCGGCGCATTCATATTTTGCGGGGAAACGTTTTTCATTTAAAAAAGATATAAAGCTTTATATAGACAGCTTTTCCGACAGTCCATGTCAGGAATCTATAATCGATGAAATGATAGATATTCCACAGTCGGCAAGAGTTGCGGAGTATGTAATGCTTCGTATGAGACTCAGCGACGGAATAGACTGCGCTAAATTTTTTAAACTTTTTGGCAGGGATTTCGATAATATATATTACGAAAAGCTTAAACCTTATATAAATTCCGGCCATGTATTAAGAACAAGCAAAGGATACGCTTTTTCACCCCAAGGGATGTATGTTTCTAACTATATTCTTTCAAGAGTTATAGATTTTGATATGAACATACCCGGAATATAGCTGCTAAACCGTGTTTTATATTAAATGTTGCCGAGAACTTTTACAAACAATGTATTTGCTTAAGCGAGGTGAATTTTAAAGTATGACCGCAGGAAAAGGCAGGATACATCCTGTGTCTGCATTTCCAATGTCCATAGCTGCCGTTTCATCATATCTTGACACGACTGTTTTAGGCTCGACTATGGCGGTGATAAAAGAAATAGATTCAACTAATACATATATAAAAAAACGGATATCTGTTCTTGATGACGGTTTTACTGTATTGTCGGAAAGACAATATGCCGGCCGCGGGCGTCTGGGAAGAAAATTTGTTTCTCCGGAAGGCGGTTTGTATATGAGCACACTCCTTATAGGTCGAGACTTTATTGAAAACACGGGGGCTCTTACAGTAAGAGCGGCGGTAGCGGTAAAGAACGCACTTAAGGAGATTACCGGATTACATGATATCGGAATAAAATGGGTTAACGATATATACTGCGACAATAAAAAGGTATGCGGCATACTTGCTGAAAGTATGGCAAGAAAAGGACTGTGTGATTTCAGTGTATTAGGGATAGGAGTAAATGTTACTACTCCGAAAAGCTCATTTGACAGCGAAGTCTCTGAAATAGCAGGATCGCTTTCGGATTTTGTAAATATCGGTTTTTCAAAGAATGAGCTTGCTGCGTGTATATTGAATCATCTTGAGAAAACGCTGTTTGTAAAAGATAAAAGAAAAGCGGCGGCGATTTTGGATGATTATCGTGACAGCTCTGTAATAATAGGCAGAGAAGTGATAGTTATAAAAGGAGATATAAGCGTTCGAGCCAAGGTGCTTGGCATTGATGACGATGCGTCGCTTTATGTACAGTACGAGGATGGGAGAACAGAGATACTCAGAACCGGAGAGGTAAGCACAAAACTTATCGGAAAGGAGAAGGTTGACGAATAATGAATGCGGTCAAAAATGCTCTGATGAATATCGCGGCACAGATTAGTTCAATAGGGATATTTGATATATTTGATATAATAATCGTATCGGTGATATTTTATTACATATATCGTTTTGTGCGTGACAGACGTGCGGGAACACTTGCGCTTGGAATTCTTCTTGTAATACTTGCAATGCTTGTAAGCAACCTTCTCGGAATGCAGGCACTCAGTTTTCTAATTGAGAACATCGTGCAGGTAGGTGTAATAGGAGTTATAATATTATTCCAGTCTGAGCTGAGAGCTTTCCTTGAAAAAATGGGAGGACAGTCTTTTATATCCAAAAATAAGAAAAAGGACAAAAAATATTATTCACAGACTATACAATGTATTGACGCGGTGGTAGATGCTGTAGCTGATTTTTCCGCGGAAAAGGTGGGTGCACTGATAATATTTGAACGTTCCACCAAGCTCGGGGACGTTATAAAGACCGGAACTATAATAGATGCTCAGCCGGGAGCATATATGATAAAAAACATTTTTTTCAATAAAGCTCCTATGCATGACGGAGCGCTTATAATCAGAAATAACCGCCTTTATTCTGCCGGATGTTTTCTGCCTTTATCGATGAATCCGGAAATAATGAAAGATCTAGGCACACGTCACCGTGCGGGTATAGGTATGAGTGAAAACTCAGACGCAGTGGTAGTGATAGTATCTGAGGAAACAGGCATTGTTTCACTTGCGGTAGATGGACATATGACGCGTGATTATGACAGTGTTACACTTAAAAGAGAGCTTATAAAACTTATATTTACAGATACGGCAAAAGGCGTAGGAACTGTAAAAAATAAGGAGAAGGGGGAGCCAAAGAATGAAAAAAATAATTAACTTTTTTTCAAACAAAGTAAAACAGGGACTTCCCGATAACGAACGTCGTAATTTCAAGCTGATTTTAAAGAAAGCTGTTACAACAAATATCGTACCTAAACTTTTATGTCTTCTTGCTGCGCTGTGTCTTTGGTTTTATGTAGTAGACACCGAAAGCACAACATATGAAAAAGTATTCAAAGGTGTAGAAATAGAATTTAACAAAAACGAGAACGGTCTTAAGGTTTTGTCAAGCAATAGGGTAAGTGTGGATGTTACGCTTTCCGGGAAGCGGAGCGTTCTTAACAGGATGAGCAATTCGGATATAAGTGCCACAGTTGATATTGCGCATATATCCGAAGCTTTTGACGAAGAACTTGATATTATAGTAAGCACGTCAAATGATACGTCAGTCGTATCTTATGAGCCTGTGAGCGTAAGGGTATATCTTGACGAGCCGTCAAGCCGGACAATATCGGTAAAAGCTGATTATACCGGCGGCACAAGTGATGAAGAGACGCTGAAAATAGGAGAACTTGTACCGTCGTCAAAAAGCGTTGTTGTAAAGGGTCCGCTCGAAATAATATCAAAGATCGCGTATGCAAAGGCAACGGTAAATCTGGATGGATTTATAAGCCATTCTGTGAATATAGTAAATGTCGAGCTTGAACTTTTCGATAGTGACGGCGCTTTGATAAAAGATTCGTATCCTGCAGAGTACGAATACATTGAAATAGGTGAAACGGCGGAAGATAAAAGAATAGATGTATATGTTCCAGTATACATGATAAAGGAACTGCCTGTAGTGCCTCAGTATATGTACGGAATATTTGAAAGTAAAAATATTAACTGTGATATTTTTCCAGGTACAGTGACTGTGCGAGGAGATGTCAGCTTGATTGAAAAGTTAACGGAGATATCTACTGCACCGATAGATGATACTATGATAGGGTTATCACGTAGTTTACAAATAGGGTATGATTTGCCCTCAGGCGTAAGTTTATCAGGATCGGATGATACATGCCGAGTTACGCTGTCTGTGGAAAATTATGACGAAAAAGAAATAAGCGTGCCGTCAGAAAACGTTAGATTTATGAATCTTGCTGACGATCTTGATGCATATGTAAATTCGGATGAGATTTCCATTACCGTATGCGGAGTGACATCATCACTGAGAAAAATAGGTTATGAAGAACTGCTTTTGGAAATTGACGTTTCCGGATTCGGCGAGGGAAAATATTTTGATTGTCCTGTAAATGTACAGATAACCGATTCGACGGTTCAAAATGTGTATATAAAGGAATCTGAATATACGGCGACAGTTGTGATCCGAAAGCTGGATATTGATGATTAAGGCAAAGGTAATTAAAGCTAAAGTTAAAGTGAAAATATCCGGAAGTTTCTGAAAATGATTAAAAAAAGAGTGAAAAAATTGGTTTTGCGTGAAGTGCGAATACCTTTAAACCCTAATGCACAGAAGTTTGATTATGACAAAGCGGCAATTTTTGAGGCGGTAAAAAAAGTAAAACGTACATGCGGAAAGATATACTGCAATGAAAATAGTTTTGCTGTTTTTAAGAAATCTGTTGATGCGAGAAAAAAAGAAGAGATTTCGTTTGTTTATTCCGTAATATTTGAACTTAACGAAGAAATTTTTCTTGACGAAAAAAAATATGATGATTTTTTAAATTATTGTAGAAAACATTCGTTGACTGTACTTGATGACTCTCAGCTTATCTTAGACACATCTAAAACATGCCGTAGAACACGACCGGTTGTAGTCGGATTCGGCCCATGCGGAATTTTTCTTTCGCTGATATTGGCGCAAGCGGGCTTTTGTCCTGTCGTAATAGAACGTGGAAGCGACGTTGATACTAGAGCTGAAAAAGTAGACAGCTACTGGAAAGGCGGAGCGCTTGATACCGAGACGAACGTACAGTTTGGAGAAGGCGGGGCCGGAACTTTTTCAGACGGAAAGCTTATGACCCGCATAAACGACAAGTTGTGTTCATATGTTTTGGAGGTATTTTACCGGCACGGTGCCAATCACGATATTTTGGTGAATGCAAAACCTCATGTGGGAACAGACAAGCTTCGCGCGGTTGTGAAAAATATAAGGAAGACAATAATATCGCTTGGCGGAGAAATATATTTTAACACATGCCTTACGGGAATAAGAAGGCATTCTGATGGCAGCGTGTGCGGTGCTGTAACAAGCAATGGAGAAATAGAGACCGACTCGGTTTTCCTTGCTGTCGGACACAGCGCAAGGGATACTTTTAAAATGCTTGCGGAAACAGGAGTAGAACTTTGTGCAAAACCATTTTCCGTAGGTGTAAGGATAGAGCATCTTCAGGAAAATATAAACCGTTCGCTTTATGGAAAAAACTATGATAATCCTGCCTTGCCGCAGGGAGAATATTCGCTGTCAAGAAGGTTCGGAGAACATGCGGTATATTCGTTCTGCATGTGCCCTGGAGGAACAGTAGTTGCGTCAGCAAGCGAGAAGGATACAATAGTAACAAACGGAATGAGCTATTCATGCCGCAACGGAATTAATGCCAACTCAGCAATAGCGGTTTCCGTAAATCAGACTGATCTTCAAGGCGGACTTTTTGCGGGGATGCGGTTTCAGGAAGATATAGAAAGGGCAGCATACCGGCTGGCAGGTTCTGCCGGCGCGGCTCCGATAGAAAATTTAGGTCATTTTTTGGGACATTCAAAACTTGAAATTAAAGATGTAAAACCGTCATATACCGGCAAAACAGAGTTATGTGATATATCAAGCCTTTTTCCGCATAATATATCTAAACTTTTAGGAGAAGGAATAACTTTTTTTGATAGGCAGATAAATGGATTCAGTACTGATTCCGCGATTCTTACAGCACCCGAGACCAGAACTTCATCTCCAGTTCGCATATTGCGAAACGAATACTTTGAGTCTGTTGTATGCAAAGGACTTTATCCATGCGGTGAAGGAGCAGGATATGCCGGGGGTATAACAAGTGCAGCTGTAGATGGTATACGCTGCGCGCTTGCATTTATTGAAAAATGCAGGTTAGTGTGAAATTAAGGTGAAAATCATGCTACAAAAAGGAAAAGTAATTTCAACAGACGGCAACACAGCAAAAGTGCTTGTTGTCCGAAAGTCGGCATGCGAAGGCTGCCGACAGAAAAATTTGTGCGCCGGCATTGGGGCAGAATGCTCAGAAGCTAAACCGGTTGAAATAAATGTAATAAACTCTGCCGGAGCCCAGCAGGGAGACGAGGTACTTTTGTCAGCAAAAAGCTCGTTGATTTTAGGATGTACGTTTGCAGTGTTTATTCTGCCGATAATAATTGCATTTGCGGTATATTATACCGTGTATTCGATAAACGGTTCCGCATTTGCTTTCGCTTCCGCTGCGGCTTTAGGAGCGTTTATAATTTCTATTGTTTCATTGTGCCTTGGACTTAACAGGTACATGAAAAAAAATCTGTGTGTTGAAATCGTAAAAATATTATAAAGAGGATAAAATAAATTTATAAAGCTCATGAATATAAAATTAAAAGACGAAAAAGAATGGCTTATAAAAGAATATGATGCCGAAGCTGTAAAACGAATGTCCGAGGAACTCGGACTTTCACCTTTTCTTGCCCGATTGCTTGCGGCGCGAGGAATAAGCGATACGGAATCCGCAAGGGATTTTTTATCTACGGACGATTTTTATTTTCATGATCCATATCTGCTTGAAGATATGGATAAGGCGACAAAAAGAATAAAAACGGCGATAGCGGGAAAAGAAAGGATTCTTATATACGGAGACTATGATGTCGACGGCATATCGTCAGTTGCAGCGCTTTATCTTTATCTCACATCAAAAGGAGCAAACGTATGCTATTATATACCTGAAAGAGTATCTGAAGGATACGGCCTGAATAAAGATGCGATAGATAGATTTTCAGCAGCGCATATAGATCTTATAATAACCGTTGATACGGGTATTACGTCGGTGGGAGAATGTGCATATATAAAACAGCTTGGAATGAGTATAGTAATAACAGATCACCACGAATGTCCTTTAGAACTTCCGGCTGAAGCCGAAGCTATAATAAATCCGAAGCGTCCGGGAAGCAGATATCCTTTCAAGGAACTTGCGGGAGTAGGAGTGGTATTTAAGCTTATATGTGCGCTTGAGGAGAAAGCAGATATTTCAGAACTTTGTGATAGGTATCTTGATATAGTTACTCTCGGTACCATTGCGGATGTCATGCCGCTTTATGGAGAAAATCGCAGGATAGTGGCTCATGGACTTAAAGTTTTAAATGATGAAAATAATGTGGGAATAAAAGCACTGTTAACTGAAGCAGTTCCGGCAGCGCCCGGGGTGCCGAGAAATATCACGGCTTCTACTATAGGATTTGCGGTTGCCCCGCGGCTTAATGCCGCAGGCAGGATAGGAGATGTAAAGTATGCGGCAGAGCTGCTTATTACATCAAACAAACTGAGAGCCGAGGCGATTGCTAAAGAACTATGCAGACTTAACCGTGAGCGTCAGGCGATAGAAAACAGCATTCTTGCGGAAGCGGCAGAAAAGATAAAAACAGAGTTTGATTCGGAAAAGGACAAGGTGATAGTTCTTGCAAGTGAAAACTGGCATCAGGGAGTTATAGGCATAGTAGCTTCGCGTATTGTGGAAAAGTACGGACTTCCATGTGTTCTCATAACTTTTTCGGACAATACGGGCAAAGGGTCGGCACGCAGTATAGCAGGATTCAATATAAATGAAGCATTTAGAGAGTGCAAAGAAACTTTGTTAAAATACGGAGGGCATGAACTTGCAGCTGGGTTATCTATAAAAAAGGAATGCTTTGAAGATTTTAAGAAGGCAATCAATGATTATGCGTTTGAAAAAATAACCGATGAAATGCGTATTGCACACATATATGCAGATAGTGAAATTACTGAGGAAGAAATAGATACAGAGCATGCAGAAATGCTGAAAATACTTGAGCCGTTCGGCAATTCAAATCCGGCGCCGGTATTTATTTTAAGAGAAGCCTTGATAGAAGATATCACGCCTATAGGAATGAATAAGCATTTAAGACTCAGTATTGAAAAAAGCGGAAAGCGTTTTACAGCGGTATATTTTAATAAAACACCGGAAAAATTCGGATTTTTACAAGGAGATACTGCGGATATAGCGTTTAACCTTGAAATAAATGAATTTCGCGGAAACCGTACAGTAAGACTTAATGTACGGGATATGAAGATTTCGGGCATAACCGCGCAGTACATGAACAGACAGGCTAAGGATTATCTTCGTGCAATAGCGTCATTTGCAGTTTCAAAAGAAAATCTTCCCGATATGCAGGCACTAAGAGCAGCCTTTATATATTTGCGTTCAATGGCAAAAGAAGAAAAAACGACAGAACTTGACGTATGTAAAGCCGCAAGGTCGTTATCAAAAGAATTTGCAATCTCAGTGACGCCGTGTATGCTTAATATTATGCTGGACATTTTCAGTGAAATGGGGCTTATTGTTTCGGAGAGATATTCTCTCAATGAAATATCTGTAGGTATCAACAGCATAAACGGCAAGATAAATATAGAAAATTCAAGATTTCTCACAAAACTTCGCAATTCGGGAAAGTGAAAATATCGGAGAGTTTATTATGGATTATTATTCTGATTTATATGAAAGTCTTATAAATATAAGTTCGCAGTATAACTTTGATAAAATAAAGAAAGCATACGACTATGCTCATGAAATGCATGAAGGTCAGTACAGGAAATCCGGAGAAGAATATATATCACATCCTGTTGCGGTTGCAAAAATAGTAGCGCAGCTCGAGCTTGATACAGACTCGGTATGTGCGGCGCTTTTGCATGATACTTTGGAGGACTGTAAAGATAAGACAAACGGCGAGACTATAAAAAAGCTTTTCGGAGAAGAAGTATCCGAACTTGTTGACGGACTTACAAAGCTTGTAGACATCCATTTTGAAAACAGAGAAGAAGAGAGCGTAGAGAACTTAAGAAAAATGTTCCTTGCAATGTCAAAGGACATAAGGGTAATATTTATCAAACTTGCCGACCGTCTTCATAATATGAGAACTCTTTCTGCTCAGCCTGATGAGAAGCAGAGGTCGATAGCCCTTGAGACCATGCATGTGTATGCACCTCTCGCACATCGACTCGGTATTCAGAAGATAAAAGGCGAGCTTGAAAATCTTTCTTTAAAATACCTCGACCCGATAGGATATGACGAAGTAAAAAATGACGTAGAACACCGTTATGGAGAAAACCGGGATTTTCTTGAGAATGCGCAAAAACAAATATCAGAGAAGCTTGACAGTGAAAAAATAAAATATTCGATGTCGGGCAGGGTAAAATCTATTTTCAGTATATACAAAAAGATGTACAATCAAGGTAAAAGCTTTGATGAAATATATGATTTTTACGCCATAAGAATAATTGTAGATACCGAGCTTGAATGCTATACGGTATTGGGAATAATACATGAGATGTTCAATCTCATTCCCGGAAGATTTAAGGATTATATTTCCACGCCAAAACCCAATTTATACAGATCGCTGCATACTACGGTTATAGGAAGGCACGGAATACCGTTTGAAGTTCAGATAAGAACATGGGAAATGCATACGGTAGCTGAATACGGAGTAGCCGCGCACTGGAAATATAAATCGGGAGATGCGGACAAAGAGAATATAGCTGAAAAGCTGAAATGGATAAGAACACTTGTTGAAACCGAAAAGGGCGACGCTGACAACGATGAATTTTTAAAGCCTCTTAAAATAGATATTTTTGAGGATGAAATATTTGTGTTTACTCCGAAAGGCGATGTAATCAGTCTTCAGAGCGGAGCGACTGCGATAGATTTTGCTTTTGCAATACACAGCGAAGTAGGAAACAGAATGATCGGCGCCAAAGTAAACGGTATGATAGTACCGATAGATACAGTACTTCAAACCGGACAGATAGTAGAGGTTATAACTTCTTCAACTCCTAAAGGACCGAGTAAAGACTGGCTTAAAATAGTTAGGACAAGCGAGGCAAAAAATAAGATACGCCAGTGGTATAAGAGAGAGAAGCGTACAGAAAACATAGCTGAAGGCAAAAGTATGATAGAGCGCGAGCTAAAAGGTTTTGGCAAAGCGTATACCGAACAGCAGCGCGATGAGATAATCTCAAATATTTCGGCACGTATAGGAATGTCAGATCCGGATGACTTTTACAATAGTCTCGGATATGGAGGCATGTCTCTTTCTAAAATTGTACCTAAGCTCAGAGATGAATTTATAAGAGTAGTAATGCCTGAAGGCGATGATAAATTATCAGATATTTCAGGAAACATGTCCGTGACATATCAGGATAATTCTAAAAAACAGCCGCATGGTATAAATCAGGCTGTAATAGTAGACGGAATAGATAATTGTCAGATAAGATTTGCAAGATGCTGCAATCCGCTTCCGGGAGATAAAATAATAGGTTTTGTTACAAGAGGATTCGGTGTATCGGTGCATAAGCAGGACTGCCCTAACGCAATTGCCGGAACTTCTGATGAAAGTGAAAAGGACAGATGGGTTTCGGTCCACTGGTCGCAGTATTCTATAAATCACAGCAACTCTGAAAGCGGTTTTGAAACAATTCTTCAGATTTATGCTAAAAACTCGCTTACGGTTATAGCTGAACTCTCCAATTTGTTGAATGATTTAAAGGTTCAGGTAAATACTCTTAATTCAAAGGTTATTAAGACAAATAAAATGCTGCAGATAACTATAAATATAACCTGTAAAAATACTACTCATGTAAATACTATTCTTCAAAGAATACGCAAATTAGAGGACGTCTCTGATGTGACGCGCGGATTTTCATGATACTTTTTTTAAATTTACGGCAAAACAATATATTATTTTGCTGTAAATGCATCCGTCAAAACTTAAGGAGGCTTTTTAAAAGCCGAAATTATATTTTATATTGGAGTAAAACGAAATGAAAGCAGTAATTCAGCGAGTGACATTTGCACAGGTAAAAGTTGAAGGCAAAGTTTTGGGAGAAATAGAAAACGGTTTTTTAATATTGCTTGGAGTCTGTGAAGGGGATACTGAAAATGAAAGCAAACTTCTTGCGGATAAGACGGCAAAATTAAGGATTTTTAACGATGACGCCGGGAAAATGAATTTATCTCTGCTTGATTTTAAGGATAACAAAAAGCCTTATTCAGTGCTTGTTATATCTCAGTTCACATTGTGCGCAAATACACGACGCGGAAACAGACCTGATTTTTTTGCGGCTGCAAAGCCTGAAACAGCAAAGAAGCTGTATGAGCTTTTTGCCGAGAGACTTTCAAACGAACATGGCATAGTTACAAAAACAGGAGAGTTTGGTGCGGATATGAAGGTATCCTTGCTTAATGACGGACCTGTAACAATAATTCTTGATACAGATGATATGAAAAAATGAAAATAGTTCTTAATACAAACGATGCGACGGTAAGCGAGAGATATATAGAAGCTCTTGTGTTATTGTATTTTCCTTGTGAGAAATTCGGAAAAGGCAGTTCGGACAAGTGTCTTGATATTTTGATAAGCCGAGAGAAAGACAGCATTTACGGAAAGGCGTTACTCACCTTCGACGGAAAGAAAACAGAAAAGCAGATGAAGGAATATTTGCCCGAATACAGCGGAGCGGTAAAATGTTTCTGCGGGAAAATGATCATATCTCTTTTGAATGAGAGAACTGGCTATATTCCGCCGTGGGGGATCATGACAGGTGTAAAACCGGCTCGGTTTGCGTTAGGGCTTATGATTGATGAAGGACTTGCGCCACCGCAGGTATGTGAGGCGCTTGAGAAGAGATATCTTGTAAGTCCTGAAAAGGCAGCACTTGCGGTAGAAGTTGCGGAATTTGATAAAAAGGTTCTTAATAGATATAAAGAGCGTGATTACAGTCTTTATATAGGGATACCGTTTTGCCCCGGAAGATGCCGGTACTGTTCGTTCGTGTCATATGCTACGCCGCAGTTAAAAGCACTTTTGCCGGAATATACCGACGCACTTTTAAAAGAGGTCAGTATGCTGTCTGAAACTGCACGAAGCTTAAATCTAAAATTAAAAAGCGTATATATAGGCGGAGGAACTCCGACAGTACTTGAAGAAAAGCAGCTGGAAAAGCTGCTTGAAATGTTGAATAATAATTTTGAATTAAATCAGAACGTCGAATTTACCTGCGAGGCAGGGCGGCCGGATACAATAAATAAAAAAAAGCTTGAATTACTGAAAAAGTATGGAGTAGGTCGAATAAGCGTAAATACACAGACAACAAATGACAGCATATTGAGCTCGGTCGGAAGAGGGCATACATTCAGCGATTATATTAAAGCGTATCATATGGCGGAGGAATTGGGATTTTCTGTAAATACAGATCTTATTGCGGGACTTCCCGGAGAAAGTACTGAAAGCTTCCGCAAAAGTGTAGATGATGTCGTTTCATTGCTTCCCGGAAATATAACGGTACATGCTTTTTCTCTTAAGAAATCATCCGAATACACCTGTGAGGGAAGGCGGTTTGATATTTCGGACGACAAAATAGCGGATATGATCTCGTATTCATATAAAAAAATAACAGACAGCGGATATTTTCCGTATTACATATACAGGCAGAAAAATACTGAAGGAAATTTTGAAAATACGGGTTATACCAGAGATGAATTTTCAGCAGGTCTTTATAACGTGTATATGATGGAGGGCTTTCATACTGTTCTTGCAGCCGGTGCCGGTGCGGCGACAAAACTTGTATCTAAAGACCTTTCAAATACGAGAAAAATATACAATCCAAAATATCCGTATGAATATTTAAGAGCTGCAGATTATATTTATAAAAAGAAGGAAAATATAATACGGTTTTATGCAGAACAATATAATTGAGAGAGCAGGTGTGATTTTTGTCAGATAAGACATCAATAAGAAGCGGCAGGGGAAGTCAGACATTTATGCTTGGCGCAGTAATACTTATGGTATCGAATGTCCTTGTCAAGCTGATAGGAGCATTGTTTAAAATACCGCTTCAGCATTTGATAATGGAAGAGGGAATGGCATATTTTCAGGCGGCATACAATATTTATGTTTCATTTTATATGATTTCGACAGCAGGTATTCCTGTCGCAATTTCGAGAATGATAGCAACAAGCAACAGTCACGGAAATCACCGCGAAGTTAACAGAATTTTCAGGATATCATACTGGGTATTTTTTGCAGTGGGTGCTGCTGCGACGATAATAATGATATCGTGCGCGAAATTTTTTGCCGAGACTGCAGAGCTTGACGGATCAGAATATGCGATGATAGCAATAGCGCCGACTTTGTTTTTTATATGTATATCATCAGCATACAGAGGATATTTTCAGGGCTTGCAGAATATGACTCCTACCGCGGTATCACAGGTCATAGAATCTGTAGGCAAACTTTCTATAGGTTTAATTGCCGGATGGTATTTTTTAAAGCGCGGATATCCTATTGATATTGTAGCGGCATTTGTCATAGCCGGAGTAACGATAGGAGTAATAGCGGCAACAGTGTATATCGTTATATTCAAACACATGTTTTTTCAGGCGCAGCTTGAGGCCGATCAGCCGAAAATGGCGGTAAGAAGTACAAAAGATCTTTTGTATGAGCTTGTTGTAATTTCAATCCCGATATCTCTTGCTTCGTCAATAATGGGGCTCACCAATGTTGTAGATACGATGCTTGTTACAAGGCGGCTTACAGAAACCGCAGTTTCCGGGGGAATGTTATATGAGACGGCAAAAGACATCGCAAAAAAAAGTTACGGAGCTTATGCAATGCCGCAGACTCTTTTCAATATGCCTACAACTCTGATTTATCCGTTTGCCATAAGTGCCTTGCCTGCATTGTCAAAATATTACAGTTCAGGTGATTCTGAAAGATCTAAAAAGCTTATGGAATCGACTTTCAGGGTGTCGTCAATAGTTGCGCTTCCTTGTGCTTTAGGAATGTCGGCGATGGCAAGACCTATAATTTCTCTTATATACCCGAATAATGCTATAACGGATACTGTCAGCAATATAGATCTTGCGGCTCCGTGTCTTACGGTTCTCGGATTATCGGTATTTTTCCTTGGAATGATATCGGTTACAAATTCTGTACTTCAGGCATATCATCTTCAGAATCTTACTATCGTATCAACGGTATGCGGTATTTTAATAAAGGCGCTGTCAACATATATTCTGCTCGGGATACCGTCGGTTGGGCTTACGGGAGCGGCTGTAGGAACGGCTTTGTGCTATCTTACAATAATGATCTTCAATATTTTCTTTATAGCGTGCAAAATTCATTTTTTCCCAAGTATAAGAAGAACGTTTTTAAAGCCTTTGATATCTGCGGCAGTATGTATAGTTCCGTGCATATGCATATACAGGCTTATGCGAGGCGTGTTGGGCGATAAACTTGTAACTTTGATTTCAATAGCGGTTGCAGCAGTAATATATGTTTTGCTGCTGTTGATACTTAAAGGTATATCGGAAGATGATATAAAAATGCTTCCTAAATCTGAAAAAATTATAAAAATTCTTAAAAAAGCAGGACTTTTGGGAGATTAATATGGACATAAATATAAAAAAAATAACGGAAAAGAAAAGATATGATTTTAACGATTTAAGAGAAATAATGGAAATATTGCGTTCAGAAAACGGATGCCCATGGGATAAAGAGCAAACACATGCTTCTATAAGAAACAATTTCATAGAGGAAACATATGAAGTTGTGGAAGGAATAGACAGCAATGACAACGATATTCTTAAAGAAGAATTAGGGGATGTGCTTTTACAGGTAGTATTCCATACGCGCATGGCGGAGGAAGAAGGTGCCTTTAATATAGATGACGTTACGGACGGTATCTGCAAAAAGCTGATAAGAAGACACCCTCACATTTTTGCAGAAGTAAAAGCATCCACATCTGAAGAAGTTTTAAATAACTGGGACGAAATAAAAAAAGAGGAGAAAAAAAGAAAGACTGCAACAGATAATCTTCGTTCTGTATCTCCGGCAATGCCGGCACTGCTGAGAGCGGGAAAAATTCAACAAAAAGCAGCAAAAGCGGGATTTTCCTATTCAGACATGAAATCTGCAGTTAATAAGATAAATGAGAAATATCAAGAAATTTGCGAAGCTTTAAAAGAAAAAGATCCAAAGGATTGCGAAGATGAATGGGGAGATATTCTTTTTGCGGTTTCATATGCGATAAAACTGGCGGGGCTTGAACCTGAACAGATTTTGTATAAAGCAAATGAAAGATTTATTGAAAGATTTTCAATAATGGAGCAGATTGCTGCTGAGCAGGGAAAGAAAATTTGTGAATTGCCTGTAAACAAAGTCGAGGAAATTTGGAAAAAAGCTAAAAAAGTTAAGTAAAACGGAGATTTTTCGTAGAAAAAAATTGATTTTTACATATAAATTGTTGCAATTTTTTGCTTGAATGATTATAATATAGACATACCAAATTATTACAAGGAGATTACAATATGAACAAGACAGAAATGATCGCTAAGGTTGCTAAGGAAGCAAACCTTACAAAAGATCAGGCATCAAAAGCCGTAAATGCTGTATTTGACTCTATGGCAGACGCTCTTGCAAAGGGAGATAAAGTTCAGCTTATAGGATTTGGTACTTTCAGCGTAAAGCACTGTGCAGAAAAGGTAGCAAGAATTCCCAGCACAGGCGAATCAAAAGTAGTACCTGCTACAGACCGTCCAAAGTTTACTGCAGGACGCGCGCTTAAGGATGCAGTTGCAAAGTCAGGCAAATAATTTTCCAAGACACGGTGCCGTATGCTTCTTTGCATATGGCACTTTTCCTTTTTAATTGCTCCTTGTATGTATTTTGAATATTTAATGACGCAAAAACGCGGCAAAACATAAATCGTGGCGGCAGCCAAAATTATAAAAAAGAAAAGGAACACAATGAGACTGGACAAATATCTTAAAGTATCTCGGCTTATAAAGCGCAGAACAGTAGCAAATGAGGCATGTGACAATTCGCTGGTATTTGTAAATGATAAACCTGCAAAAGCTTCATATGATGTTAAGCCGGGTGACATTATAAAGATTACGATGGGAGAACGCACTATAAAGGTGCGTGTGCTCGAGATAAACGAGCATGCTATGAAAAAAGATGCCGCTATGATGTATGAAGCGGTAGAATGATCTGAGAATACGAATAAATTCCACACTTGTGCAATATATATTTTCCGAAAGGAGAATGTATATATGGAAGAAACAAAAAGTTTGCAAAAACAACATAATATTACAGTACGTGACAGAAAAAGCATGACGGTTACGGGAGTTTCCGAAATAATAAGCTTTGACGAATTGTGCGTGGTATTTGATATTTCCGATTCTCAGCTTAACGTAGAGGGCAGCTGCTTAAAAATAGAATCATTCAGCAATGACAGCGGAGACGTTACTCTTACAGGTCAAATAGATTCTATAATATACGTCGGAAAAACACAGCCGGCATATCGCAGAGGATTATTTAAAAGGATGTTTTCGAATGCTGGAGAATGATTTTTTTGCCGGTACGGTATTCGGATTTGAAAATCCGGTTCCGCTGATGTTGTTTGCTCTTTTTACTGGAATAGCGGCAGGACTTTTTTTTGACATGATGTCGCTTACAGTGAAATTATTCGGAGTCAACCGCATAATAATTTTTTTCACTGATTTTTTTACGGTGCTTTCCGGATATCTTTTTTTATTTTGCTGCGCTTTGAATTACAATAACGGCGAAATAAGGTGGTATCACATTCTTTTCTGTGCTGCAGGATATAAAATTTATAAGTATACTTTATCGTCAGCTGTTTTAAAGGCGATAGGCTTTATATATAATATTGTGGAAAGAGCATTATTGTATTTATTAAGGCTTATATTAAAACCAATAAAATTATTGGAATCTTATATTTTAAAAGCTTATAAAAAAATATCGAATTATTGCAGAAAGCAGCAAATAAAAAAATCATATAAACGGGAAAAGAAAAAATTTGCAAAAGCGGCTTCCGCAGGTTTTGGATTATTTATGGTATTAAAGAATGATGATATCAATGACGGAGAAAAGAAGAAATGGAAAACAAAAGGATCAGTAAACTCGCAGCCGGCGCAATTCTTTTAATAATGGTATTTTTGATAATAGCTTGTTTTAAATTGCAAATGGAGCTGAATGAGCTGCGCGCAGAATGCGAAGCGCTTGAGGAAGAAGTTGATGCTGCACGCATAGAGGTAGACAGACGTGAATATCTGAAAGAGAAACAGGAAACCGATCCGGAAGAGTATATGGAAGAAAAGGCATACGATCAAGGTTACCGCAATCCTTCAGATAGAGAATATATAAATGATATGCCTGAAGGATGATATTGAAAGGAATATATAAAATTGAGGACAATAAGCAGTGATATTATAAAGAATAAAGTATGTGAGCTTTTTATTCAATCAAATTACAGGATTCCGGATGATATATATGATAAAATTAAGAGAAGTGCCGAAGAAGAAAAAGTTCCGATTGCACAAAGTATTTTAAATAAATTAATAGAAAACTGTGCCGCAGCTGAAAGAATGAATATACCGGTGTGTCAGGATACCGGTATGGCGATAGTTTTTATTGAAATCGGACAGGACGTGCATATAGAAGGGGCTCTTTTGAGCGACGCGGTAAACGCAGGAGTAAAGGAAGCTTATGATAAGGGATATATGAGAAAATCTATAGTGAGAGATCCTTTATTTGACCGTACCAATACGGATGACAATACACCTGCAATTATTTATACTTCTATAGTCCCGGGTGATAAAGTAAAGATAACAGCGGTCCCCAAAGGCTTCGGAAGTGAAAATATGAGTGCTGTAAGAATGTTTACCCCTTCGGCAAAACGCGAAGATATCGTAAATTATATAATTGAAACTGTGAAAACAGCCGGAAGCAATCCGTGTCCTCCGATTATAGTGGGAATAGGACTCGGAGGGGATTTTGAATACGCGGCGTTTCTTTCTAAGAAGGCATTGTTAAGAGATGTTTTAGAAAAAAATAAAAATCCCGATTACGCAGAACTTGAAGCGGAAATACTTGAGAAAATAAACAGGACAAATATTGGCCCTCAGGGGTTTGGCGGAAACACAACATGTCTTGCAGTAAATATAGAGCATTTTCCTACTCATATAGCAGGGCTGCCGTGTGCAGTAAATATCGGATGTCATGTTACAAGACATGCGTCAGAAGTTATATAGAGTTGTATTTATAAAAATCAGCAAGGACAGAAAAGTGTTAACTTTCTAAAAAAACGGTGTTTTTTATGTGAAATATGCATAAAAAGCATTTACAAATCCTTATAATCATGTTATAATATAATTAAGGTAAGAGATTCTCTTATTCTTAACGATAACTGCAAAGAAGAAAATATAAAAAGTATATATTATTCTTTTCTTTGCAAAAGGTTTTTCAAGGAGGCATGGTTATGAAGACTGTTATCACGAACAGAAAATTTGAAACTTCCGAAAGACTGAAAGGAATTATTGACCGAAAGATTTCCCGTCTTGACCGGTTTTTCCCGGATGAAGTCACTGCGAATATTACTTTGTCTACTCGTGGGAAATTTGCGAGGGTTGAAATAACGATTTTTTATAAAGGCACGATATTCCGTGCTGAAGAAGAAAATACAGATGTAGTAATAGCACTTTATGATGCAGTAGATACTCTTGACCGTCAGATAAGAAAGAATAAAACCAAACTTTCAAAAAGACTTCGTGAAAATGCGTTTGACTCCTTAAAAGGAGCGGAACCGCTTGACGAGCTTGATGAAGATATTATCGGAATAACAAAGGTGAAAAAGTTCATACTGACTGATATGTCTCCTGAGGACGCAGTTTTGCAGATGAATCTTTTAGGTCACAGATTTTATATGTTTAAAAACATTGATGATGGGAATATATGTGTAGTATATTCCAGGGAGAACGGTGAATATGGTCTTATTATTCCAGAGGAATAATAAGTAATTAAAAAGAGAATAAAAATATAAACTGTTAGGTTTTGAAATGGGGATATGCTTTAAGCATATCCCCATTTTTTGATGCAATTTTTGGAGGAATAATAAATTTTATATAAAAACATTCTATACAGCATGTTAATGATTGTAGTTTTAACAACATTTATCTTTTAGGCATATTTTAATATAGAGACTTTATTGGAGGACGCTTTATAATGGCTGGGATCAGTTTATGCATGATAGTAAAAGATGAGGAAGCAGTGTTAGGCAGATGCCTTGACAGTATAAAGGACGCTGTGGACGAAATTATAATTGTTGATACAGGCAGCAGCGATTCCACAAAAGAAATAGCTGCAAGATATACAAACAGGATATATGATTTTGAATGGATAGACGACTTTTCAGCTGCCAGAAATTATTCTTTTTCAAAAGCTAACATGGATTTTGTCATGTGGCTGGATGCGGATGATGTAATAGAGGATAAAGATAGGGCTGCGTTAATTGAATTTAAAAACAATATTCCCGATACGGCAGATGTAATAATGATGCGTTATAATACTGCATTTGACGAAGAGGGAAATCCTGTTTTTTCATATTACAGAGCACGGCTGATACGAAGAAGCATACAGTTCTCGTGGCAGGGGAGAGTACATGAAGCGATCGTGCATTCGGGACGGACATTATATAAAGAGATCGCCGTAACGCACCGTTCGGTAAAAAAAGTATACACCGACAGAAACTTAAAAATATATGAGAAACAAAAATCTGACGGTATCCCTTTTTCTCCAAGAGATCAATTTTATTATGGCAGAGAGCTTTATTATCACAAAAGATATGAAGAAGCTTTGACTGTATTAGAAGAATTTCTTAATTCTGGAGAGGGGTGGACGGAAAATAATATTGAGGCATGTAAGATAATGTCTTATTGCTACACGCAAAAAAATGAAATACAGAAAGCGTTGGATGCGCTGACTGTTTCGTTCAGATATGATTCGCCTAGAGCAGAGATTTGCTGTGAACTTGGCAATTTATTTATGAAAAAAAACAACTATCGTATAGCAGCATTCTGGTTTGAAACAGCACTGAGAATACCAAAAAATGAAACCGGCGGAGGATTTGTATCTCAGGATTGTTATGGTTATCTGCCATGCATACAGCTTTGTGTGTGCTATGACAGATTAGGAGATCGAAAAAAATCAGAAGCATATAATCAGATAGCAGGTAAATATCGTCCGTCTTCGCCGGCATATCTTCATAATTTGGAGTATTTTAAAAGCGTCTCTTCGAACATTCTCTGATTTTTTGAATATATTGGATTGAGGCAGTATAGATTTGTATTTGTCTAAATAACTTGTTTTAGATGAACAGAGTAAATTTATATTTGCCTGGCATTTACAGTTTAAGGAGTGTATGCATGTATGAATTCTAATGCTTACGGCAGAATGATAAATGTTTGTCCTCGCTGTGGGCGTCCTGCAAGTTGCTGTACTTGCTGTAACTGTGTGGTTGGACCAACAGGCCCGACAGGCCCGACAGGTCCCATGGGACCCATGGGAATACCTGGTACAACCGGACCGAGAGGATTTACCGGCGCTACTGGAGCTGCAGGCCCTACAGGCCCAACAGGTGCAACCGGAGCTACAGGTCCAGCAGGCGGTCCTACAGGCCCGACAGGTGCAACCGGAGCAACGGGAGCAACAGGCGCTATGGGTCCAGAAGGACCGACAGGACCAACAGGACCGGCAGGTTCTAATGGACTTATGGGTCCTACAGGCCCGACAGGCCCTGCGGGACTAAACGGAGCAATGGGTCCGACAGGTCCTACCGGTCCTACCGGAGAAGCAGGCACTAACGGAAGAATGGGTCCTACAGGCCCAACAGGTGCGACTGGAGTTCAAGGTCCAACTGGAGCAACAGGTGTTGCAGGACCAACCGGAGCAACAGGCGCCACCGGAGCAACAGGTGCGACTGGAGTTACCGGACCTACCGGCACTGCAGGAAGCAATGGACAAATGGGCCCGACAGGGCCTACTGGAGCAACCGGCCCTACAGGAGCTCAGGGAAGAGCAGGCGATGCAGGACCGACCGGAGCAACAGGTCCAACAGGACCAACAGGCCCGACAGGTCCAACCGGCCCGACCGGACCAGAAGGTGCGGCAGGAGCACAGGGTATTGCAGGATTGGACGGAGCCGATGGAGCTACGGGAGCAACAGGTCCGACAGGTCCAACCGGCCCTACAGGACCAACCGGTCCAACAGGTCCTGTTACTCCGGCAGCAGCTGTTACTGATGCTACCGGTACCGGAGATGTTGTAGATCAATTTAACGAACTTTTGCAAAATCTTCGTGATGCAGGACTGCTTTCTTCATGATTTTATTGAGTTGTTACTCATTTATAAAAAATAAAAAATTATGACCGGCAAATGTAAAGCTCCGGTATGATTTAAAGACTGACACCGTTTTTACGGTGTCAGTTTTATTTTTGTTAGGAATTTAAACGGTGATGAAATTTGTTACAATAAATTTTTTTATTGTCCCTATGCTTATTAAAAAAGCAAATTTTTCGGAATTAACGAATATAAAATGAGCAAAATATAAACAGTAAAAAGTGTTAGAAAATATATAATCGGGAGTATAAATATGGGATATATACTTAGCTTTATCGGAGGAATATTTATAGGTGTTGTAATAATGTGTTGCCTTGCCGTGAGTGAACAAGCATTTAAAGACAGAAAGTAAAAGTAATGATATTGAGAAAAACAATAAAATAAAAAAATAAAGGTAAAATTTACCGAATTTTCTTGATATCAGATACTGTTTAGTATATAATATGTTTTATAAATAATGAAAATCAGAAACCGGAGGTAAATATGATAAGAGTACAGTTGTCTGACGGTATTTATCTTAATATAATCGAAACGGACAAATTTAAAACGGATTATTTTGATTTTAACATGATTCTTCCACTTAGAGAGGAAACTGCATCATATGCGGCATTGCTTCCGCTTGTTTTGAAAAGAGGCTGCTCAAAGTTTCCTAACATGGCAGAGATATCAAAAAGATTTGATTATCTTTATGCGACAGGCTTTTCTTCCCGTGTGATTAAACGAGGAGAAGTACAGATAATAGGTTTTACGGCGGATTTTTTGCGCGGATCGCTGATACCGTCGGGAGAGAATCTTGCGGATGAGGTATTTGAAACCATACATGAAATTATTTTTAATCCTATAACTGAGAATGGCGGATTTAAGGAAGAATTTGTAGAATCAGAGAAGAAAAATCTTATAGATACCATAAATTCATTGATAAACAATAAGAACGCATATGCTATGAAAAAATGTCATGAAGCCATGTGCAGCGGAGAAAATTTTGCTGTCGGAGAAAACGGAAGCGTAGAAAATGTAGCAAAAATCAATGGCAAGAATCTTTATGAGTTTTACAAAAAACTGCTTTCAGAATGCAGAATTGAACTTTTTTATACAGGTAAATGCCGAACTGATGAAATTGTTGCGCGGGCGAAACAGCTAATAGGAGGCATTTGCAGAGGCAAGCCTGCAGATATATTTACGGAGAGATTTGTGCGGAAACGCAGCGGAATTTCTGAGATTACTGAAGAAATGGAAGTTGCGCAGGGCAAGCTGATTTTGGGATTTAAATCAGGACATTGTCTTTCTGACTCAGACTACAGTGCTTATTCGCTGTTTAATGAGCTGTACGGAGTTTCACCGACAAGTAAGCTTTTTGAAAACGTGCGTGAAAAACTAAGCTTGTGCTATTATTGCCGGTCAATTCCCGAAGCTCATAAAGGGATACTTACAGTTGCAAGCGGTATAGAGACAGAAAACCGCGACCGGGCGGTAAGTGAGATACTTGCGCAGCTTGAGAACATTAAAAACGGAATTATATCTGATGAAGAACTTGACTCGGCAAAAAAGGCGCTGATAAATTCATACAGGGAGCTTTATGATGACGGAGCAAGTCTTTCACTGTGGTATTTGTCTAGACTAATAGGCGGAAGCGAAAAAACACTTGAGGAAGTAATAAAGGAAATAGAAGGCGTTACAAAAGAAGAAATTTCGAAGTGTGCGTCTGATACAGAACTTGATACCATATTCTTTTTAAAAGGGACACTTAAGGACGGAGGCGGTGAAGAATGAGCAGTTTTGTTCTGAAAGAAAACAAGCTGATAGAAGAAAAATATTATTATACGACACATAAGAGCGGTCTTCGTATATTTGTGATACCAAAAAATCACGGAACGGGATATGCTGTTTTCGGGACTAATTTTGGATCGGTAGACAACCACTTTATAACGGAAGGAAAAGAAGTAAATCTTCCTGACGGAATCGCGCATTTTCTTGAGCATAAGCTTTTTGAAAATGAAGACGGTATAGATACCTTTAAAAAGTATGCTGAATACGGAGCAAGTGCAAATGCATATACTTCAAGCGATAAGACAGTATATTTGTTTTCTGCAACCGAAAATATTAAGGAATCTCTTGGAGTGCTGCTTGATTTTGTAACTCACCCGTATTTTACTGATGAAACAGTTGCTAAAGAACAGGGAATAATAGGACAGGAAATACGTATGTACGATGACAATCCCGGCTGGAGACTTTATTTTAACATGCTTACAGCCTTGTATCATAATCATCCGGCACGTATTGACACGGCGGGAACTGTTGAAACCATTGCAAAGATAACTCCGGAGATCCTATATACTGCATATAATACGTTTTATAATCTTCGCAATATGGCATTATGCGTATGCGGAAATATAGATCCGGAAGAGGTGTTAAAGGTATGCGACGCACATTTGAACGAAGCTGCCCACGCAGATGTTAAGCGTATTTTCCCTGACGAGCCGGATACTGTATTTCAAAGAGAAATATCACAAAAGCTGAGTGTTTCCATGCCGCTTTTCTCAATAGGGATAAAAGATACACATCAACCGAGCGAAGGATCTGAGCTTGCAAGAAAGCAGGCGGAATATGAGATAATTCTTGAGCTTCTTTTTGGAAAAGCAAGCGGTTTTTATACGAGACTTTATGAAAACGGACTTATAAATACGGCTTTTTCATCCGGATATGAGGCGCATACAAACTTTGGCTTTTGTGAGATAAGCGGTTATTCAAAAGATCCGGATGCTGTATATGCAGAAGTATTATCTGAAATTAAGAAATATAAGAGCCAAGGCTTTGATCCGCAGGATTTCGAGCGTATTAAGAGGGTTCTTTACGCTTCTTGCCTGCGTGTATTTAATAGCACCGAGGATATTGCTAATGATTTTATATCATATATTTTCAGAGGTTTTAATATGTTTGACTATCCGCAAATAATATCTGATGTTAGCCTTGAAGATGTTACAAAGCGTTTTAGATCAGATTTTATAGAAGAACGTATGGTATTGTCAAAAGTACTTCCTATATGAATTTGTGGTGAGCGATGCGAAACAGAAAGATCAGTGAACATTCCGGTTTTAAAAAAACTCTGACATTTTTATTTGCAGTTCTGATTTTTGCCGCTGCGGCTGCGGCGGCAAAAATGCTGAAAAATGAGGAATCAGAAAAAGAACATAAGGAGTTTACAGAAGATTTTGAGATACACTTTATAGATGTGGGACAGGCAGATGCCGCGCTTGTGTTCTGTAAGGGCGAAACAATGCTGATAGACGGAGGAAATTCTGAGGATTCTGACCTTATATATACTTATCTTGATAATTATGAGGTTACCGAGCTTGATTACATAGTTGCAACGCATGCTCATGAGGATCATGTCGGAGGTTTGTCGGGAGCCCTTAATTACGCTGCTGCAGAAAAGGTATTGTGTCCGGTTACGCAATATGACAGCAAAGCGTTTAGCAATTTCGTAAAAAATGTAGAAAAGCAGGGAAAGGAAATAAGTGTTCCGTCAGCCGGCGACAGATTTTCGTTGGGAGAAGCGGAAGTAAATATTATAGCCTGCAATACAAAGGACGACGCGAATAACACTTCTATTGTAATGAAGATCATTTACGGCGATACATCATTTTTGCTTACAGGAGATGCTGAAAGGGAAACCGAACTTGCAATTCTTGAAGGCGGATATGATATTTCATGTACTGTTTTAAAGGTTGGTCATCATGGAAGCGACAGTTCTACGACATATCCTTTTCTCAGGGCTGTAATGCCGAAATATGCCGTTATATCGGTAGGAAAAGACAATTCTTACGATCATCCGTCTGAGAATACGTTAAGCCGACTGCGGGATTCCGGAGCGACTGTTTATAGAACTGATTATAACGGTGATATAATTTGCAGAAGCAACGGAAATAAAGTGACTTTTGAAGTGTCGAAAAGCAATAAATGATTTTAAAAGATAATAAGTTTTCATACTAAATAGTTTTTTGTTTTACAATGTTTATAGGAAAGGAGAAAGAAATTTGACAAGTACTATTTCGTTTCCCGGCCTTTCGATAGGCCCTTTTGAAATAGATCCGGTGCTTGTGTCGACTCCGTTTTTTACAGTTCGCTGGTACGGGGCTGTAATTACTTTAGGAATGATTCTCGGAGTCATATATGCGGCATATCGGGCTAAACAGAGCGGCATTAATCTTGATGATGTGCTTGACTGTATCATTTTTGCTATTCCTGCAGGGATAATATGCGCGCGGCTGTATTATTTAATTTTTGATTCGGGAAAAATCGATTCATTTTATGATATAATCGCAATATGGGAAGGCGGACTTGCGATTTACGGAGGTATAATAGGAGGATTTATCGCGGTTTGCATAGTTGCACGTGTAAAAAAAATAAATTTGCCGGCGATACTTGACTGTTTTGCGCCCGGCGTAATGATAGGACAGATTTTTGGAAGATGGGGTAATTTCTTTAATGCCGAAGCATATGGTACTCTTGATATGATAGAGTTTCCTTTTATAGGCGTTATACATACACCTTCATTTGAAGACGATTTTGTTTTGCGTATGGTTATAGAAAACAGCCGTGTAGGAGAAATAGCCGTACATCCTACATTCTTATATGAGTCCGTGTGGAATCTCTTAGGTTTAATATTTATACATTTCCGGTTTAAACATAAAAAGTTTAACGGAGAGATAGTTTTAATGTATTTTTCATGGTACGGATTCGGAAGATTTTTTATAGAAGGCATGAGGGGTGACAGCCTTATGTTAGGCAATTTCAGGGTATCTCAGATGCTTGCGCTTGCGCTTGTAATAGTCAGTATCGTATTACTTATCGCTGGTAGAAAGCATGCTCGGAATAAGAATAAAATAAGCGACGGATATACTGAGCAATTTACTGAGCACAGTGAAATTTTGCCAGAGAGTGACGGCGGAAAAAGCAATGAACAAGAATAAAAACTCTTGATTAAAATCAATAATAAGGAGAAACAAAAATGGCAGTTTTAATTGACGGAAAAGCTACGAGTGCTAAAATAAGGGGAGGACTTGCCGAAAAGACGATTGAATTTAAAAAGAAATACGGATATGCTCCAGGACTTGCAGTAGTCATAGTAGGAGATGATCCGGCTTCAAAAATATACGTTAGAAATAAGAAAAAAGCATGCGATGAGATAGGATATAATTCATTTGAATATGCCTTGCCTGCAGAGACTACTGAAGCTGAACTTTTATCGCTTATAGATAAGCTGAATAAAGATAAAGCTGTTCATGGTATTCTTGTTCAGTCTCCGGTGCCATCGCATATAGATGAAAAGAAGATACAGGCGGCAATACTTCCGCAGAAGGATGTCGATGCTTTTCACCCTGTAAATGTAGGTAAAATAATGATAGGCGACTATGATTTTGTACCGTGTACGCCAGCCGGAATTACCGAGCTTCTTGATGAATATGGTATAGAGACATGCGGAAAAAGCTGCACTGTTATAGGCAGAAGCAACATAGTAGGCAAGCCTATGGCTATGCTTATGCTCCATAAAAACAGTACAGTAACTATATGTCATTCAAAGACGCCGGACGTGGGTGCCGTAACGAGAAATGCCGATATTGTGATTGCGGCAGTAGGCAAGGCGGGATTTTTAACAGGGGATATGATAAAAGACGGTGCGGTTGTAATAGACGTAGGGATGAACCGCGACGCTGCAGGCAAGCTTTGTGGAGACGCCGACTTTGCTTCATGTGAGAAAAAAGCTTCATATATTACGCCTGTGCCCGGTGGAGTTGGTCCTATGACAATAACCATGCTTATGAAGAACACACTCAAAGCTGCTGAACTGCTTGCCGAAGGAGAATAATCAATTATTAATGCGGTTCTTATTGTAATTCTGTTTCTTGGTTCGGATTTCGTGTTTACGGACAGCAGATATTGTCAGCCTTAACGTTCATACTTTGTTTGTGTCTTGTCGCATATATGAATATCGTATTCAAAAAAAGAATTAAATAAATTTTTAATTAAGAAAATAAACACTATAATTTATAAAAATCTCCGAGGAGAATTTTCCCTCGGAGATTTTTGCTAAAAATGAATTTCAGCGCTTTTTATATTTTTTGTTATAATTCCATTTTCTGCCGCTCTGCCGTCTGTAATAACGCATTTTTTACCGTCAGATATAAATTTTACAGTTAGATCGAATCCGAAATCGTATATTTTTACAGATGCTCCTGAAATTATTTCCGGCAGCGGGAAATAACGTGCTGTGTTTACGAATATTTTCGGTGAATCAGTGCATATATCAGAAAAAGCAAGTCCGAAAACATATTTAAGAATAAGCTGGTACATCCAGCCTGCAGCTCCGGTGTAATGAGTCCAGCCCCCGCGTCCGGGATTATCAGCGTTAGAATAAATGTCTGCCGCCGCTGCATACGGTTCGGCCATATAGCTTTTTCTTATATTTTCAGATACGGTTCCTGACATGCGAAACGCCGGATTTGAATACATTAGAATATCTCCGCCGGATCTTGATATCATCTCTGAAGTTTCGGGATGCTGCGAATAAAGCATATCCGAACATTTGAAACATCCGAGGGCGTAGAATAATGCACCGTGAGTATATTGACCTCCGTTTTCACGCACTCCTTTAAGATAGCCTTTGATATATCCCGGTTCTTTTTCTGTTTTATCAAAAGGAGGATCAAGAAGCTTCATTATTCCGAGATCCCGTTCATAAAGTTTTTCTTTTGCTTTCATGATCGCATTTGCTGAAATATCTTCAGGCATGCCGCAAAGAGGTGCAAAGCTTTGAGGAAGCAGGTCTATTTTGCCTTCATCACAGGTTTCTGCCCCGAGCATTGTTCCGTCATCATAATATCCGCGTATAAAATATCCGTTTTTATCATCATATCCGTAATCAATTATGGCTTTTTTCAGAGCTTGGGAGATATTTTTGTATTTTTCTGCGCTGCCTGATTCTCCTCTAAGTTCACATATCGGAATAAACTTTTCAATAACGCATATAAGAAACATGCTTACCCATATGCTTTCGCCTTTTCCGTCTTTTCCTACAAGATTGTATCCGTCGCACCAGTCGCATGAGCCTATAAGACATAAACCATGTTCTCCGAAAAGGCTGCATGCTCGGTCAATCGCGCGGATGCAGTGAAGATATAAATTTTCCTGCAAATGTGAAACATAAAATGGCAAGTATTTTTCGGAAACTCCGTCAGCAAGCGCTTCTCCCTCAATATAAGGTATTTCTGTATCAAGTATAGAATACATACCTGTTACAGAACATATTTCAGATACCGTAAACGGAAGCCATAAATAGTCGTCTGAACATTTTGTCCTTACTCCCCGGCAGCTGTGCGCATGCCACCAGTGTAGCGCATCTCCTGCAGCAAACTGATGTGCGGCCGCGCGGAAAAGATGATTAAGGGCGCGTTTTGGATCGGAATATACAAGCGAGAGACAGTCCTGAAGCTGGTCACGGTAACCGTATGCTCCTCCGGACTGATAAAATCCCGAGCGTGCGAGCATACGCGAAAAAACGGCAGAATACGGTAAGAAATTATTAAACATTTCAAGAATGCTTTCAGAAGCGTCATCTTTTCGTTGCGGAAGAAATTTTATCTTAGGAATCAAATTTAAGCAGAAATTTTCTGCAGTTTTCAGTTCTTTTTCATACCATTCTTTCTGAGGCGCTGCACAGATTATTTTTTCAAATATTTTAGAGCCGTCCTTTGCTGCTCCGATAATAAAATGACAAGAGAAATTATTTCCGCCGGCTTCTGTGCCGACACATGCAAAATCGCGTGTTTGAAAAGAAGATGAGTTTTTTTCAGAGCTGTAAAAATGACTTTTGTCACATTCGGTGCTGCATTTTTTGCTTGAAAAAACCGAAACAAATCCGAAATAATTTCCGAAGGATTCAGATAAAGGATTTTTAAATAATATTGAAGAATCAGAAATAGCTTTTATTGCGTTTTTGCTTTTATGCCTTCCCATACACGGCTCGACGCAGAAGTAAATTTTTGAAGTGTCGGATAATTTACCTTTAAAATCAGCTTTTATTATTTTTGCTGGAAGGCGCGATGAACAAAATACCGTTATCTTATAATCTGTTTCGGCAACTCTTCCGAAATATTCTGCTTTTCCGCAGGAATAACGCACAAATGCCGAACAGCGTGTGAGATCGAATAAGACGCCGTTTTCATAAAGAAATAGTTTTTCGCCGGAAAGCTCATTGTTTCCGCTTTCCGCCCAGGGAGTTATGCGTCTCTCCGCTGCGTTTTTATAGAAGGTATAGCCGAGAGAATTCTGAGTCAGTACGCTTGAAATATTTTCACCTGATAAGACATGAGCCCACGGAAGCGAAATATTTTCGCTTTTATCGATAATAAAGCTACCATCTGAAAAATATCCTCCGTTTACTTTATGACCATTTGTAGGACAAGAGATATTTTTCCCTGAGTCTATAACGGTGTAAAAATTTTTTTCTGCCGGTCTGTGAATTTTTTTTGCTGCCATATCCGAATAGATGTCGGTATATGATGAAGCAAAAAGCCTGAAAGCGATCATATCATTCCCGATAGAGCTTTTTTCTATAAGATGAATACCCCCGCGGCGTCTTTTGATATAACCTTCAGCTGAGCATTTTGAAATAAGTTCACGAAGTTTTTTTTCGAGCTTTCGGTCATATTTGTCGGTCTCACGGTAAAATATAACAAGATCGCATCTAACATTCTTCATTGTAAGCAGCTTAAACGCGCGTATGCGCTTTTCAATAGGAGACGGGAAGAAATATTCTCCTATATCTACAGCTATTATCGGAAGATCACCAGAAATACCATATTTCCATAATGAGTCGATAGAAATATGGGGAGTCATATCCGAAAAAAACACATCTGAAATCCTGCATCTATTGTTTGTGCTTTCATCTCCGTAAATGATATCCGACAACAGTTCTTTTACAGCACCGTCATTTCCTACCGACGATATTCCGGCTCCGAGCGCAAACTGTGATGCGGTTTCTGATAGAGCTCTTTCTGCGTTTTCAAAACTGCTTTTTCTTGCCGAAAGAATCGCTTCTTTTGCGCTTTCGGCGGAATGCGTCATAACAAGCAGAAGTTCTGCACCTTTTCTGCCATCATATGCTGAGCCTATCTTGCATAACGGATTTATGCATGCACCGCTGTCACCGTCATTCTTTTCTTCGAATAGCATAAAAGGATCATTTATAAAACTTCCCGGCATATTAAGACTGCGCTTTGCAGAAAAACTGAGGCTGCAGTTTTTGTCAGAAAGCGCAACTGCAAGTATAAGTTCTTCTTCAGAAGAAATTCTGCGCCGTCTTTTATAAAATATTATATTTTCCGATTTGTCATATGACGATTCTATAAAAAGCTCTGAAAATGCAGGGTGTGCGCCATATGAATCTTTATCTGAAAGACAAGGAAAGAAGACGAATCTGAAATCAGCTTTTTCTGCTTTTGCGATACCGGAAAGTTTTATTCGCAGAAGCGAACGGTTTCCTGAATCTATTGTATATGATAAAGAGAAGTCGCCCTTTTCGCAGGAAAAAGAATGAATGACTGAGCATTCTGAATATGAGAACGAATATTTTCCACGTGATAAAACTGCATAAGCGAGCGGAGTCATTCCGTAAACACGGCCGTCAAGTTTAAGATAGCAATAAAGTGACACGGGGGCGTCAGCAATAAATTTTTTGCTTGGTTCTGAATAAGAGCAAAGGTTTACCCCGTTTTTTGATATCATAATTTGACCGCAGTCGCTTATAATACAGGATAGTTTTCCGTCAGATAAGCACGCAGGCACAGGCAATACTAATGAATGCTCGGAAATGGTTATTTTTTCCGGAGGACGCATTTTTTCAAACTGTATATGCGGAGCACTTATTTTCCTTAGCTTTTTTATCACGGCGTTAACGGGGATTTTTTCTTCAAGAAGTTCCTTGCCGCATTCCATCTTTCCGTCAAGCATAAAACGTTTTGTTATTATGCCGTCTAAAGAAGCATTTGCGAGAGCAAGCATGCTCATACCCAGATGGTGAGACATATAGCTTTTGACGCATGCGCTTCCCTTTTTAACTCTTGAGCGTGTAAAATCGACTGCCTCATAAAACCCGTATTTGCCGTATATTCCCAGTTTTGACAATGAATAAAGATTATTTAGTACACCTGATACAGATACGCATAATGCTAAGAAGGAGGAATATGGGGAAATCACGAGATCTTCGTCAAGACCGCTTTTTTGACCGAGAAGAGGCACTCCGAAAGCCTTGTACTGATAGTTAAGATCACAGTCGAAGGCAAAAAAACCGCTTTCCGAAATACCCCATACCGACCCTGCTCTTCGTGATGACTGAGCACGGTAGGCAAAAAGCATAGCCTCATATAAGAGAGAGCCTTTTCTTATAGGCATAAAAAGATCAGGCATAAAATATTCGAAAGCAGTTCCCGACCAAGAAGAAAGACCGATATATCCTCCAGAGCTTATTAGAGGTCTGGAGAGCTTTTTCCAGTGACTTTTCGGTACTATACGCGATGATACTGCAATATAGCTTAATATTCGCGCTTCGCTCATAAGAAAGTCATAGCAGCCGGTATCAAGTTCAGCGCTGCCATCAGGCGATATTACGGCGCCGACTGAAAAGAGGTTTCTGCTTTTGTTGTAGAGCACTGTAAAATCGGTTCCGGAGGCGATACGTGAAATGCGATTTATCAAATCTATCATGCGCGGCTCATCGTCTGAATAATCAGCCAAACCGTTTTTCACAGTTATAAGACAAGCTACAAAATTTCCGCTGTCAACAGACGATATATATGCCGGATTCAATATCGACAGAGATTCGGTATCATACCAGTTGTAGAGATGTCCTTTCCATTTTTTCAGCTTTTCTACAGTTTCTATTGATGCATTTATTTTTTCATAAAGCTCAGCCGTATTTATAAATCCGAAATCTCGTGCCGCAAGGCAGCTTGATAGGTATAACCCTATATTTGTAGGTGAGGTGCGGTGAGCTGTTTTTTCATAAGGTGAAAACTGAATGTTATCAGGCGGCAGAAAGTGATTTTGCTTATTTACGTTTTCATCGAAAAATTTCCAGATATCTGCCGCATATGCAGACAGCTTCTTTTTATCTTCGGGACTTATGGATTTTTTAGATGAAAAATCTTTTGAAGTGAAAAAAGCGACTATCGGCATTATGAAGAATGCAAGTCCTGTAAATTTAATAAGTCCGCCCGGTGCAAAGAAGAACAGAAAAGCTCCGAGCAGTGATGAAGCTATATGCTTGCTTATAAAAAGCATAGCGGAGGATTTTCCGCTGTCAGACTGAGCCGCAGTAACCCATTCGAGCAGCTTTTTTTTGGAAATAAGCATTCTGTAAGCCGAAGTCAGACATGCACCTAATGACATCAAGGCATCTTTTGCGAGCATGGCACTGAAATAAAGCATTCTCAAAAAGCTTTGCCATATTCCCACGGTAACACCTTTAGAGAAAAACTTTCTTGCGGCACTTTTTACTGTAAGAGTTGTTATGAGAGTTATTGTATCTATTACAAAAGGAATGATATAGGGAGAAAAAGCTGCAAAGAATAAAATTGCGGAATAAGGTTGCGGCCAGAAAAACGAGACTATTATTATTGCAAGAGAAATAATTGGAGTGACCGCACGTCTTGCATTGTCAAAAAGTTTATATTTTGAAAGCAGTGAGAGATCGTTTTTTCGTTTTTTATTTCCGACTTTAATTTTTTTTGAAAGAAACATCAAGTTTTGTATATCTCCACGTATCCACCTATGTTTGCGCTTTAAATAAGAAAGCTCATTTTTAGGGAATCCGTCGGTAAGCTCGACGTCACATAAAAGAGCGGTTCTCAGACGCTCGCCTTCAAGGATATCATGACTGAGTATTTTGTCATCGGGAAAAAATTCTGAAAGAACTATAGTATTGTAAAAAGCATCAACATCAAAAATACCTTTTCCGCAAAAAATGCCTTCTCCGAAAAGCGACTGATACAAATCGAATGATGCACCTGAGTAAATGTCGGTACCCCCGCCGCCGCACATAAGCCTTGAAAAAGGAGTCGCGCGAGCTCCGTCAAGATCAGTGGACATTTTTGGTTGCATTATACCGTATCCGCTTATAACTTTGTGGGATTTGGTATCTATAACCGGGATATTTTTAGGGTGTATCATTTTACCAATAAGATCTCTGGCAATATCTATTCCAAGATTCGTGTCGGCGTCAAGTGTTATTACATATTTTACTTCTTTTATAAAACTAATATTATCCGCAAGACTTTTTACTCCTGCATCAAAAGAAGATTCACCTGTTTTTATAAGCTTTGAAAGCTCTATAACAGCGCCTCTTTTCCGCTCATACGGCATAAACGAGCGCTCGCTTTTTGAATAGCTTCTCGGTCTTATAAAGAAAATAAAGTCGTTTCCGTATTTTGCATTAAGAGAATCTATTCTTCCTCGTGCATATCCGGCTACTGCTTCATCTGTACTTTTTGTGGCTCCGTCATTGTCACAAAGATCACAGAGCAAGCCGAACTTAATGTTTTTTCCGCTATTAGCATTGTATATGCGCTCAAGACGAGTAAAAAGCTCTCCGTCGTGTTCTTCTCCTCTTAATAATGCAGTTATTACACATAGAGTCTTTGCATTTTCCGGAATTTCGGATAATTTTATTGCCGGAATAAGACCGGTGTTTTTGCATATCATTGATATTACTGCATCAAGTGCCGGTTTTAAAGCATCAAGCAAAGGGAAAAATAGAAGCGGAAAAAGCCATATATTAACATAATATGATGCCAAAATTGACACAGCGGCACTTAGACCGTATAAAAGAGGAAAATATAATTTTCTTTCCGAAGGCAGTTTCCCTACGTTATAACCTATATATTTTTCGGCGTTGCTTTTCCCGTGAACAGACAGATCATATAGTTTTTCGGCATATGCACTGTCTGACATTCCCGAAGATTTTGCCTCAAAGTGCAGAAGACGGCGAAGCTCGCTTGAAGAATTTTCTGTCATTACAGGATAAACGCCTGCTGGATCGTTCGACAATATTCTTTCAAGCTTGCAAAGTGAAAAACTTTCGGTAAAATTATGCACTGATAAATATTTTAAAGTTTTTATGGCAGATATAAGACGGTCGCCGCTTTCATCACCCTGAAAAACGGCATCTGAGCCGGAAAATTTTGCAGATATACCGCCTATATAAGAAAGCAGAGCGCATTTTAAAAAATGAGAAAATGAACAGAAATCATCATATCCCATTCCTGATGGAATAGTGCTGTCACAGCTTGCGGCAAGAGCGTCAATCTGAGTTCCGGATACATCCCCGTCACATATGGAAAAAAGACGCATGGAAGCCTCATAAACAAAAGGCAAACCATTTTTTGAGGCAGTGCCCTTCTTCTTTTTAAGGGTACAGATACAGTATCTGAATTCTTCTTCTATAAAAGAATAATTATCCGTAAGCCATAAAAAAGCGTCAGAAAGAGCTGCGCTGGTTTCGGAATAGTTCTCGGCACGCAGAAAAATCTTTTTTGTGTCAGAAAAACTCTTTTTAAGCATACCTCGCAGCCGTAAACCGCGGCACATATGTTTGGCTGGAGAAATTTCCTGAGCTATATTTTCGCACAAGGCAAGCGCGGCGGAAAAACTGTTTTTTTCAATGTCGGGAGAGTTCATCGCTTTTTTCCTTCCAAGTTTTAATGTATCTATTAATAAATTCTCATACTATTGTTTTCCCAAAATGAAATAATATTCATATTAAGAGGATTAAGCAAATCTGAATCCGATAAGAAATGTTAATTTTAAAAAAATTGTAAAAGCTATTGCAATTTTCAGAAAATATGTTATAATAGTATTGTAAATCTGCTTTAGTGTTCTAAAGTGATAAAGCATAAATAAGATTTTTCTAAAAAATAATGGAAAATGAAATATATTGTGCATTAGAACATCTCGCATTTTGCAATGGCAGATTAAAAATATTTACGGAGGATGCTATCATGAAAAAAATTATGGCAGTTATTCTTTCGGCACTTATGCTTGCGACTGCAGTGTCTCTCGCTTCATGTGCTGAAAAAGACCCGGTTGAAAACGGAGATCAGCAGGGAACTCAAGACAACACAGACGGACAGGAGAATCCCGATAACTCTGAAAGCGATCTTGCATATATTCAGAATAAAGGTACACTTGTTATAGGAATAACAGAGTATGAGCCTATGAACTATATGGAAAACGGAGAATGGACAGGCTTTGATACCGAGCTTGCGGTAGCTGTTGCAAAAGAGCTTGGAGTTGAAGCGGAGTTCATTGAAATCGACTGGGACGGAAAATTGATGGAGCTTGAATCGAAGGCGATCGACTGTGTATGGAATGGAATGACACTTACAGATGAAGTTTTAAACGGAATGAACTGTACTGATCCGTATGTCGTAAACGCACAGGTAGTTGTTATGGATGCCGATAAGCTTGCCGATTATGAGACAGCAGAGGATCTTGACGGTCTTACTTTTGCAGTTGAATCGGGATCTGCCGGAGAAGCGGCGTTAAATGATTTGGGATATGAATCTACAGCGGTTCAGACACAGGCAGATGCTTTAATGGAAGTTGCTTCCGGATCATGTGATGCATGCGTTATCGATATAACAATGGCAGACGCTATGACCGGAGAAGGAACAAGCTATGAAGATCTCGGTTATACAATAAGACTTACTGAAGAGTTTTACGGAATAGGTTTCCGCAAAGATTCTGATGTTACAGCTAAGGTAAATGAGATAATAAATCAGTTTGCAAGCGACGGAACTCTTAAGGCTCTTGCAGAAAAATATGAGCTTACGCTTGCAATGCCTGCAGAATAAGCGGTCAGGGAAAATCATAAAAAATAACAGCAGAAGGTTTTCTTGTTAAAGGAAAGCTTTCTGCTTTTCTCTGTATAGAATGTTGAAGAAAAAAAGTCACCTGTAATGAAAGGTTAATTTAGGTTAATGTTTAATGAAGTAACGTTATCGCTGTTTGACGGCTTTGTCGTAACAGTAAAAATATTTGCTTTAACGCTTCTTTTTGCGCTTCCCATAGGACTTATCATGAGTTTCGGATCTATGAGCAAATTCAAGCCATTAAAGTATACTGTAAAGACCATTGTATGGATTATAAGGGGAACTCCGCTAATGCTGCAGTTGATAGCAATATTTTATGTTCCCGGATTTGTGGGAAAGTGGGCAGGAAAGCTTGGAATAGAGAATTTTTTCATAGACTGGCTTGCAGACTGGACTGTGCCGGATCGTTTTCTTGCTGTTATGATAGCATTTGTAATCAATTATTCATGCTATTTTTCCGAGATATACCGAGGAGGTATAGAAAGCATGCCGCGCGGCCAATATGAAGCAGGTGCTGTGCTGGGAATGACAAAAACGCAGGTATTTTTCAAGGTTATACTTATGCAGGTTATAAAAAAGATCGTACCTCCGATGAGCAATGAGATAATAACGCTTGTAAAAGACACATCGTTGGCGCGCGTTATCGCGGTATATGAAATAATTTGGGCGGCTCAGAAATTTGCAAAATCAGACGGTCTCATATGGCCTATATTTTACACTGCGGTGTATTATTTGATATTCTGCGGAGCATTGACGCTTTTGTTTGGATACATAGAGAAAAAGCTTGATTATTATAAGACCTGATATTGAGTCTGAGACGATAAGGAGAAAAAAATGCCTATACTTGAAGTAATAGATATGTATAAAAGTTTCGGAAATACCAGCGTACTTAAAGGTATCAGCTTTTCTGTGGAAAAGGGAGAGGTGGTATCGGTAATAGGTTCTTCTGGAAATGGAAAGACAACGCTTTTGCGCTGCCTGACTTTCCTTGAGCGTCCTGAGCGCGGAATAATAAAAGTAGAAGGAGAAACTATTTTTGACGCTTTGTCGCAGAAAAAGCTCACCGAAAAGGAAATCCGTAAAAACCGGCTGCGTTTTGGCCTTGTTTTTCAGAATTTTAACTTGTTTCCCCAATATACGGCGCTCGAAAATGTAACGCTTGCAATGCAGCTTTTATCCAAGGACG
Organism: uncultured Clostridia bacterium; assembly: GCA_944375955.1. Classification (GTDB taxonomy): domain Bacteria; phylum Bacillota; class Clostridia; order Oscillospirales; family CAG-382; genus UMGS1052. The sequence goes on along the minus strand of CALWBE010000062.1, from coordinate 14,721 downwards.
GTTTGAAAAAATTCAATGGAAACATATCTGAAATTGCATGCGGTTATCTTGAGAGAGTAGGTCTCGGGGATAAAATTTCCTATTATCCGTTTCAGCTGTCAGGAGGACAGCAGCAGCGTGTTGCGATAGCAAGGGCGCTTGCCTTAAATCCCGATATATTATTTTTTGACGAACCTACAAGCGCGCTTGACCCGTTGCTTACAAATGAAGTTTTGGCAACTCTCAAGGGACTTGCAAGAGAAAACATGACTATGATTATAGTTACACATGAGATGAAATTTGCAAAGGAAGTTTCAGATAAGGTTATATTCATGCATGAAGGAAGAATAGTTGAATCAGGTTCTCCCAAGCAAATCTTTGAAAATCCGGAAAATGTAAAGACACAGGAATTTTTATCGGGATTTATAGATAAAGACTAAATATGTGAAAATTGGCCAAAATCATTAGAAAGAAGCGCTGTAAGGCGCTTTTTTACTGACGTTATACAGGTTAAAACGACGAATTTTGAGCAAAAGTGTATAATAGACAATAAAATATTTGACTTTTATAGATGTTTTTGATATAATAAAGCTTGTACACCGATATATGGTGAATAAACTTTGAGGAGTGATTGCACTTTGGCAAAGATTTATGCTTTTGCCAATCAAAAAGGCGGAGTAGGCAAGACAACTTCCGCTGTAAATATTGCGGCGGCCATAGGTGCTCTTGGCAAAAAAACTTTGCTCGTAGATATGGATCCTCAGGGTAATGCGACAAGCGGTGTCGGAGTAAGCAAAAAGTCAGTTTCAAAATCTGCATATGATCTCATTGCAAGTGATATCCCTTTTAAATCCGTTGTAAAGAAAACTAAGTATAAAAAACTTGACATTTTGCCTGCTACTATAGCACTTGCCGGAGCTGAACTTGAACTTGTCGACAAAAAGGAGCGAGAGTTTTTTCTAAAGAAAGCACTGGATGACATACGCGATGAATACGAGTATATATTTATTGATTGTCCGCCTTCGTTAGGACTTCTTACTATAAACAGCCTTTGTGCAAGCGATGGAGTTATAGTTCCGATGCAGTGCGAATATTTTGCGCTTGAGGGACTTTCTCAGCTTACAGTTACTATCGCGCAGGTAAAGCGGCTTTATAACCCCAACCTGAATTTGTCCGGAGTTATAATAACAATGTTTGACGGAAGACTGAATCTTTCACTTCAGGTTCTCGAGCAAATAAAAAAACATTTTAAAGGGAAAATTTTCAAAGTGCCGGTTCCGCGCAACGTGCGCTTAAGTGAAGCACCAAGCTATGGAATGCCTGCGATGTATTATGATAAGTATTCTAAAGGAGCTGTCGCATATTGCGATATTGCTAAGGAAATAACGGAAATGTAGAATTTGGTTATTCGGCAAGCTGGGTAACCGGTTCCGTTGTTAAAAAACTGCAGGATACGGATTCAAACGCCGGGAAAAAAGTGTATAAATCAGAAACCGGCGATATTTTTAAAATAGTAAAACCCGTTTTGCAGATTTGCAGACGGGCTTTTTATTTATAAAAGGAGAAAAATATGAAAGTTATAATAGCGTCAGATATACACGGATCGGAATACTATTGCCGAGCTCTTGCGGAGAGATTTGAAAAAGAGCAAGCTGAAAGGCTTTTCTTATTGGGAGACATACTTTATCACGGACCTCGCAACGATTTGCCGAAGGACTATTCCCCAAAAGGCGTTATATCTATATTAAATCCCATGGCGTCAAAAATATTGTGCATAAAAGGCAATTGCGACAGTGAAGTAGACGGAATGGTACTTGATTTTCCAATAGAGGCAGAGGAAGCAATGATATACAGTGAAGGCCTTTTAAAACCTCTTTATCTGACTCACGGCCATAAAATCAGAAAAGATATATCGGATATGAACTGCATACTTGTAAACGGGCATACTCATGTGCCGTTATGTGAAAGTAAAGATGGATTTTTGCATATAAATCCCGGTTCAGTATCTATTCCAAAAGAGAATTCGTATAACAGCTGCATACTTTTTGATGGCACATGTTTTAAATGGGAGAATATATGCACGGGAGAAGTATACATGAAGTATGATATAAAATGATGTTTCTTAAGGCATTCGTTTTATAATTTTGTCGAAAACGCCGGTTTTTTGAGGAAAAAACATAAATTTTTTTCATGAAATTTTTTATATGTTTTTTTTACGCAGTTGAAAAAAACAAAAATATATGATACAATAATTATGTAAAAAAATAGTGTTTTATAGGTTAAAATCATATTTTACGGAGGAAAAAATATGCAGGATTTATCGAGAGAGATCCCATACGGCGAACTGGCTATAATCGGCACGCGAGGTACTGAGCAGATGCTCGAGCGTATTCAGAGATACATAGGGGAGTGGCGTAAGGAAGAAGGAAAATATATAATTAAGACTTCTTTTCCGCGTTTTGGTACAGGTGAAGGCAAATGTCTTATAGCTGAATCTGTAAGAGGCAAGGATGTATTTATACTTGCAGACTGCTATAATTATAACGTCACATATAAGATGCGCGGAATAGATGTTCCGACAAGCCCGGACGAGCATTTCTGCGACCTTAAGAGAATTATTTCGGCGATAGGCGGTAAGGCAAAGAGAATTTCCGTTGTAATGCCAATGCTTTATTCAAGCCGTCAGCACAGAGTAGGCGGACGTGAATCGCTTGACTGTGCGCAGGCGCTTGCGGATCTTGCTTCTATGGGTGTGGATAATATAATGACCTTTGATGCGCATGATGATAGGGTACGCAATGCCATACCTTTAAAGGGATTTGATAATCTTATGCCTACATATCAGATGTTAAAGTCTTTCTTCAGTCATGAATCCGATATTGATAAAAATAATCTTATGATAGTTTCTCCTGACGAAGGTGCACTTTCCCGTGGAATGTATTATTCCGAGGTACTTGGAACACAGCTCTCTATGTTTTATAAAAAACGCGATTACTCTGTTGTGCATGACGGACGGAATCCTATAAAATCACACGAATATCTCGGTGATGACGTAAACGGTAAGGACCTTATAGTGGTTGATGACATAGCTTCCTCTGGAGAATCATTTTTGCATATTCTTGACAAGCTTAAGAATCAGGGGGCAAGAAGAATTTTTGGATTTTTCACATTTGGTCTGTTCTGCAACGGGTTGGAAACAATGGACAGATATTACAAGGAAGGAATGTTCGACAAGGTTTATACTACAAATACTATTTATAATTCGCCGGAGCTTCTGTCGAGAGAATGGTATGTAGAAGTAAATCTTCTGAAATACATAGCATACTATATAGAGGCAGTAAATATAAACCGGTCAATCAGCACCATAATTGATCCGTTTGAAAAGATCAAGACACTTATTGCCGGCCTTGATAATCATAATATGTAAAATAATAAAGATCTTTTATAAAACGGTATGACGCTGAAGACGTATATACCGTTTTTATTATAATTTACATTAGTAAATTTTAATATAATAATACAAAAGCGCATAAAATAACATTATTATACTGAGAAAGCAGAAAAACACGAGTATTTTCAAATAAGAATATAATTAATAAAAAAGGAGAGCGGCTATGAACATATGGCATGATATTGATCCGAAACGCATAACAAAAGATAATTTTGTTTCAGTTATTGAGATATCCAAAGGCAGCAAAAACAAGTATGAACTTGATAAGGAGACCGGATTGCTCAGACTTGACAGAATATTGTATACTTCTACACATTATCCGGCAAACTACGGATTCATACCGCGCACATATGCTGAAGATCTGGATCCTCTTGACGTGCTGGTTCTTTGCGCTGAAAGCATTAATCCGCTGACAATTGTAAGCTGTTATCCTATCGGGGTTATATCTATGATAGACAATGGGTATGCTGATGATAAAATTATAGCTATACCGTTTAATGATCCGAGTTATAATACCTACACTGATATTTCCCAGATTCCATCGCATATATTTGATGAAATGATACACTTTTTTACGGTGTACAAAGAGCTTGAAGGCAAACAAACAGCGGTAAATGAAATCAGAGGAGCTGAAAGAGCGATATCTATTATTGAAAAAGCTCTGGTCAGTTATGTTGAAAAATTCTGCTAAAGAATATTTCTGCGAAAAGTTGAACTTGTTTGTCTTTGTAAATTTTATGGATTTAAAAGAATTTTTTTGTATAAAATAAAAAATAAACGGTATACCGTTTTATAAGGTATACCGTTTTATTTATATTATAAAAAATTATGCAAGGTACGTTTTTAAAGACTCCGGAATTTTCTCTACTTCAACGGATGCTGTAACTGTAAAGTTGATATTATTTTCTTCAAGAAGAGGAGCTATTTTCAATATAAAAGCTTCAAAGCCATCTATTTCATTTCTGCAGATTTTTAATGCGGAGTCGATGAACAGATCAGATATATCATAATTGGAAGCAAGTATTCCGCATACAAATCCATAAAGCTTTTCATGGCTGTCAATACTGTAATTCAATGTGTCTATAAGTCTTGCTTTATTTGTGATTTCGTGTATAAGCTTTGTTCCCTGTTCGATACAGACTACATTGCCATGGGAGTCTGCAGCAGCGGAATTAACCATTTCAATAAGATTCTTTGTCTTTCCGGAACCTTTGAGTCCTGCGAAAATTTTGAGCATAAATGTGTACCTCCAAAGAATGATTAGACAACTAAGACAACTAAAAAATATTGTTATTGTCTATAATTATTGTACATCATATTATGTGAAAAGTCAATAAAATATATTAAAAAAGCAAATAATTGTTCAAATTAAACAAAAACGACCGCTGGCGGTCGTTTTTGTTATTATATTTAATAATTATTTCAGAAAAAGATTAAAAAGAAGTAAATAAGTATTAAATAATATCTAATTATCAGAAACTTTTCATAAGATTTTCAAGTTCTGCTTTTCTCTTTTCATTTTCTTCTCCCGGCTTTCCGAGAAGCGCAAACATATTTTTCTTATATGCCTCTACACCGGGTTGATTAAATGGATTTATTCCCAGAATATATCCTGAAATGGCGCATGCAAGCTCAAAGAAATAAACCATATATCCATAGTCTTCTTCAGATCTTGAATCAAGCTCAAGTATTATATTGGGCACTCCGCCATCGAGGTGTGCAAATACTGTACCCAAATAAGCCTTTTCATTTACAAAAGACAGTTCTTTTCCTGAAAGGAAGTTCATGCCGTCGATATTTTCCGAGTCATTTGGTATAATGACCGTGTCGTTCGATTTTTTTATGTCGACCACGGTTTCAAATATATTTCTTTGACCTTCCTGAATAATCTGACCGAGCGAATGGAGATCAGTCGAATATATTACCGAAACAGGGAATATACCTTTTCCGTCCTTGCCCTCGCTTTCTCCGAAAAGCTGTTTCCACCACTCGTTCATATACTGGAACGCAGGCTCATAGCAAGCCATTATCTCCATTACTTTTCCTTTTGCAAGCAAAGCATTGCGAAGCACCGCATACTTGTACGCATCATTGGAAGCAATATCGCATTTTTTGAGAGCGTTTGCTGCGGTTTGTGCGCCGCGCATTATTGCGTCAATATCTATTCCCGCAACGGCGATGGGTAAAAGACCGCAGGCTGTCAGAACAGAATATCTTCCTCCGACATCATCGGGAATAACAAAAGTTTCACAGCCGTTAGCGTCAGCAAATTTTTTAAGATTTCCGCGGGATTTGTCCGTAGTTATGTAAATTCTTTTTGCAGCGCCTTCTTTGCCGTATTTTTTTTCAAGCATTTCACGGAACAGGCGGAAAACGACTCCGGGTTCGGTTGTCGTACCGGATTTAGAAATTACATTTATTGAAACGTCTTTGCCTTCGCATATCTTAAGAATTTCCGAAACCGCAGACGAGCTTATTGTATTTCCTGCAAAATATATGTCGGGTGTATCTTTTTTAAGGTTATTGTAATATGGGGATTTAATAAATTCAATAGCGGCTCTTGCGCCGAGATATGATCCGCCTATACCAATTGCAATGAATATATCACTGTCATTTTTTATTTTTTCGGCCGCTTTTTTAATCCTTTCGAACTCTTCTTTGTCATACTCAAAAGGAAGGTCATACCAGCCGAGAAAATCATTGCCTGCGCCACTTTTTTCGGTAAGCTGCTTATGAGCGTTTTCAAGAGACGGAATAAGCGCTTTTATATCAGCATCCGAAATAAAATTTTTCAGATAATCTGCTTTACATTTAATAGCCATAATTATAGATCCTCCGCAATATAAAATGTGAATTACTAACATTTAATTATATCTCATAGTTTTATAAAATTCAAGAGTTTTGGTTAATTTGTTTGTTTTTATACCAATATAAAGATACTTAAAATAAATTGCCTGAGTTTTCAGATTTTCAATGATGAGCAAAATTTAATTACTCATTATCTGAAAACGATTTTTCTACTGCCTGAAGCTGCCTTTTAAATTCTGATTTTGCCTTTTCCGGAGATTCTATAGTCATTCTGCCTGCAAAGCCAAATACCCATGAATAAAATAGAGGAGACAGAACAACATTTACTGTGATTTCAAATTTGTTTTCTCCGCGTTTAAGAAAAGTTACTTCTTCTCCGAATCTGTCGATTATTATTCCTGCAAGAGAGGAATCACATAGCAATGTAACATACTCGGCTTTTCCTCCGAACATGCCGAAAACTGATTTTGAGTAAACAGCCATATCGAATTCTGCAAAGCAGACTTCACCTTCGCGCTTTTCATTGAGTGTCTTAATATCAGTGATTTTATCGACTCGATAATGCCTTATTGCGTCTGATTCAGAGTCATATGCTACAAGGTAATAGTTTTCGTCGTCCCATGTAAGCGCCCAGGGACTTGTTATATATTCTTTTCCGCCGTGTTTCAGAACTTTTTTCTTTTCGGCAGTCCACTCAAAATATTTAAACGATATTTTGGCGTTTTCGGATATTGCGGTATGTATGTAGTCGACGGTGTAATATATGCTTTCGTTCATCGTTTTTATCCGATTGGCGACAAAGACCTGTCTTTCAAGTTTTGTAGCCTGATATTTACTTGTGAGCCGCTCAATTTTTTTAATAAGTTCAGAGCTTTTCTTTTTTGTTATAAACTTTGACGACTGTACAGAATCAACCAGCAGCTTCAGTTCGGGAAGCTCAAACTCTCTGCTTGCAATGTAGTAACCGTATGATTTTGATTTTACAGCGATTATATCAAGCCCATACTCTATAAGCATATCAATATCACTGTATATGCTTTTCCTTTCAGCGGATATCCCATAACACTTAAGATGACTGATAAGTTCCGCTGCTGTAAGAGGGTGTTCTTCATCAGTGTATTCAAAAAAAATTTTCATAAGATAAAGTAATTTTAGCTTGTGTGCTGCAGATTTCGGCAAAAGTTTTACCTCCCGTCGTTTTTTGTCAGATATATTTCACTTATTTAATTATAATACATGTGTCTTTATTATTCAAGAAATAAATTAAAGAGGTTTAGATGTTGACAAATGTGATATAGTATGATATGATATCTAAGGATATAAATGTCGAAATTTGAATATATCTTATCAAGAGCGGCTGAGGGGACAGGACCAATGAAGCCCGGCAACCTGTTATTTTTTCAAGGTGCCACTTCCTGCGGAGAATATTGCTCCGGAAGATGAGAAATTGTCTTATTCCCCTTTTTGTGTGCAAGGGGAATTTTTTTATGCTTTATTTATGCTGAAAGGAATTATAAAATAATGAAAAAAACGCTTTTTACGTCAGAATCGGTGACAGAAGGTCATCCCGATAAAATGTGCGATCTCATATCCGACGCAATATTAGATGCAATTATAGAACAGGACCCGACAGCACGGGTTGCATGTGAGACAGCGGCGACTACCGGCCTTATTGTTGTAATGGGAGAGATTACTACAAAGGGATATGTGGATTTTCAAACTGTAGTGAGAAACACAGTAAATGAGATAGGATATGACCGTGCAAAATTCGGATTTGACTGTCAGACATGCGCAGTAATAAGCTCGATACACGAACAGTCTCCTGACATAGCTCTCGGAGTAGATAAATCTTTCGAAGCAAAACATGGGGATTCAAGCAAATATGATATAGGCGCAGGAGATCAGGGAATGGTTTTCGGCTATGCCTGCAATGAGACTCCTGAACTTATGCCGCTTCCTATATCATTAGCGCATAAACTTGCGAAAAGGCTTTCGGAAGTGAGGAAAAACGGGACAATAGACTATTTGAGACCGGATGGAAAAACTCAGGTTACTGTTGAGTATGATGACGGGAAGCCGGTTCGTGTAGATACGATAGTTGTATCGTCGCAGCATTCTCCGGAAATAGAGATTGATAAGATACGCGAGGATATAATAGAAAAAGTCATAAAGCCGTCTGTCCTGTCGGATTTGCTTGATGATAAGACAAAGATATTCGTAAATCCGACTGGACGTTTTGTTGTAGGAGGACCTCAGGGAGATACCGGTCTTACAGGACGAAAAATAATAGTTGATACATACGGAGGATACGGACGGCACGGCGGCGGAGCCTTTTCAGGAAAAGATCCTACAAAGGTAGACAGAAGCGCGGCTTATGCAGCAAGATATGTGGCGAAAAATGTTGTTGCTTCAGGCCTTGCGTCAAAATGCGAAGTGCAGATCGCATATGCGATAGGAGTTGCAAGACCGGTTTCTGTTATGATAGATACACAGGGAACGGGTAGGGTAAGCGATGAAATAATAGAAAAAGCCGTGTGTGAGGTGTTTGATCTCAGACCGGCGGCGATAATAGAAATGCTTGATCTTCGCAGGCCGATATATAAGCAGCTTGCGGCTTACGGACATTTCGGAAGGGAAGAGCTTAATGTTCCGTGGGAGCGTAAAGATAAAGCGGCGGCGCTGAAGGCAGCAGCAGATTCTTTAAAGTAAATAATATTATTGCGAACGACATGATTTTAAACTGTAAAATAGAGAATAAAAGAGAATAAATCGTACAACTTGTATATATCTTTTGAACGAATTTTGTTTATTTGGTAAAAAATATTTTTTATCATATTTTATAACGCATTAAAAGCATAAAAAGTGCACAAAAATCAGAGATTCTAATACAAATAAGTACTAAAAAAATAAAAAAGAGCCGTTTTTTGTGCAAAATTGCTAAATAGGATATAAAAAATTTGGGAATTTAAGCTCTTTATTTTCACGTTGATTTTTGGTATATTATATATGTTTAAGTTTGATATTTCTAAACTCGTATTAAATTATAGGAGGATTACATTTAAATGGCAAGTGTATCATTAAAGCATATTTATAAGAGATATCCCGGAGGAGTTACTGCTGTATCCGATTTTTGCCTTGAGATAAAGGATAAGGAATTTATTATTCTTGTAGGTCCTTCCGGATGCGGAAAATCCACTACTCTTCGCATGATCTCAGGCTTGGAAGAGATTACGGAAGGAGAACTTTACATAGGCGAAAGGCTTGTCAACGATGTTGCGCCTAAGGACAGAGATATCTCCATGGTGTTCCAGAACTATGCTCTTTATCCGCATATGACTGTGTTTGAAAATATGGCATTCGGACTCAAGCTTCGCAAGACTCCTAAGGAAGAGATAAAAAGAAGAGTTGAAGAAGCAGCCCGTATACTCGATATAAAGCATTTGCTTGACAGAAAGCCTAAGGCATTGTCAGGAGGTCAGCGCCAGAGAGTTGCACTCGGACGTGCTATAGTTCGTGAGCCTAAAGTATTCCTTCTTGACGAACCGCTTTCAAACCTTGATGCTAAGCTTCGTGCTTCCATGAGAACTGAGCTTACAAAGCTTCACAAGAGACTCGGAACAACATTTATATACGTTACACATGACCAGGTAGAGGCTATGACAATGGCTTCGCGTATAGTTGTTATGAAAGACGGAATTATTCAGCAGGTTGATTCTCCTCAAAAACTTTATGATGAGCCTGTAAATCTTTTCGTTGCAGGATTTATCGGCACACCTCAGATGAATTTTATAAACGCTACTATCCAAAAGAAAGGCGACAGCTTGTACGCTTGCTTCGGTAGCTGTGAATTTAAGCTTCCGGCTGAAAAAGCAGCAGTTCCGGAACTTCAGGAATATATCGGCAAGGAAGTTATACTCGGTATCCGTCCTGAAAACATTCATGACGAGCCTATGTATCTTTCATCTTTGTCAGAGTGGGTTACAGAAGCAACAGTTGATGTTACTGAGCTCATGGGTGCAAATATTCACCTCTATCTTAATGTGGAAGAAGCCGCAAGTCTTATAGCTACTGTATCATCACGTTCACAGGCAAAATCCGGCGATACTATTAAGATCGCACTTGATATTTCAAGACTTCATATATTTGACAAAGATACAGAAAAGTGTATAGTACACTGATATTGTGTTTGACAGTTGCTCCGTCATTGCTTTTTTATAAGAGAAGGACAGCTGCAAGACAATATTTGCGGATTATCGTACATAATTCAAAAAGGCTGCGTTTGTTACGCAGCCTTTTACTGTATATATAAAAAAATCCGGACGCAGTACGCAGAGTGTTCTTAAGGACAGTTTAAAACCCGAAACAATTTTTTTGTTTCGGGTTTTGTTGTATAAGGTATCAGGATTAACCTGAATTTACGGAAGATGGTACACATCTTCCTTGCTTGTTACAGTACCGGACAAAATCACAGTGTTTTTCTTGTGAGCAAACGATATTTTTGCGGAGACACTTTTTCCTTTGAGGAAAAGGCCTTAGAAAATGAAAGAACATCACTATATCCAACGGAATTTGCAATTTCAGTTATCAACATATTTGTTTCAACTAATAATTTTTTAGCACGATTTATCTTATAGCATGTAATATATTCTTTTATCGACATATTGAATTTGTTTTTGAAAATTTTGTATAAGTAAGGTTGACTAACGCCCACTAAATCCAAAAGTTCCTCTACTGTAATTTTCTTATGTATATTTATTTCGATATAGTCAACACAAAATTCCAAATACGTTTCGCAATTTGTCTTGCATCGTGTTGATATTTTTGTATAGGTATGGCTGTTTAATATATGTAAGTACATTTCCAACATTTTTAATGAGTCTAATATATCACCGTTTTTAGCCATAATTTCATTCGCAATTTTTCTTACTTCCGTAACGGAATCAAAGTCGAATACATAAGCATCATTATCAGTATAGTATCTGTCGAAAATTTCTTTCATTGCATTATCAGAAGATATAACCCATAAAAACTCCCAAGGATCACACGGGTCTGAGTAGTATTCTTCATCTTGTCCCGGATAAATAAAAAAACCTTGACCTTCATTTACAGATACGCCGTTAAAATACCCTTTTCCTTTGGTTACATAGTGTATGATATATAAATTTCTTTTCCCGGGACCAAATTTCGTAACTTCAGCATCTCTGCTGAAGCCTATGGTATTTATTTTAAGCGGAGAAATACTGCTGTCGGAAAAAATCTCATATCGCATACGCAATCCCCTTTCTTATTAGTTATGATTTTACCATATTATGGATTAATTTGTCAATAGACAAATCAGCTTTTTTAGCGTATTATATGGTCTAAGAAAGGGAGATGATATTATGATATCGGATAAATTTAAAAGCATTGGAGAGTACGGCGGTGCAGGGATGTACGAAGAACCGTACAGAAGCTTTTTTTACAGAAAATCCCTTGGAATAAGAAGATTTTACGAAAACTGTGAGCTTGCAGTTTACAACGGAGAATTTTTATATCCATCGGGAGTTATTGCAAACAAAATGAGTATATATCCGTCTTATATGGAAGGCATGAGTATAAATCGTAATGCTGTGTGTGAGAAAGACATAGAGCTGGCGGAACTATATTGTTCGGAATTTTGCAAATATCAGTCGTCTGTGCCAAAGGAGCATACTGTTGCAGGAGATATGTTCACACACTCCATGCCAAACTATGAACGCATTTTGAAAGAAGGTTTATTATCTTACATACAAAGAATCAAAAAAATAGAAGATGAAGATATGCGTGAAGGTCTTTTACATATCGTAGAAGGAATAAAAAACTATTTGAACCGTTGCATAAGGTATCTCGATAAAGCAGGGGCAGATGAAAAACTCATAAATGCATTGAGGAAAGTTCCGCTTTATCCTGCGGAAAATATATACGAAGCCATTGTTGCGTGGAATTTTATTCTCTATCTTGATAATTGTGACAATCTTGGCTGTGTAGCATCTGGTCTTTACCCGTATTATAAAGGCGAAGATATTGTCGATGTACTAAAAAATCTATATGATAACCTTGACGCAAATTGCGGATATTCAATGGCGCTGGGGGTAGATTATACACCTCTTACAATTCAATGTTTAGAAGCATCAAAAGGTAAAAGACGACCAATGATTGAACTTTTTGTTAATGACGATACGCCTGACGAGGTATGGGAAAAAGCCTTCGAGGTTATCAGAACAAGCAATGGTCAGCCTGCTTTTTATAACGAAAAAGCCATAATGGAAGAGCTAAAAGCTAGATTCCCTGTTATCAGCGACGAAGATATAAAGAAATTTTGCGGCGGCGGTTGTACAGAAACAATGATTGCCGGACTTTCAAATGTCGGTTCTCTTGATGCGGGCATAAATTTACTTTTAATTTTAGAAAATACTATATATACAAAGCTTGCAGATTCGAAAAACTTTGAAAATTTCTATAATGACTACATATCAGAAGTAGCATCTGTTGTTAAAATAGTAACCGCAGAAATCAGCAATTCACAAAGAGAACGTGCAAAATATAATCCCGTGCCTATGCGGACATTGCTTGTTGATGATTGTATTGATAACGGTTTGGAGTTTAATACCGGCGGTGCAAGATACAAGTGGAGTATTGTTAACTTTGCCGGCATGATAAATGTAATTGATGCAATGCTCGTAATACGGGATTTTATATTTGAAGAAAAACTATATAATGCGGAAGAATTTGTTGAATTACTGCAAACAAACAGCAAAGAATTTTTGATTCAGACACGAAATCATAAAATAAGCTTTGGTAACGATAACAGAGATGCTAATAATTTCACAAATAAGCTTTCTACTGATATATTTTCTATGCTTGATGATAAAAAGCCATATATTGGTGAGGGTTTTCTGCCGTCATCCATTCAGTTTATGTCGCAAGTGTATGCAGGAGCGAAAATAGGAGCAACACCTGACGGAAGAGAAAAAGGAACTCCACTTTGCGATTCACTAGGTGCTATTTTCGGCAAAGATACAGAGGGCCCTACTGCACTTTTGAAAAGTGTTACATCCCTTGACTTAAAAAGAGCTTTAGGAATTCCTGTGTTGAACTTCAATATAAATCCTGATTTTGATGAAGCTACATTAAAAGCACTCATTTCGGGGTATATGAAGCTGGGTGGAATTCAAATGCAGATAACCTGTACTTCAGCACAAACACTGATGGAAGCATATGAAAACCCTGATTTGCACAAAAATCTGGTTGTGCGTGTCGGCGGATACTCCGAATATTTTCAGAAATTATCCGACGAACTTAAGAAAATGGTTATAAACAGAAATATTCAAAAAATGGTGTAAATGAATGAAAGGTAATATTATAAAAATTTCAAGATTTTGTACTGATGACGGTCCGGGAATAAGAACAGTGGTTTTTTTAAAGGGGTGTCTGCTAAACTGTATATGGTGCCACAACCCCGAATCACAAAGGAACGAACCTGAAATTATGTATGATAGTAAAAAATGTGTAAATTGCAAAAGATGCTACAAAGTTTGTAACAAAGGTTGTCATGCTTTCGATGAACACACCCATGCTTTTCATTCCGAAAAATGTTGTGCTTGCGGGGAATGCATTACGGTATGTCAGGCTAAAGCAATAGAAGTTGTTGGCAAAAAAGTTTCCGCAAATGAAGTATTGGAGGAAATAGAGAAGGATTCTATCTTTTATCAGACTTCAAATGGTGGTGTAACCATATCCGGAGGAGAGCCTCTCTATCAGCCCGAATTTACAAGTGGAATTCTTAAATTATGCAAAGAAAAAGGAATACACACTGCTATTGAAACAAGCGGATTTGCAAGCGAGCAGGCACTTAAAAAAGTTTTAAAGTATTGTGACTTGGTGTTGTTTGACATAAAAGAAACAAATGTAGAAAACCACAAAAAATTTACGGGTGTTTCTTTAGCGCCTATAATAAAAAACCTTGAACTTATAAATGAACAAGGGATTGAGTTTGTGGTGCGTTTGCCGATTATTCCCGGGTTAAACGACAGAAAAGAGCATTTCGACAAAGTCAAAAGCCTGGCTAAAAATATGCAGTTTTGCAAAGGCATTGAGGTAATGCCATATCATTCGCTTGGTATGTATAAATATGAGTTGCTCCAAAGGGAATATTTGTGTTCCGATATAAGTGAACCTGATAATGAAACGTTTACTAAATGGAAAAGTTTTTTATGATGTAAAGGAAAAAGCTAAAACCACAAAAATGGTTTTAGCTTTTTTACTGTCCTTAAGAACACTCGGCGTATAGTGTCCGGATTTTTTTATTATGGAACCAGGGACTAAAAAAGATGCCAGTTTTTTCGCGGGCACCTTCTGCACAAAAAAGAAAAGGGTCCGGAGCGTATTTGGCTCCGGACGCTTGTCTGTCTCCGGAAACTGAAAAATGCAACATATAATTTATAAATATGATTAAGGCAGAAATG
>CALWBE010000061.1 GCA_944375955.1 uncultured Clostridia bacterium | reverse complement strand
TACTTGATTTCGTCACCTGTTTCGATCGAATAATCTAACTTGATACCGTTTTTTCGACCACTTCTACGTGGTCTGGTTTTTTACGCCCTTTTCTATTTTTGTGTTTGACTTTTATTTTTTCAGACTTTCCTCCTTTTACACTAATTTTAATTAAAAACAATAATATTTTTATATATTTTTTATATATTTATATTTATATTAAAGTAAATTTTAATATTTGTTAGTAGTACTTTGGGGCATTCTATCTTCTATATATATTTCTGTTTCTGTTTCTGTTTTTATTTTTACGTTTATAAGCCTTATAATAAAGAAAGCAGTAAATTGCAAACAAAACGGCTGCAGTTATCAGTGCGGTAATAAACCATCTTCCGGTAAAGAATCTTCTTAGAACATCAAGTATATAAAGCAAAGTGCTTCTGTCTATCGTTGAATTTGATACAAGAGCGGTGCTTCCCAGCGTTATAGTACCTTTATAAGCAGCAACCAGCTCGCCGAAAATCTGCCCTTCGCTGACCGGAGCTTTAGCATCCTCATAAACAAGTCTTTTAAGAATTATATCTTCATCCTTATTTATATTCACCGGCAGCAAAGCTGTTATATCTTCAGCAGCGTGAAGCGTTATATGATCTGAACTTTCCGCAAGAGCCACAGGAATTTCACACATCATTTCTCCCTTTGCCGCCACCTTTTGCATTGCAAAGTTATCAAAACACATATCAAGCAGAGTTATAGAATCACGGTATGCGAAATTTTCCGTTTCAGTACTTGATGAGTTCATTACGACTGTAAGATATGTCAATCCATCGCGCTCAGCCACCGCTATAACACAATTTCCGCCCTCCGGTGTAGAGCCGGCGCTGAGCCCCAGTGTTCCGCTGTAAAAATAATCGGTTTCACTTTCCACCCTGCGTATCATACGATTGCGGTTGTACAAATATCTGCGTTCGGAAGATAGATTTGTCGCTTCTATCGTATAATTCGTTGAACCGGCTATCTTTACAAGATCGTTTATATAATAAGCATAATTGGCAATAAGAGCCATATCATATGCCGTTGTTACCATTTCAGGATCATGCAGACCTGTGGGATTTGTAAAGTTGGTATACTTGGCTCCTATTTCTTTTGCTTTTTCATTCATAAGAACACAGAAGTCTTCAATTGTTCCGCTTACATATTCCGCAAGAACGTTTGCTGCGTCGTTTGCTCCCGTTACAAGCAGAGCATATAAAAGTTCTCTTGCGGTAAAACCTTCGCCGGCCTTTATGGGATTTGTAGGATTTATTCTTGTACCCGAAGACGCCTTTACTGCGCTTTCTGAAGCATATATCATAACGTCAATATCAGGAATATTTTCAAGAGCAACTATTGCGGTCATTATTTTTACGGTAGATGCCGGATAAACTTTCTGAAGCGGATTTTTCTCATACATAACGCTGCCTGTCTCAAGATTTACAGCGACCGCGGCGTAAGCTTCGATATTTGACACTTCAATATCCGCAAATTCGGCAAAAGGCAAATTGTCATAATAGCAAAAATCCTTCGGCGACGGAACCGGCTGAGTTTCTTCGGCAAACGCATATATAATGACCGACAGCAATATCTGAACGGCAGCCGCCGCAAATAAAAAAACTTTTGCACAAAAGAATGACTTACCGCTTTTTTTCATTATATAGTATACCCTTTCCTTTCTTTTCTTCGAAATATTTTTTTGTTTCTTCAATATTTGACTTAACCGCTCGGGTCAGCTCGTCAAGGTCTGAAAATTTCTTTTCATCGCGAAGACGTCTGTAAAAATCAAGTTTTATTCTTTTTCCGTAAAGATCTCCGCCATATCCGATTATATGAGTTTCACACAGTACAGGAGGTTCGCTTTCTCCAGCCGTAACCGTCGGTTTTGTGCCGACATTTGCAACCCCGGGATATTCTTTTCCGTCAATGGTACACAGACAGGCATAGACTCCGTTTTTCGGTCTGAGCTTTTCTTTAGGGAATTTTTGATTTATCGTGGGAAATCCCAGCTTTCTTCCAAGCTGGCGTCCGTAAATAACAGGATAACAGATAGAAAACGGACGGCCCATAAGTTCTGCTGCTTTTTCTGTTTCGCCTTCTGATATACAGCGGCGTATCGACGTTGAATTTATCGCTTCTCCTGTGCCGTGGGAATCTGCCGTTACATAATCTATTATGACCGTTTTTTTGCCGAGAGCTTCCATTTGTTTTTTTAAAGTTTCACAGCCGCCTTCCCTGTTTTTTCCGAAACGATAATTTTTACCGCATACAGCAATTTCTGCGCCTAATTTTTTTACAAGTATATCTCGGCAGAATTCCTCGCATGATAGATCTTTTACTTTATCAAAATCATCAAGATAAAATATATCTGCACCGAGGGATTCAATTATGCTCTGCTTTTCAGAATTGTCGGTTATTATTCCGTAAAAACCGTTTTTAAAATTAGAAGGATGTTCAGAAAAGGTATACACACACGAGGAAAGACCGTATTCGTGAGATAATGCAACCGTTTTTCTGATAAGAGTTGCATGTCCCTTATGAACGCCGTCAAAATTTCCGAGAGCAACGGCACATTTTATACCTGCTAAAGGGTTATTATTTTGGATCGTAACCATTTTTATATTATCCTCCTCCGCAGCCGAAAAACGGCATACGGATATATTTTTATGCAAATTATGTAAAAAATCTTAATATTTTGATTTTCTCTGCTGCTTCATATAATAATTATACATTTTTTACAAGTCTGTGTCAAGCGGCTTTTCGTAATACAAAAAAACAAAAAGCAATGTGTTTTGCGCCTAAAAATTTTTATCTTCGCTGAAATAAGTCAAAAAGTTAAAAAAATTTTTTGATTTTTTTACCGTAATGTATAGAATTCTAACGAACGTTTTTTATTGTATCAAACATAAACTTGGCGTATAATTTTACTTGCACCGCAATAAATGTTTGTTTACTTTACAAACTTTAAGCGGATATCATTAATATATATTTTGGGGGAAAGGGCGGATATTTTATGACGGATATGCCGGTGTTCGGCATACTATGCTGCGGCAAGGACATAAGCGAACTTGGACAATCAGTAAAATGCTGCGGGCGGATAACTCAGATCATGAAAGACAGCGGATATGCTCTCGGAGGCTATCATACGGCGATTACAAAACGCGATGATGCCGGGAGCGGAAAAATGTGCGCGGATAAACTTAAGCATTTATGCAGAACAAGCGACGTGGTTTTTACAGTCGGATCAGACGGATTTTCAAAAGACGACATAATACCTGATATAACTATGAAAATATGCGACAGCGAGGAAGTTTTTTTCACATCTAATTTATGCGGTCTGTCAAATATAGGAAATTATGATAAAAGCAATGCAGGCTTTAAAAAAGAAAAAGGGATATTCCCGCCGTCAAGAAGTAAAGCGGGCTTTCTTGCAGGCTGTCTTGTTCTCAATATAAGAAACGATATGGATTTTATTTCGTCGGTTTTACCCGGACTTATTCCGTCTGTTTCTTTTGCTGCCGCATGCGCTTGCGGAAGAGACGCTGACGAAAGCAAAAAAATACAATGCTCTCTTGAAGCTTTCTGCTCGGTATCCCTTGCAAAAAATTTTAAATATAATTTTTTTGATAAAATTCAAAATATGGAAACAAATAATTCGTGATTTCTTTATTTTTAAAAATTTATTAGATATTTGTTAATAAAAAATTCATCCTATTTTGTCATAAAAAGTATAGAATTATTAAGTAAATTGATTTAATTTGTTAAGAATTTTTATATCTGTAAATATATTGTTACAGATTTTATAAAATTTTTACAAGCGTTATGACATTTAGGAGGTTGAAATGGGATTTAAAATTCTTATCGCAGACGATGACGCAAACACCTGCGACCTGCTTAAAATATGTCTTGAAAATGAAAATTACGAAATAGTTATAGCCGGGAACGGTATAAAAGCTGTATCCGCTTTCAAGATATATGAGCCTGATCTCGTTCTTCTTGATATTATGATGCCAGGAAAAGACGGATGGCAGGTATGCCGTGAAATAAGAGAAATTTCCTCCAAACCCATAATCATGCTGACGGCAAAAAATGAGGTCTTTGACAAAGTCCTCGGTCTTGAGCTTGGGGCTGACGATTTTATAACAAAACCTTTTGACACAAAAGAAGTTGTCGCTCGTATAAAAGCCGTGTTCCGCCGCTGTTCAGGTCATGAAAGCGATGATTCGGAAGTCGTTAAATTTGACAACCTCGAGATAAGCCTTCAGAAGTATGAACTCAAGCTTGCGGGAAAATCTGTCGACATTCCGCCTAAAGAATTGGAGCTTCTGTATTTTCTCACCTCAAACTACAACCGCGTATTTACAAGAGATCAGCTTCTTGACAAAGTGTGGGGATTTGATTATCTCGGCGACTCGCGCACTGTTGACGTTCATATAAAACGTCTTCGCGAAAAGCTGTCTGATGTTTCCGACAAATGGCAGATAAAAACAGTTTGGGGCGTTGGATATAAATTTGAGCTTTTGCAGCAGTAATAACTGTGCGGCTTTTCAATCGATTCGTATACAAAAAGAGGATAACAGCCGCCGCTGTTATCCCTTTTTATTTAATTTTGATCATGATACACATTATGCAACAGCGAGTTATACAGCGTAAAGACGGTTATTTACAGTCAGCGCCTTACCGCTGCATTGTGTAATATGTAAAAGGAGGCAATATTTATGACAGAAGAAGAAAAGCTTAAAAAGGGACTGCTTTTTTTCCCAGGAGATCCCGAACTTAAAGCGCAAAAGCTGCGCACTCACAATCTTAATCTGGAATACAACAAACTTCCGGAAGACGAAACCGAAAAGCGCAGTGAAATTATAAACAAAATTGTGGGCGAACTGGGAGAAGGCAGTTTTATGCAGGGACCTATATTTTTCCATTATGGCTGTCATACAAAGATAGGAAAAAAATTTTTCGCAAACTTCGGGCTTACAGTACAAGATGACGCTGAAGTTACCATTGGCGACAACTGCAATTTCGGACCTAACGTCACAATAGTGACTCCCGTACATCCTATGATAGCATCCGAACGCAGCACGATAATGTGTTCAGACGGCGAGATTAGAAGATTATGCTATGCAAAGCCTGTTCATATAGGAAACAACTGCTGGTTCGGAGCAAATGTCGTCGTATGTTCGGGAGCGAAAATAGGAGACAACTGTGTAATAGGAGCCGGAAGCGTGGTTGTAAAAGATATACCGGACAATTCATTTGCCGCAGGCAATCCCTGCCGCGTTATCAGAGAGATAACGGAAAAAGACAGCATGAAATACAAACCGGAAATTTTAGGAGACTGTAAAGTTTTAGAAGACGATTGATTTTTCGCAGTTTATGGTATTAGAATATAAAAAATCTCCGGCTGAAACAAGTTTTTTGTTTGTTTCAGCCGGAGATTTTTTTACATTAATAACAAAACAAAAATTTATATTATTTAAAATGTTTGCTTCCAATACAAAGCCATCATATATTTATTACACCAGTGCCTTCAAGAATAGAAAATATAAGAATAGCGACTATAAAAACGGGCGCTATGTACTTGATGCCCACTACAAAAAGTTTTTTGCCTTTAAATTTACTGCTTATCTCAACCTCTTCTATAACCGTTTTAGGTTTAATCACATAACCCACAAGTATGCAGGTAAACAGTGCAGTAATAGGCATAAGTACGGAATTGCTTGCGAAATCGAAGAAATCAAACATATTTTTGCCAAATATTTTGATTCCGTCCAAGATGCCGAATCCGAGAGAAGAAAGAACTCCCAAAACTACCGAAATAACAATTGTAATAGCACAGGAAATATGTCTGCTCAATTTAAATTTGTCATGAATAATAGATACTACCGCCTCCATCAATGATATAGACGAAGTCAAAGCCGCAAATATAACAAGCAGGAAAAACAGCATTCCGATAATATTTCCGCCGGGCATAACGCTGAATATCTGAGGTATAGTTGTAAACATAAGCCCGGCGCCTTTTGTCAAATATTCCTCAGCCGGATTACCGGTGGCTACTGCAGTGGAATATACTGCAGGTATTACTATAAGTCCGGCTATAAAAGCAATTCCGGTATCAAATATCTCAATATGCCGAACACTTGATTCAAGATCGACATCCTTTTTCATATATGAACCATATGTGATCATAATGCCCATTGCGAGAGACATGGAATAAAAAAGCTGTCCCATAGCCGCAAATACGGTAGTCATTGAAAAGCTTGAAAAATCAGGCAGCAAATAATATTTTACTCCGTCCATCGCTCCGGGAAGAGTAAGACCGTATACGGCGATTATGACCGAAAGTATAACCAAACCCGGCATCATGATCTTGCTGACTTTTTCTATTCCCTTTTCGACTCCGAGAAAAACAACTAAAGCTGTAAGGCCAAGAAAAACTGCGAACCATACAACCGGTTCAAATGTTTGTCCGATAAATCCTCCGAAATAATCCTTGTCAGCGACAACGCCGCCCGCTCCGGTCACATAAGCGGAAAAATATTTAATTACCCAACCGCCCACAACGCAGTAATAAGGAAGAATTATAATCGGAACAATAGAAGAGAGCCAGCCGAGCCATGTGAATTTTTTACTTAATTTTTCATATGCTCCTATTGCGCTAAGGCCCGTTTTTCTTCCGATAGCTATTTCGGCAATCATAAGAGAAAATCCAAAAGTAACCGCCAAGACAAGATATACCAGAAGGAAAATTCCTCCTCCGTATTCGGCGGCGAGATACGGAAACCGCCATATATTTCCGAGTCCGACAGCAGAACCGGCTGCTGCAAGCACAAAACCAAGTTTTCCGGTAAAGCTGCTTCTTTGTTTGGTAGACATTGATATATCCTCCTATTATCTATTGCCGTTTTATATAAAAATATATCTATTTTGCAAACAATTTTTAATAACCCAGCAAAAACTATTAAAATATTATCATAAAAATCATTATTAGTCAATAATTTTCAAAAAATATCAATTTAGGTCAAATAAATGGATAAATGTGATATAAAATTTCAAAAAATCAATTATTACGTAAGTTGAGATGATAATATATAAGAATTTAATGTAAATCCTATTTTTAAACGGCATAAAAATACGCCGCCTGTACATAAAAGTCAGACGGCGTTCGTTTTAAATACAGTTTATATTAGATCAGAGATTCATAAAGCTTTGTTATATCCTCAACGCTTGTTTGTCTCGGATTTCCAGGACGGCATGCGTCATCATATGCCGACCGGGCAAGGAACGGAATATCTTCTTTTTTTACAATCTCCTTAAGATTTTCCGGAATTCCTATATCAGCTGAAAGTTTCTTGACAGCGTCTATCGCAGCTTTTCTGTATTCGGCGCAAGACATTGTCTCTGTTCCTTTAACTCCCATTGCGGCTGCAATATATTTATATTTGTCTCCAGTTGATTCAGCGTTGTACTCCATTACTGTAGGAAGTATTATCGCATTTGCAATGCCGTGCGGAGTATCATACAATGCCCCTAAAGGATGAGCCATTGAATGAACTATTCCCAATCCGACATTTGAAAATCCCATTCCGGCGATATACTGGCCAAGCGCCATTTCCTCGCGGCCTTTTGGAGTTCCTGCAACTGCATCACGCAGCGAACGTGATATTATTTCTATTGCTTTTAAATGGAACATATCAGAAAGTTCCCATGCTCCGGCAGTGATATATCCTTCAATCGCATGCGTAAGCGCGTCCATTCCTGTAGCGGCCGTCAGTCCTTTAGGCATAGAACTCATCATATCCGGATCCACAAATGCTACAACCGGAATATCATGGGGATCAACGCATACCATTTTTCTGTTCTTTTCGGCATCTGTTATTACATAGTTTATAGTGACTTCCGCAGCCGTTCCGGCAGTTGTGGGCACAGCAAAAATAGGAACTGATTTGTTCTTTGTATCCGCAACCCCTTCAAGACTTCTTACATCGGCAAATTCCGGATTGTTAATTATAATACCTATCGCTTTCGCAGTATCTATCGAAGATCCTCCGCCTATCGCAATAATATAATCCGCATTTGCTGCTTTATATGCGTTTACTCCCGTCTGTACGTTCTCGATAGTGGGATTGGCTTTAATTTTCGAGTAAATCTCATATGCAAGTCCCGCTTCGTCAAGTACCTTTAAAACCTTGGCTGTAACGCCGAATTTAATAAGGTCAGGATCCGAACACACAAAAGCTTTTTTTAAACCTCTGCCAACGGCTTCTGCTGCGATATTCGATATTGCGCCGGCGCCGTGATACGATGTTTCGTTTAAAATAAAACGGTTTGACATGATTTTTCCTCCTTTTTTGGGCATCGCCCTTTTCAGCAGACAATTACTCCGCTGTTATTTATATTTTATCATATTGTTAAAAAAATGTCAAGAATTTATATTCCAATTTTTCTCTTTTTTTATATAAAGAATAAAGGAAAACACACAACTGAATAGTTATGATTTTTTTTAATTATGCTTATAAATATGATTCTCAAATATCAGCTTTTTTATATTAAAAAAATACAGTTTGTCATGCTTGCTGAAAAAGCGGCTGTTTTTTTGTTAAAACTGACATAATTATTTTTCTTGTTAAACTAGCAATTGTATGATATAATAAATTATCTCCATATACAATAGTATACGGACATTTATTTTTTATCAATAATAAAAAGGAGCAAAAAATGAAAAAAACTAAGCTTTTCTCTCTTTTTCTGGCAGCGGTTCTTTTTATCTGCTCGGTGCCGTTTACCGCGCAGGCTGAGGACGCCGCCGTTCTTACGATCGACGGAGAGCGCATAGCTCTTGTAAGCTCGTTCGGCAAGATGACCTATAACGGGAAATCTTATACAACCTTCAAAAATTTCAGTGACGCTTTCAGCGCCCTCGGACAAGAAGGCGGAAATATTGTTTTTACAGGCAATATAAAGCTGAGCAACTTCAATGATATAGAAGGACGCAAGCCCGTTACTATAACCGGTATAGGAACAAAATCACAGGGAAACCTTCTCGATTTTACCGGAACTGAAGAAGCTCCCGTATCGGAAGTAAATCTCAAAGGCGATCTTTATCTCGATTTTCTTAATATACGTCTTGACGAAGGCGCTTATCTTTTCACAAACGGCTATACGCTTGAAACAGTAAACGAATTTGATACATATCATACTGAAAGCTATGTAGCAGGCGGACCTAACATAATAAACTATCCTAATCCTCCGTCTATAGCTCCCGGAGAAATTTCGGAAGGAAACGGAATAATCTATCTTAATGCAGGTACATACACTACTCTTTCCGCGGGTTCAGTAAACGGCAAAGCCGTAAACGGAAATACCAGCGTTATTCTTGAAGGCGGAACAGTAGAAAATGTAGTAGCAGGAAATATTGGCAGCGGCACTATGAACGGCAATGCCAAGCTTGTAATCGGCAACGGTATAATAACAAAACTTGTCGCCGGCTCTTCAGGCGGAACTATAAACGGCAATGTCACTACAGAAATAAACGGCGGCGAGATTGCACAGGCAGTGATCGGAGCTGAAACAGGGGCAACTGTCAACGGAAGCGTAATCGTCGCGCTCAACGGCGGCAATTTTGCCGGAACGATAGAAGCAGGCAGCGGAACTGTTACCGGCAAAAAAATAGTTATAACAGGAACTGAAGCGACAGCAAACATAGCTGACGGTGCAGCCGACGTTATAATAAAGCTTGACGGCGGATTCTGTGAACCTCAGTTTAACGGTTCAGAGCTTACGGGATATCTGTTTACTGACATATACGGTATACCTGCGCAAGCCATTACGATAAACGGATCAGCCGTAACTGCAGAAAACGGCATCTATCAGCTTAATGACGGCGAATCAAATGTAGTCGTTGAAACGAAAGTAAAAGTTGAAGTAAATAAAAACGCCAATTATGTTGCAGGATATGACGACGGCACTTTCCTTCCTCAGAATAATATTACAAGAGCCGAAGCCATAACGCTTCTAACAAGACTCGTAACCGATGAAAGTAATATTGTCGGAAAAGTAAAAGCTGATTACGACGATGTACAAGATGGGGCATGGTATGAGTCATATGTAGGCATTTTCCAAAAGCTCGGATTTCTCGACAGTATTTCCGGAAAGCACGGCGCTGAGATTTATCCGAATCAGAATATAACAAGAGGTGAGTTTGTAGAGCTTATATACCAAATATCCGCTCTGTCCGATTTAAGCTCATCAATGAAACTGAAAAGCTTTTCGGATGTTGACGCAGATAAATATCACTATATAGGTGCTGTAAACTTTGCGGTATCTGAAGGTATAATAGTAGGATATGATGACGGCACATTCAAGCCGGACAATCCGATTACCCGCGCAGAAGTTGTAACTATTGTAAACCGCTTCCTCGGAAGAATACCCAACGGCGCCGAAGGAACAGTATCCTTCAGCGATATCTCCGATCACTGGGCAAAGAGTCAAATTCTTGCCGCATGCAATGAGGAAAACGTAACCTGGACGGCAGATACGGAAAAAGCGTCATATACTCTTACGGGAAATAAAGCCGAAGAATATATACCCGCACTTTACGAGCAGTCTGCAGCTCTCGATGCATCATCTATACGTGACGGTGTAGATATAATAGCCGAACAGATGAAAAAGGATATACTCAATACTCCAAATACATCTGACATATATGCAGATCAAATGAAAACGGTTTATTATATTTCCGAAAAGAACGGTGACGATTCAAACGACGGAAAATCTCCGGAAACCGCTTGGAAAACCTTTGCAGGAATGAAAAACGTAAGATTCCCGCAGGCAGGAATAACCTTCCTCTTTGAAAGAGGCGGCATATACCGCGGTCAGTGTCCGATATACAACGGCGCAATTTACGGTTCGTACGGTGAAGGCGACAAACCGCTGTTTATGCAGTCTAAAAAGAATTATGCAGATCCTTCTCTTTGGGAAGCGACTGAATGGGAAAATGTATGGAAGTGTACCGAAGAACTTACAAACGTCGGCGTTATCGGCTTTGATCACGATCTGTTCGACTACAGTGAAGCTACATATGACGAGCTTTACGGCCTTATAATGAACAAAGATACAAGAGGCTTCGACGGCGCTCATGAGCTTTGCGGAGATCTTCAATTCTACTCCGATATATCAAAAGGAATAACAACTCCCGGCCCTCTTTATATATACAGCACAGAAGGCAATCCCGGCGAAAGATTCAGCTCTATAGAAATAGGTGAAAGAGTTAATATATTCTCCGGTTCTCCCAACGGCTGCACAATAGACAATATTGCAATGAAATTCACCGGCGCACATGCAATAGGCTTCGGTACATCAAGAAATATACGCGTAACAAACTGTGTATTCTCATGGCTCGGAGGCTCTGTTCTCAGAATAAACGACGACAAATCAGCAACCAACTACGGAAACGCAGTTGAAATCTATGGCGGATGCGTAGGATATCACGTTGAAAACAACTGGATGTATCAGATATACGATACCGCGGTAACTCATCAGCGTTCCTCAAGCACCGGCGACTGCATACAGCAGGATGTAAGCTATCTTTCCAATCTTATGGAATATGTATTCTGGGGTATAGAGTTCTATAATGCTCCTCCTACAGAAGATATGCTCGGAGGCGGTAAAGACATTTACAAAAGAGTTACCAAAAATGTCCGCTCAGCTTATAACCTTCTCCGTCTCGGCGGATACGGCTGGGGTTCAATAACAAGATTTAGAACTTCAAGACTTTACTGCGGTTCAACGCTTTCAGAAAATGAAAACTGCATTGCAGAATACAACATTTTCGACAGAGCTTACGGACATCTTTTGACTCTTCCGAGCAATTCTACCGAGGTAGAAGACAAGAATATTTATATTCAGACCATAGGTCAGCCGCTCGGAAACCTCAAGGGCGCGGAAACAACCTGTGATTACAATGCTGCTGATAATATAGCAAATCTCTGGGGAGACAAGAACGCAGTCGTAATCGTTATAGATCCTGAAAAAGAACCTATCGTACGCAATATTCCTGAAGGTCTTGCACCGGCAACCCTTAACTGATAAAATTAAAAAATATTTCTTTTAGATTAACATTAAAAGCGGAGAGCTAAAAGCTCTCCGCTTTTTGTGTTTTATATTTATTTAGGAATATGAAACGTTTAATTATTTCTATCTATCTATAATATGATTATGCCTAAAACGGAAAGTATAAGAAGCAAAACTGCATATACAAGCTGAGGCAGCCCAAGCAGAAATACAGCAAATTTCAGACGCGGAAGCGAAAAAAACAGAACCGAAAGAAAAAAAATCAAAGTCGCTGACCAAAATGCCGCCAATATAAATCTATCCGCAAAAGCAAGCACATATGCAATAAATGAAAGTGCAAGAGAAAAATATGAAAAATACAAGTTAGGAAATCTTGTCTGACTGCTTGCTCCTGAAGCTAAAAAAGAACGGTTATAAAGAAATATTCCGTACACAAGATGTGAAAGCTGAAAAAATCCCGACAACGCCGCTTCCATAATTTTACCTGAATTTTCATTTGCGGATATAATCTTAAAAAACTCCGCTTCTGCTCCCGCACAAAGATACTGCGCTAAAAGACAAACTGAAAGCGACAGCGCTGTAAATTTCAAAAAAGATGCCGGATTTTTCATTTAATACTTTCCCTTTACTTATTACTTGTAAATTTTCGGTTTTATTGTTAGCACGTTTGTTGACTTTAGAAAGGAAATCGGTTATAATTATTTTAATATGATTTTTATAGTCTTGTTTTAAAGTTTTCGGCAAATTTCAGCGCCGCAAGTGCTTTTCTGCATGCCTGAAAACTTATGTTTTTATAATTATCTGCAGAAAATATTTTTTAATATAAGTCTATTTTTTACAGAAAGAGGTTTTTTATGCTCCGAACTTTTTTAAGCGGAAACTTTACACAGCTTGATGTTATAGTTCTTCTTCTGAGTATTCCGATTATACTTTTTTCTTTATCAATACATGAGTTTTCTCACGGTTATGCCGCGCATTGCCTGGGTGACGATACCGCAAGAAATTACGGACGCTTAACTCTCAATCCGATAAGTCATATTGATCCTATCGGCTTTATAATGCTGCTTTTGTTCGGATTCGGATGGGCAAAACCGGTTCCGATAAACACAAGATATATGAAAAACGGCAAATGGGGCTTTGTGCTTGCGTCTCTCGCCGGACCTTTTTCAAACATTCTTGTCGCTTTTGCTTCTGCAATATTATTTAATTTGACCGTAGTTTTTTCCGGAAATTTTATGCCTTCTTCGGAAGCCGGCATAAATGTATATATAATTCTGCTTTCATTTTTTAATATCGCCGTAAGCATAAATGTGACATATGCCGTTTTTAATATGATTCCGATACCTCCTCTTGACGGATCCAGACTGCTTACAGCCTGCCTGCCGAGAAAATGGGCTTTATTTTCTTTTCGTTATGAACGTTATATGCAGATAGCTATTATTATTCTTTTTTATCTCGGCGCGTTTACCAATATTCTGCAAAACGCTATCTCATGGCTTTCAAACTTTATTTATTATTTGGTAAGCTTTATACCGTTTGAACTTCTGATGCGCTGAAACATAAAGGAGTTTTCTGATTTTCATGACAAATGATTCTATTGCAGACAAACTTTACGGTTTGCCGGATAACAATGAAAAATATTCCGTGACAGAAGAATCGGTTGAGGATATCTTCGATGCGGAGGAAAACCATTTTCCGACATTTAAGCTCGAAATATTTGAAGGGCCGCTTGACCTGCTTTTATCGCTTATTTCCAAAAATAAAGTAAATATTTATGATATACCGATATCGGTAATATTCGATCAGTATATGAATTATATTCATAAAATGGAACTTTTCAATATGGAAATAGCGTCTTCATTCATTGTAATGGCGGCAAAGCTTATGCTTATAAAATCCCGAATGCTTCTGCCGGTGCAAAAGGATGAGGAAGATCCCCGGCAGGAGCTTGTCGATATGCTGCTTGAATATCAGCGGGCAAAAAAGACAGCCGAAGTTCTGCATGACCGCGAGCTGACATATCAGGGGCGTTATGAAAAGCCGGCAGAATCTATTGAAGCGGACAGCGAATATAAACTTACTCACGATATCGGGCTGCTTAAAGAGGCTCTTACGAGGGTTATGCTGCGGAATGAGCAGGATGAAGAAAATATTTTTGAGATAGAACAGGATATCGGCAGACATTTAACCGCTACAAGACAGGTAAGCGTAGGAGAGAAAATTCTTCATGTTTTAAATATTCTTGTAAAAAAGGAAAAACAGCCTCTCGGAAGCTTTTTCGAAGAGGTCAAAAACCGCGGTGAAGTCGTCGCCACATTTCTTGCTTTGCTTGAACTTGTAAAGGACAAGCGTGTAAGCGTATCCTATTACAGCGACAGCTATGCCGACTGCGATATAATTTTAAACCATGATACAGAGGAAGAAATCTAAGATATACCGGAGAAAATATAATATATGGATAATCAGTCAGTTATCGAAGGGATCTCAGATCTCGAATATATAATTAAGGCCAGCGAGGCTGTGCTTTTCGCATGCGGAAGCGCTGTGTCATTTGATAAAATTGCTTTATCGGCAGGCGTTTCTGAAGCAGAAATTGTAAAAGCGCTTGTCAAGCTAAAAGAAAGATATGAAAAAAATGATTCTGCAATTGAACTTATAATATATGACGGCTATGCTCAGCTTGTGACAAAAAGCGAATTCGGGGATATCGTGCGCACGGCTCTCGATCTTCGCCGCAATCAGCCTTTGTCACGCGCGGCGCTTGAAGTGCTTGCGATAATAGCATACAATCAGCCGGTAACCCGCGCGTTTATTGATAAGGTGCGCGGGGTGGAATCCCCGACAGTAACGGCATCGCTTGCAGAGAAAGGGCTGATAGAGGAAGTCGGAAGACTTGACGCTCCGGGCCACCCGATATTATATGGGACTACACCGATTTTTTTAAGGACCTTTGGTCTTTCATCAATAGCCGAGCTTGAAAATCTGCCTGAGCTTGAAGAAATAAGGCGCTCTTTTGTAAAAGACGGCGAGCAGCAGAAAATGGATATAGGCGACGGCAGAACGGAAGACAGCCAGCCGGAAGACAGCAATGCCGGCAGAACGGATAATATTCGACCGCGCGAAGGCGTTTTTGAAAACATTGCAGATTTTGAAATACAAACGAATTTATATGACGTTAGACAGTCTGAGGAAAAATAAATATTTTTGTAACAGCAATATAAAACAAGGAGAAAAGATATGAAAATTTACATCGGATGCGACCATGCCGCAATTGATATGAAAAATGAGATTTCGGAATATCTGCGTGAAAAATCCTATACGGTAGAGGATTTGGGTATAAACACGGGAGAAAAAATAGATTATCCCATAAGTGCAGAAAGAGTAGCGCGCAAGGTTGTTTCGGATAAAAATTCTCTCGGTATACTCATCTGCGGCACCGGCATAGGCATGTCCATAGCATCAAACAAAGTAAAAGGCATACGCGCAGCTGCTGTAAGCGAAGTTTACAGCGCAAAAATGACGCGCATACACAACAACGCGAATATTATCTGTTTCGGTGCAAGAGTTATTGGAATTGAAACCGCAAAAATGATTGTCGACGCTTTTCTTGAAGCCGAGTTTGAAGACGGAGGAAGACACGCGGCAAGAGTAGAGCTTATATCAAAGCTCGAAGAAAATTTTTAAAAATATGATAAATATAAATTCGAAAATAAAATCGGGTTGCCGCATATTTCTTTCAATAATAATTGTGTTATCATCGCTAACATCTTTATTTTGTTCGTGTGGCAGTTTAAAATCAGATGAAAATCCAAGTAGTGCAAACACTCAAAACAACACCTCAGATCCCGTCAAAGAAAATACAGAAAATCAAAGCTCTGACGGCAAAAAAGAAAGTCTTAACAATAACGGAACAGATTTGTTCGATTCTATTCCCAAAGAAGATTACGGAGGAAGAGAATTTATAATTCTGACAACCGATCCCGATTTTACCGATTCCGAAACTGACAGCGGAATTTTAGGCAAAGAGCTTTATGAAAGAAACCGGGCTATAGAAGAAAAATTCAACATTAAAATAACTGCTCTGACTATTGATGAAAATGAAATACAGTCTTATTTAAACAATTACGGCTCAGCTGACTCTGATATTCCCGCCTGTGATCTTTTATATGCGCCGATGAATACTGTTTCCTCTTGCGGAGGAAACGGCTTACTTATGAATATTTATTCGGTTCCGTATTTTTCTTTTGACAAAGAATATACAGATCCTGAGCTTATCTCCGCACTGTCGCAAAGCGATACGACATACGGTGTATACGGAAAAGCCGCATATGACACTCGGTCGGCTTGGTGTGTATATTACAATAAAGACGTTCTTGCCTCTCTCGGATATGAAGATCCTTACAGTATGGTAAAAGACGGCACATGGACATGGGATATGTTCTTATCTATTGCCGAAGCGTCGGCTGCTGACCTTGACGGCGACGGCAGAATGATAAGAAACAATGACAGATACGGATATTCCTCATCTATGAATACGTCACTGTTTGCTAACGCAGTTTTTGCTTCTTTCGGCAAACATTTCTTCTCACGTGACGAGGAAGGCTTTTTTAAAATGGATTTCGCTGTCACAGATGAAGATAATTATGTTCAGGAAATTCGAAATATATGTGTGTCAAACAGTTCTAAATATCCGGTCCGGAATCCCGGATCAGACGCCCTTGAAGCATTCTCTCAGGGTAGACTTACTTTCTTCTGCGAAAAGCTGTCATATGCCTCGACGCTTGCATACAGTCCTATAAACTGGGGAATATTGCCTATGCCGAAAAGAAACGCTTCTCAGACAGATTATTTTTCCTGGATCGATTCCTCCGTCTGCGGATATGCAGTTCCTTACGGCGTTCAGGCTTCTGACCTTTCAGGTAAAGTTCTTGACGCAATATACGCTTACAATTACTGCCGCGGAGAAAACATCATAGAACTTGCATGGACATACTATTATATGCGCGACAACGCTTCGGCGGCTATGATATCACAAATATCTGAAAGCGCAGTTTATGACGCCGCATATGCCTTCGGCGAAGGTATGCCTGATTTTTCTATAGCATCTTATGAACTCTTACAGTCTGTTATAGAACAAAATTTGAATTTCACATATCTTTATACTCAAAGTGAGCAGCCTTTTTCAGATTTTATGAGACGTGAGTTTGTAAATTAAAAAAATTTCACCGACATCTGAAATCAGATGTCGGTGAAAAACTTGTGTCAGTCGATGTGATCATCAAGGACATTTTCGCGGCTGCGGAAAAGAAGTGAAATACACCAAATACCCGCAAGCGCTACGAGAGTATAGATCAGTCTGCTGAAAAGAGCATCCTGTCCTCCGAAAATCCATGCGACGGTATCAAATCCGAAAAGACCGATTCCGCCCCAGTTGAGCGCACCGACGATTGTCAGGACAAGCGCTATTCTGTCAAGCATAAAATTACCTCTTTATACGATTGTTCGTTTATTGGAAAACAGCGCGGAAAAAACAATCGGCCGCGCCGTACCCGATAATAGTTTGTCCCGATGACTGTCAAATATACATTTTGAAAAAATCAAATAAAAAAGTACGTTTAACGTAAAATTATATCTTCCGGGAGTAATTTATTATGAGAATGAGAAAGAAAAAACATACAGACGACAGAATTATAGCATGCGGCAGTCTGCTTGCCGAAAATCCAGAAGAAATGCGGGGCAGGTGGAAAGATATTTCAGACAACCGTCCTATATGTCTTGAAATCGGATGCGGAAAAGGTACATTTATCTGCGAAACGGCAAAAAGAAATCCCGAAAAATTTTTTATAGCAGTTGAAAAAGTCCGCGACGTAATGGTAATGGCAATGGAAAAATGCCGTGATGCACAGATCTCGAATGTTGTTTTTTCGGATATTGACGCAGAAAAACTTTATGAAGTTTTTTCAGATGGCGAGCTTTCAGAAATATATCTTAATTTCTCCGATCCGTGGCCAAAGAAAAAACATGCGAAAAGAAGACTCACATATCGTACGTTTCTCGAAATATATAAAAAAATTCTTTCTCCGGACGGAGTGATATATTTTAAAACCGACAACCGTCCTCTTTTTGATTTTTCACTGGAAGAAATGCAAAACTGCGGATTCAAGCTGTCTGATATCACGTATGATTTGCACAATTCGCAGTATGCCGATTCAAATATAGTCACCGAATATGAAGCTAATTTTTCCGCCAAAGGATTTAAGATCAACCGGGTTGCCGCAAGACCTTAATTAAAAATTATATATTTTTTAAAAATATTATTTACTTTATTTTAATTTTTTATTAAAACTCAAAAGTCATTCCGTCGGTAAATACGGCGGTTTTTACTCCAAGTATATCTTCCGCTTTCTTAACAGTTTCATCAGGTGATCTGCGCACATCGGGACCATTGTGTATAAATCCCAGAAATTTCGGGAAAATGCCGGCTTCCTTTAACGCTGACGCTGTGTTTTCGGCAGTATGATGCCCTGTTTCTATCATAAGAAGATCGATATTATTACAATTGAGAATATTTGAAAAATCAGAGATTCTACCGTAATCGCCGGTAAAAAATACTTTTTTGCCCTCGCTTTCAATTAGATAAGAAAACGAACGCCATTTTCCGCTCTCTTCCTGCGGAAGATGCGTATTGTGATATGCCGTGACTTTCATATCATCTTCAGTATCATAAAACAGCTCGCCGTCGGACACTTCATGCGCAAAAATTTTAAAATCGCATTTAAAATTGCCCTCAGTGTTTTTTAAAATCATTTTTATTCCTTCCCATGTCTCAAGATTGGGAATATGAATATCTATTTGAGGACAAGCTTTAAGTCCGCACTGCGTGTCAAGTTTGCGTATATACCATAAGAGATTTGCAAGTCCGCCGACATGATCCATATGCGTATGCGATATAATTATTCTTCGTGTTTGGGCGATATTTATTCCGTTTGTATATGCAGTGTATCCGCAGCTTTCTCCTGCGTCAAAAAAATATTGCTTTCCTAAACGGTCTATTGAAAACGAAAGATGTCTCCAGCCTTTTATCGGTTCTGTTCCAGCACAACTGCCGTATATATGAATTGTCATTTTTTACCTCTTCTTATTGTAATATTATATTTTATTATATTGAAAAAAAACATTGAAAAAACAGCTTTTTAAGTATATAATGTAAACAAATACTTGTATTAAAACTCATTATAAGCTTGTAAATGTAAATTTTAATATGAAAGGGAAAGGGAAAAGGAAAGGGAAAGGGAAAGGGAAAGGGAAACTATGTCAAACGATATTATAAAAGGCCTTGGATTCCACCATATCGCACTTAAAGCAAATGATTTTGAAAAATCAGTAAAATTTTATAAAGCTTTGGGAATGAAAGAAATCGTCGGATGGGGAAAAGATGAAAACAGCGTTGTAATGCTTGACATGGGCGACGGTTCGAGAATAGAAATTTTCGCGGGCGGATCTGATGAAAAATTTCCGAGAGAAGGAAAATACATGCACTTTGCAATGAAATGCGACGATGTTGACGCCGCATATTCAACAGCGCTTGCCGCAGGGGCAAAGCCCTATAAAGAACCTCAAACTGTAGATCTTGATTCGCATCCGGAAAAAATATCAATAAGGATGGCGTTTGTTTTGGGTCCTTCGGGTGAAGAACTCGAATTTTTCAAACAGCTGTAAAATATTTTGCCTTTTCAGAGATTAAGACGGTTTGTTTTATTTTAAGCTAATTCATGCAGCCATAGTTTGCGCAAAATAAAGTCAAAAATAACCGAACAATATAAAGATAAATAGCATTTTATCACAAAAAATAATCAAATGGAAATAATTAAAAGATGTATAAATTAAGAAAACTTGAATTCCGGGATCTTGACAAGATAGAAGAAATGATAAAAGCCGCAAAAAAAAATATGCGTGAAGTGCTTAAAATAGATCAGTGGCAGTCGGGTTATCCGAATAGGGAAACATATCTTTCTGATATTGAAAAAGGAATAGGCTTTGTGTTCTGCGGAGAAAATGACGTTCCGGTAGCGGCAGCCGCCGTAATAATGGGAAATGAACCCTGGTATGACAAAATAGAAGGCGGCGAATTCCCCGGAAAATGGCAGGGAAGCGAAACCGGATATGCTGCAGTTCACCGTGTGTGTGTAGATATATCTCTCTCCGGCAGGGGCATAGGATCAGAATTTATGAAAGCAATTTCTGAAATGTGCGTCGAACAGGGAAGGGATTCTATAAGAATAGATACGCACCGGTATAATAAACCGATGCGCAGAATGCTGTTAAAATGCGGTTTTCACGAAACCGGTATTATTCATATTCCTGAATCTCATACGACAGAAAGAATTACTTACGAACTGATTCTTGACAATGCCTCAGCTTCAAAAGCCTGACGGTCAATATTGCTATACCGAAAAATACCACTGCTATACTTATCCACTGTGAAGCTGAAAGTCCGAAATAAAAGCCGCGTATATCATCGCCGCGGAACATTTCCGCAAAGAATCTTTCAGTTCCGTAACATATAAAATAAATAGGTAGATTTAATTTTTTTTCAGGAATTTTTATAAGCATTGCAAGAAGTATAAAAAAAATAAAGGCATTGTATCCGGCTTCAAAAAGCTGTATCGGGAAAAGCGGAATATCTGTCGGAGCGTCAGATATAGGATCTGTGTAAATTACTCCTACCGGAAGCGAAGTTTTGCATCCATAGCAGCATCCGGCAAAAAAACAGCCTATGCGTCCAAAAGCATGAGCTGCCGGCAGGGCAGTAATAAAAATGTTTTCATAAATACCTATTTTTTCATTTACTTTGCGCGCCGCAATATAAGCGGCAGGAATTCCGGCAATAAGTCCTCCGTAAAAAACAAGCCCGCTCTCGGTTAAAAGTGACAGCGGCGCGGAAAAAAGTATTCCTTTTATTTCCGACGGAGAAAAAAGCGTAAATATAGAGAGAAGCTTTGCTCCGACAAGTCCAAAGATAACTGCCGACAAAGTTATAATTGCGGTATTTTCCGCTTTAAAACCCTGTCTTCCGCAAAAAGCAAAAATAAAAATTACCGCAAAGACAATTCCTGCCGCCATACATATCCCGTAAGTTGGCAGATAAAATCCGAAGATTTCAATAAACGGATACACTCTTTTTCACCTGCGCATTTTATTATTTTTAATATTCATTGCATAAAGCCGGGCTCTTTTTATATATCCGGCTTTTTTTGTTAATATATTGATACCTTATATATTATAAATTCTGTTTGATGCTATGTCAAACTGTTTTTTTACTTGCCTTCTCCTTATATGCGCAAATAAAACTAATCTTGATTTTATTTATACTTAAATTTTTACATCAGAAAAATATCGGTATTCCTTTAAAGTTATATTTGCACTAAGGCAGCTCATAAATATAAATATATACTTTATATACCTATATAGTTATATATTCTGATACGGCTAAATAAATTTCTTCGGCAAAAAAACACATCGGTTTACATAAAGAAAGGACATAATATTGAAAATAAGCGTTATCGGATGCGGAAGATGGGGATCTTTTATCGCATGGTATCTTGACAGTATAGGACACGATGTTACTGTTTACGGAAGAGAAAATTCCGAAAATTACCGCCGTCTTTTAAATACCCGCACAAACGGCATTGTATCGTTTAATAAAAGAATACGGCTTTCGTCAGACCTCTGCTCTGTTCTTAAAAACGCCGAAATCGTTGTAATATCGGTAGACGCGCAGAAACTACGCGGATTTATGACAGAGATCCGCGAATTTGACCTTTCGGGGAAAATTTTTGTTTTATGCATAAAAGGAATAGAAATAGGTACGGGAAAACTGCTGCATGAAGTTATGGAGGAGTATGTTCCGCCGTCTTCACCTATCGCCGTTTGGGTAGGTCCCGGACATGTACAGGAATTTATAAAAGGCAATCCAAACTGCATGGTAATAGACAGCAGAGATAAAAATGTTGTGGCAAAACTGGTGTCGGAATTTTCAGGAAACTTAATACGTTTTTACTGTGGTTCTGATATAATAGGAACAGAAGTAGGCTCCGCGGTAAAAAACGTTATTGGCATTGCGGCGGGAGCGCTTGACGCATTGTCTCTATCATCGCTTAAAGGCGCGCTTATGTCGCGGGGAGCTGTGGAAACCGCGCGGCTTATTAAAAAAATGGGCGGTAACCCTTATTCAGCTTTCGGACTTTGTCTGCTGGGAGATTTCGAAGCAACCGTTTTTTCGGAATTTTCCCATAACAGAAAATATGGTGAAACACTTGTTACAAAGGAAAAATATGATTCTCTTGCCGAAGGATGCTATACGGCAAAAGCAGTTATGCGGCTTTGTGAGATATACGAAGTCGAAATGCCTATATGTGAAGCGGTTTATGATGTTATTTATAAAGGAATAGATGTACATTCCGCCATGAGCCGTCTTTTTTCAAGAAGCATAAAAGAGGAATTTAATATTTGATAATAAGGTATAAAAATAACGCAGGGAAGCGTCTTGTCCCTGCGTTTGTTTTTTTATTTTTATCAGTCATTCGTAATTTTACCGGTTTTATCTGTCTTATAAACGGCATAAACCGTACTTAGCCTTAAAGGATATGTTTCCATAACACCTCCGCCGTAAACAATCCTTGCATATTCTCCTGTCTCAAAATCCGGAAATCCGTCTGAAGACACTGCATTATTTCTTGAAACATAAACATAAGCGCCTTCAGATATTCCGCTGTTTCCGCTGTCGTTAACTTCACAGATAATATAGTCTTCTCCGGATTCCTTTATTTCTCCGGTAAAAAAACTTTGTACGTTTTCATCTTCACAATCTTTTTGTACGCATCCCGAAACCGGCAACAGACAAAATAAAATCAAAATAAAAAATAATTTTCTTTTCATGGGATTTTTCCCCCGTACACTTGAGTTTTTACAAATCAAATTTTATTTACTTATTTTATAATGCTTTCTAAAAGCTCTTCCAAAGCTTCAAGCTGTACGCCGCTTGTCTCTATATCATAATTTAAACCGTTATATGAAAATTCCGTAAAATACATGTCTTCATATCCGTAAATTATAAGTTCAGTTCCGTTTATCTCGGATAAAACCGGATCGTCGCACATTATAAACAAATCTCTCAGCGGTTTTCCTTCCGGACTTATCGCAATTCTCGCTTCTCCGCCATAATCATTTTGATATTCGAATATATAATCATGAACCCCATATTCCTGCAGTTCGTTCTCTTTATAATAGCGTACAAGTGCAGAATAAAAGCTGTTTTCTGTCCATGAAGCAGGTATTGATGAAGTAAAATCCTCATAACTTATTCCGGTAAAATTATAAAAATCATCAAGTACCATAAGCCATACGTCATATGGTATTTTTTCATAATATGAATACTTCACATCCATGTCTGCACTGCCTATATTTTCAACTTTATTTACTGAAATACTGTTTTTTTCTTCAGTCTTGTCGTCGATTTTACCGCTTTCATTGTCGTTCTGCAAGTATATGCTGTCGTCAGGATTTACTTTTTCATTAAAATTCGGATTTTTTATATACGGCAGAGAAAAAATATAACCCGCCGCAGCTATGACCGCAATGCATGCTGCCGCTGCAAAATATTCTGCCTTAGGAGATTTTCTTTTTTTAGCTCTATAATATTGTTTCGTTTCTTCTATATATTTATCATCAATATCTCCTAAAATTTCACAAAATTCAGTTATTTTCACAACTCATATCCCCTTTCTGAAAGATAATCGCGCAGTTTTGCACGCAAACGGTTTAAAATTACAGATATATTGTTCTCAGATTTTTTAAAACGCGCGCTTATATCTGAAATGCTGTCAAAATACCAGTACCGGCAGATAAACATATTTCTCTTTTCAGCTGAAAGTTCTTTTAAAAAATCATTGATTATTTTTATAAGTTCCTGACGCTCAAACTCATCTTCAACTGTTTCCTTATCAGATATAAACTCAGAAAGCTCATCAAAAATAAGTGTCGATTCCCTTCCGCCCCGTTTTTCTGCGGTATCGCGCTTATACCTGTTC
Organism: uncultured Clostridia bacterium; assembly: GCA_944375955.1. Classification (GTDB taxonomy): domain Bacteria; phylum Bacillota; class Clostridia; order Oscillospirales; family CAG-382; genus UMGS1052. The sequence goes on along the minus strand of CALWBE010000061.1, from coordinate 28,091 downwards.
AACGACAAATTACGCGTTATTTTCCCAAGATATGCACACAGCTTCTCCGGTTTATTAGGCGGTATGCTGTTCCATGCGCTAAGATAAGTATTGTTTACGCATTCCTCGGCATCCTCGGAGTTTCCTAAAATATTTTTTGCAATAATTCTGCAATATGCGCCGTATTTTTCTGATATCGCCGTTATTGCATTTTCATTTCGCGCCCAGAAAAGTTCTATTATTTTTGCGTCGTCCAAAAACACCCCTCCTTTTTATTTTTTCCCTTGCTTACATTCATATAGACAGCTTTATTGAAAAAATCTTACACATAAAACGATTTTTTATATAAAAATATATACTAAAAAATAAAGGCTGCCGCAGATTTTTTATACGGTAACCTTATTTTTACAATTTTTTCAATGTGAGCTTGTGAAAAGCCTCTTTTAATTCAGGGAAATCAATACCGGAATACGCTTTCGGTAAATACAAACAGAAGAAAACCCCGCCTTCTTAAGCAGTTCCTCAGCATAATGAATACCTGACGCAGCATTTTCCGCCGCATGAGCATCCGATCCTATAGTGATAAGCCTGCCGCCCATATCGCGGTAAATATCAAGAACTTTTTCATCAGGCATAATTATAGGATTTTTTAGATAAAGCCCGGAAGTATTTACTTCAAGCGCGATTTTTCTTTCTATTATAACAGATAAAATACTACGGATTTTATCCTCAAACTGCATAATGTCGGCGTTTTTGCCGCATTTGCCGTTTATATAGCGAAACGGGCATGTCAAATGAGCGAGTATATCAAAATCCGCAGTCTCCGCCATCTCAGTCATTTCATCAAAGTATACGTCGGCGTAATCATAAATAAAACCTTCGTCAAAATCGCTGAAATCTATCATTGAATAAGGTTTTTTAATATCTTTATAACGCACGGCGTGAACCGAACCTATAACAACGTCAAAATCTGCAAGTTCAAGAGCTTTTGCGGCGTCCTCCGGCGACCATGCCGGCTCTCCAAGCTCAATGCCTTTAAGTATCTCTATCTGTCCATCAAACTTTTTTATATTGCGGTCAATATCTTTAACTGAATTTTTTATATCGGAAAATATATCGCGGCTGTCAAAATAGCAGCCGTCATAGTGATCTGTTACTGCAAAAACCGCTGTTCCTTTTTTTATCTGCGCTTCAGCCATATCGCTTATAGGGCATGCTGAATCATGCGAGTTTTCCGAATGCGTGTGCATGTCACATAATATATGCGGCTCTGTTTTATTGGCGTGAAAATTTTTGTGTTTATCAAAATTCGGCATATCGCGTCTCCAAATACATACTATTTTTATATGTTTATAAAATCTATTATGAATAATTATTAAGTTTTTAAGCAGTAAGATCGCAGACAATGCCTCCGACGAAATCTACAAGCTTCGTAGTTTCAACAAGAAGCTGACAACCGCGGATACCTGCACTTACGGTAATTTTGTCGAACAATGTACAGCTTTCATCAATATAGGTAGGATATTTCTTCTTCATCCCCACCGGCGAACAGCCTCCCCGTATATATCCGGTATATGAAAGCAACTCCTTTACAGGAAGAAGTTCCACACGCTTATCTTTCGCGCTTGCCGCTGCTTTTTTTAGATCTATTTCACATGACACCGGTATGCAAAAAACTAAAATTCCGCGCTTTTCCCCTTTAGCAACTATAGTTTTAAACATCATATCCGGATTCATTGAAAGCTGCCGGGCAATATGAAGTCCCGAAAGATCATTTTCGTCTGCTTCGTATTCAAGCGCCGTATATTCTATTCCCGCCTGCTCAAGCATGCGCATTGCATTTGTCTTTGTCTTCATAGTTTCCTATCCTTTAAGTATGTAATAAGCAAAAATGATTTATTTATCTAAAAGCTGTTCTTGCCTAAAAGAACAGCGTCATAAATCCTGCAAGAATTATGACAAATCCGAAGTTGAATGCCGAAAAAACTCCTATATAGTAAAGACCTTCGGCAGGGTTGCTTTTAATATATTCACGGAATGTTATAAGGCTCGCAAGAGAAGCAACAAGCGTGCCGGCTCCGCCGATATTTACTCCGAGCAGAAGCTCTCGATAATTTTCGGTAAACTGAGATAAAAGCACTGCTGATGGAACATTGCTTATAAATTGGCATGATAAAATCGAAAAAATCATCGTGTTTTTTTCAAGCAGCATTGAAAAGAATTCTCTCACTACGCCGATTCTTGCCATATTCCCGGAAAATATGAAAAAAGCAGCGAAAGTTCCGAGCAGTCCATAATCCACGTCGCGCAAAGCCTTACGGTCTAAAATGAGCAGTGCCGCCGGTATAACTATTAATCCTATCCAATATGGTATAACCCGAAACACTATTATTATTGAAAGGGCAAACAAAACGAGATATATCGGCGCTCTTTTCCTATTTATTTTATATGTTTCTCCCTTAAATTCCATCGGTTCTGGTTTGATAAGGAAACAGCATGCTGTTATCAGCAAAATGGACAGCATAAACGGCGGAAACATGATACTCATAAATTCGCCGGTAGGTATATTGAATTTTGTGTAAATATACAAGTTTTGCGGATTTCCGAACGGAGTCAGCATTCCTCCGAGATTTGCTGATATATTTTGCAGTACAAAAGTAAGCGCCATATATTTTTCTTTTCCGGTAGATGTCAGAATCAGATATCCGAGAGGAAGAAAAGTAAGCAATGCCATATCGTTCGCAATAAACATCGAACCTATAAATGTTATATAAACCAAAGCGATGACACAGCGCCTGGTATTTTTAAATTTTTGAACAACTTTCTGCGCAAGAATGTAAAAAAAGCTTATGTTTTTCAATGCGCACACTACGGCGAGCACACAGAAAAGGCATGTCAGGGTTTTAAAGTCAAAATATGATATGTATTCCCTGTCCGGAGGTATGATAAAGGAAGTGACCGCGGCGGCAATTACCGCTATTACAAGCACCGTATTCTTTTTTACAAACGAAACAATTTTTGTTCCCATTGGCGTATCCCTTTTTGAAATAGTTTTAATTATATTTTCATATTGCTTTTATATGTTTAAGGGCCTCTTCTATGTCTTCAGCTTTTGCCTCAGCCGCAATGTTTCCCTGTACCATAGCATCAGTTCCGCCGCCTTTTATATTGCTTCCGAAGTTGTCCTTTAATGTTTCAAGCACACATTTTGCCGATATTTTTTCAGAGGCTATAATATAATTATATCCGCTATATCCGCATCCGCCTTCTCTTTTTTTGCAGAAAACAGCGCAGAAAAGAGCTTTTGACGCTCCTGCATTCGCGATAATGCGCATTCCGCCCGACGATATGCTGTCTTCAAAAACACATATTCCATCGGAACTTTCGTGCAGCCCTTGCGATATTTTCCCGCAGAGTCTTCTTGTCGCTGATGTTATCTCGGCTGTCAACCGCCTGTTCTCTTCCGAAAGGCGTTCGGCAGCTGTCAATATTCCGTCGGTTTTAGCTGAAAATAATGCCGACAGCTCTGTTACGACATAATGCTTTTTTCTGTAATCGAGAAGCGCATCATATCCGCAGTGCATATGCACACGTGTTCCACCCTTATATCTATAAGCGTCTACAAACTTTATTATTCCGATTTCCCCGGTTCTGCGCACATGCGGAGCGCAGCACGCGCATATGTCATATCCCGATACTGTCACTATGCGCACGTCTTTCGCATCTTTGAAATCAAGCTTGCTGCGATAGTCAAGATTTTTCAGTTCCTGCATATCATAGTATTTTGCTATGATATCGACATTTGCGTAAACCGCGCGGTTTGCCTCGTCTTCAATTTCGTCAAGCATATCCTGCGTAAGTTCTGCGTCATAGTCCATTGTTACGTCTTCACTGCCGAGATGAAAACCTACATTATTTATTCTGTACAGTTTGTGAATTAAACCTGACACAATATGCTCACCAGAATGATTCTGCATATTTATGTATCTGAATTTAAAATCAATTTCGCCTTTTACAAGACTTCCCAACTGCAGCGGCTCATCGACGTAATGTGCTATGTTATCCGCCTGCACCAAAACCTTTTTGACTGGTTTGCCGTCTATAGTTCCTTTGTCGCACGACTGTCCCCCCTCCTCAGGGAAAAACAGAGTTTTATCAAGCTTTACAGAATATAGACCGTCTTCCGCTTCACACGCGATAACTCTCGCCTCAAAACTCGAAGCATATGCATCGAAGTCATACAATTTTACTGTCTGACAGTTTTCACTTATTTTCATATAAATAAAATTTGATATCACGCATTAAAGCTCGATATCTGCCTTTCGTCCCGTTTTTATAAACCAATACGCAAGAACACACACGACAACTATCAGCACTGCGTTTCCGACAGCCTGCGCGTCAGCCCACATGTCTGACAGCCCGCTGAATGAGGCATTTACAAGTGTGTCGTTTATATATTCATAATAATATTTTGCCTTTATAAGCGGAGCTATTCCTGAAAAGATTGAGCATAAACCCAACACCGCGGATATTATTACGGGAGGCAGCGGAGAAAAATATTTTCCAGATTCATCAACGTATGTTTTGGCGGCTGAACCTGCGGTAAACAGCATAAACAGTACAAATAAAATTGCTTCGGCAGCAGACAGCACCGCGCCTATTACTATAGCCGTACCGTTTTCCACAAGAACATTTCTTTGCAAAAGATACGACTCATATCCCATCAAATAATTAATCCCGGCTCCGCAGTAAGTAAAGAACACAGTAGAGACAAGCGAAACAGCAGCAAGAGGTAAGAAGACATATACGGCTTTTATCGTATCACGTCTTCTTGCAAGGCACGCGACAGCCGAAAGCATGACTGCGTATCCTAAAATATCAGGCGTAAAATTGACAGAATCTATCACTATATCTATCATCATTACGCTTCCGACAGTCATAAGCACAAAAAATCTCTTAAATCTTCGGCGGTTTATCAGCCGCTGATTATCTGTCACACGAGTTTTGTATATTTCGGCAAGGCTTGAACAAAATTCCTTATCGCGCCAAACCTTTTTGAAAAATCTGTAATTTTCAATCAGGCAGTATATTCCGAATATCAGTACGACCAATGTAAAGAAAACTATAACAAAAGGTTTTGCCTGCTCCAGTCTCTGAACCTTTGCGGAATTATAAAGGGAAAATTCGTCCCCGCTTTCAAGTGCAAAAGATTCCGGGATGAACGCCAAAACATTTTTTACCACCATAAAAGCAATAGTGATTTTTTGAACCGTTCCGACGCTCGGTAAAACTTTTTCCCCGTTATGAAGATTAGCCATATATTCTATTCCGCCGTACAAAGCGGTACATAGCATAATCATAAGAATAATTTCGCCCACGGCAAACACGAATGTAATAGGGAGCAAACCGCTTTTCCAGGCAACCGGGATATAAAGCGACAGAACAAGTTTAAGAATATATATAGGAATTATCCTGTCCGCAATTTTTCTCGCAAGCAGAAATCTGTCCTCGGTATCTGCCAAACGGTATAAACCTGCGCTTATAAGTATACATCCGATAAAATCCGGAAGAATATCAACGATATTTATGCACGGATTCATGAAAAATATAAGACCTGCAAATATCAGCTTAAATCCCATAAACATTCCTACCTTTTTTATATGATTATTTGTTTTTTCTTTGTCTGTAAATCTTTCCGCCGCTTTTATTGTCCTTTGAAGGCGCTGAAAGCTTTTTATTTCTTCCCGAGAACTTATGTTTTTCCATATATTCGGAATATTTCTTTTCTTCCTTTTCAAGAATTTCATCATTTACTATCATCATATAACAGCTGAAAACAGCAAACAAATTGACAAGCAGCCACAGCACCTGAAAAACGGCAAGCGGAGCAGCCATAACTCTCGCCGCGCCGGGAATTATTGCCGAACATATCTCGGATATATAAAAAATTCCCGTCATAACAAGAGCAAACTTTGAACGCCGCTCTCCTTTTTCATATCCCGTCGCTTTTGATATCTTTATAATTCCGATATACAAAAACACATGAAAGATCAAAAGTCCGGCATGATAAAGCAAAGGCTCGACAGTTTCCGACAGTCGTGATATATTATAGCCTTCCGCTTCCGGAAATCCGGTGTATCTTGATATCCACAAAAGCGATGACAAAGCCGATTCGAAAAACATATATACTGAGGCGTATTTCGCGTATTTAAACGACGGCTCACTTGCCTGCAACTTGTCCAATCCAAGATATATTATAAAAAATCCTATAATTTCAATAGGAATAATTTTAAAGAACAGCAACGTTGCATATCCTATAAATACAAGTCCAAAACCCATTTTGCCGTTCCCCTTCCTCCTTTTTTCTTTTCCCTCTCCCTCTCCCTTTCCCTTCGGTAAGGCCGAAAAACCGTTCTTTGCAATGCAAAAGCGGGAGCACCTCCATGCCCCCGCCATAAACAAAATAAACGGCCGCTTTGCAGCTCTCTATAAACCCCGAATATGCCGGGCGGACATGACAAATTTCTAAAATCTCAATCAATTATCATCCGAGGAGTTTTCATTTCTTCCGCAGCACTTCTTGTATTTTTTGCCGCTTCCGCATGGACAGGGATCATTTCTGCCTACCTTTGTCACACGCACCGGTTCTTTAGAAGCTGAAGGCTTTGCCGCAGAACCGTAAACGCTTTGTTTTTCACGCGGAGAAACAGACGAAGGACTTTCTTCTGCCATCTTCGCGCCGATTATGGTTTTAGATATGTCGAGTCTTTCAACCTCTGTAACCGGCATCACGGAAAGCATTCTCTTCGCAGTTTCCTCACGTATATTTGCGATCATTTCCTCAAACATATCAGAGCCTTCCTTACGGTATGCAACAATCGGGCTCACCTGAGCATATGCCCGCAGTCCGATACTGCCGCGAAGGTCATCCATTGCAGTTATATGATCAATCCACGCTTCGTCAACTACGCGCAAAAGCACCGCACGTTCGACATCCCTGAGCTTGCCGTCCGGGAACAGTTCTTCCTTGCTCTCATAAAGCTTTCTTGCACGGTCAAGAAGCTCTTCTTCAATATCATACTTTGTTATACGGTCAAAATCTTTTTGCGTATAATGGAAATCCTCTTCGGTAGTGAGATATCCCAAAAATGCCGCACGCAGAGAATCAAAGTTCCAGTTATCCGGTATATCGCCATACAAATACTGCTCAACCGTAGAGCGCACATAATCTTCGATCATTCCGATAATTGTATTCTTGATATCCGCTCCTTCAAGTACCTCACGGCGCTGTCCGTAGATTTTTTCACGCTGCTGATTCATGACGTCGTCATACATAAGCACCGTTTTTCTTCTCTGGAAGTTATTTCCCTCAAGTCTTTTCTGAGCTGCCTCAATAGAGTTTGAAAGCAATTTCGCGTCGATCGGAGTATCTTCTTCTATACCAAGGCCTTTTATCATATTTATAACGCGCTCGCTTCCGAAAAGACGCATAAGATCATCTTCAAGCGACAGACAGAATCTTGACGCTCCCGGGTCGCCCTGACGTCCGGCACGTCCTCTCAACTGATTGTCTATGCGGCGGCTCTCATGACGTTCTGTACCAAGTATGAACAGTCCTCCCGCCTCAACTACTTTCTTTGCCTCAGGCGCGACTTCTTCCTCAAATTTTTTGAGGTATGTGTTATATTCCTCACGCAAAGCTATAACAGTTTCGTCTGCCGTAGCAAAATAACTCGTTGCGGCGCTTATTTCCTCTTCCGTATGACCAACCTTGCGCATCTCGTTTTTCGCCATAAATTCAGGGTTTCCGCCGAGCATTATGTCGGTTCCTCTGCCGGCCATATTTGTAGAGATAGTTACGGCTCCAAGCTTTCCTGCCTGCGCTACTATCTCCGCTTCCTTCTCGTGATATTTCGCGTTAAGAACAGTGTGCTTTATTCCGTTTTTATTTAACAGTGCCGAAAGTTCCTCTGATTTTTCTATCGATACAGTTCCCACAAGCACCGGCTGCCCTTTTTCATGACATTCCTTTATTTGTTTTAATATCGCCGACATTTTTCCCTTTTCGCTTATAAATACCGAATCGGGATAATCTTTTCTTATCATCGGCTTATTTGTCGGTATTTCCACAACGTCAAGGCTGTATATCTCACGGAATTCCTCTTCTTCCGTAAGCGCCGTACCTGTCATTCCCGAAAGCTTTTTATACATACGGAAATAGTTCTGGAAGGTTATAGTCGCAAGCGTTTTCGACTCATTTTTTATTTTTACGCCTTCTTTTGCTTCTATCGCCTGATGAAGTCCGTTAGAATACCGTCTGCCTTCCATTATTCGTCCGGTAAACGTATCGACTATAAGGACTTCTCCGTCTTTAACAACATAATCTATATCCTTATGCATAATTCCGTATGCACGTATAGCCTGATTTATATGATGCGAAAGCGTTATATTTTCAGGGTCTGAAAGATTTTCTATCTTAAAGTACTCTTCCGCTTTCTTTATACCAGACGCTGTCAGCACTACGGTATGCGCTTTTTCGTCAACGATATAATCGCCGTCCATATCATCGTTTTCTTCTTTATCATCAAGCTCTTTTATCTTATACATGCGCAGAGTACGCACAAATTTATCTACTGATATATAAAGTTCGTTTGATTTTTCCGCAACTCCGGAAATGATAAGCGGCGTTCTCGCTTCATCTATAAGTATTGAGTCTACCTCGTCAACTATTGCAAACTCGTGTCCGCGCTGTACCATATCCTTTTTATACGCGACCATATTATCGCGCAGATAATCAAATCCGAACTCGTTGTTAGTTCCGTAAGTTATATCGCACGCATATGCTTCGCGCCGCGCCCCGGAGCGCATACCGTTGACGATAAGTCCTACAGTAAGCCCCATATAATTATAAACCTTGCCCATCCATTCGCTGTCGCGGCGTGCAAGGTAATCATTTACCGTAACTACATGAACGCCCTTTCCGGCAAGCGCGTTAAGATATGCCGGAAGAGTCGCCATAAGCGTTTTTCCTTCTCCGGTCTTCATCTCCGCAATTCTTCCCTGATGAAGTATTATACCTCCCACAAGCTGCACTCTGTAATGGCGCTTGCCAAGTACGCGCCATGACGCCTCACGCACTGCGGCATATGCGTCGGGCAATATATCATCGAGAGTTTCTCCCTCTGCAAGGCGGTTTTTCAAAACTTCGGTAGTTCCCCGAAGCTCAGCCTCGCTCATTGCTTTATATTTATCGGACAGCGCCTCTATAGAATCAAGCAGCTTTGTCAGCTTTTTTACTTCACGTTCGCTGTGCGTACCGAAAACTTTTGTAATTATCGACATAAACAGTCCCCCATTATATTATAAATAAAAATAGTAAAAATTTATGTATATATCAGGACCGCACGTCTGCATCATTTAGTCAAAACAGCTCTTTAAAGGTGAAACTTTCAACAGCTTTTTCAAAAACCGCTTTATGAGTTTCATATGCTTCTTCTCCGAGAGCCGTATATGTCAGATCATAGAGATAGCAGGAATTACGATCCACAGGCAATAATATAAGCGCCGTTTCAAAATAAAATTCGTCATCCCCGACCTTCATGTGATATATCAGCTTTTTCCCTGAACGCTTGCCTTCATCCACCGAAATATCCACAATATTTTCTTCAGAAAAAATTATATTGTCCCCAAAATTCGCACGAAGCTGAGCTATATATCCGGTCTCCTCGAGATTTATATAGTCGTCAAGAAGATCTGAATACGGATCCTCGCTTTCGGCATATACCGAAAGATCATATTTATCAAGCGGCAGTTCATAGCTTGAAGAAGAAATATTTGCCTTTTTATCAGGCGATTCAACCGCAAACATACTGTCGCTTCGGAGAATATTCCATTCCTCCGGATAACTGTACGAATAATCGCTGCCGTCCGGATCTGCAAGCAGATATCCGTCCTCTGCCTGTTGGTTCTTAGAGCACGAAACTGAAAAAAGCAGTGAGCCGGTAAGAAAAACCGCAGCCGCCGCGCGGATTGTTTTGTTTTTGTTTGATGTCATCGTATAACGACCGTACCTTTCGATAATAAATATCTCTTAAAATTACAATACCGTTTATTTAAATATTCGTTTAAAAAACTTATAAATTATAAACATACATTATATATTATAGTATAATTTACAGGCAATTTATACACAACTTTGTAAACATTTCATATATTGCGGCAACATTATAAATCTATTGCGTTAATTTATTTTAAAGTTTCGGTATATGCTGTTTTAATGCTTTGTCATTAGGGAATTTTAAGAAATCTCGCTCCGGAATATACAGAGATCAGCTTTTGGTTTTCTGAACGGCTTCAAGTTTCTTCTGGCGGCGCATTTTTACATCATCAGACATAGGCTGAATATCTCCCGCAGCAGTCAATGCCAATTTTGTAAGCATAGGACCTATTATTTCATACACAAGCACTGCGAAAAGGGTGATATTTCTTATAAGATTGCCGGCTTCGCCGAGCTGCATTGCGGTAGTGCACATGCCGAGTGCAACACCTGCCTGAGGAAGCAGTGTTATTCCAAGGTATCTGCATATATTCGAAGAACATTTTACAGCCTTCGAGCTTACATATGCTCCGGCGTACTTTCCGGCAGAGCGGGAAATTATATACACCGCGCCTATTAAAACTATAGCCCAGTCGGAAAATACCTTAAGTTCAAGTGCAGCTCCGCTTACGACAAAGAACACGGCAAAAAGGGGAGATGTCCACTTATCAGCCGCCGACATAAGATCTTGCGACAAAGAACATATATTACAAAATACAGTACCTAACATCATACATACTAACAATGAAGAAAAGCTTATATGTACAGGACCTATATCAAAGCTGAGCATAGCGAGCGACACCGTAACAAAAACAACAGCAATTGTCATATTAAGGCGGTTTGTATTCGAATTGAAAAGCTTTTCAAGCTGTGTTAATATCCATCCCATAACGGCGCCGAGTATAAGCGAACAAACTATTTCTATAAGCGGATTTATAAGTATTGAGATAAGGTCGACAGTACCGGTTACGAGAGTTTTTGCGATTCCGAACGAAACGGCAAAAACAATAAGTCCGACCGCGTCGTCAAGCGCTACGATAGGCAGCAAAAGACTTGTAAGAGGTCCTTTTGCCTTATATTGGCGAACTACCATAAGCGTTGCGGCAGGAGCCGTGGCAGTAGCTATTGCTCCGAGAGTTATAACCTGAGGAAGAGAGAGCTTATCAGGCATCAAAAGATGCAGTCCGAAAAGTGCGGCATCTACCATAAGCGTTGCAGCAAGCGCCTGAAAAACGCCTATTACCAAAGCTTGTTTGCCCGTGTTTTTAAGATCGTTTAAACGGAATTCATTTCCTATCGAAAAGGCTATAAATCCAAGAGCCACTTCCGAAATAAGTGACAGGCTGTCAACAGCTTCAGCAGAGGTAAAGCCGAGCCCGCCTATATTTAATTCGCCAAGGCAATAAGGACCTACAAGTATTCCGGCTATAAGATATGCCGTTACTGACGGAAGCCTTAACGGTTTGAAAACTCTTGTCATCATGAGTCCTGCAAGCAATGCGATTGATACTGACAGTAAAATATTCATATAATCATTCTTCTTTCTGAAATTCTGACAGATATTAGTATACTACACGGCATTTATAAATTCAAGTAAATTTTTTATTTTTGTTATATATATCAAAACCTTAACTGTCTTTATAATTTTTTGAGATATTTTGTAAGTCTTAATTTACTTTATTTATATAAAAATACCCGGCATATTGCAAGATCCGAAAATAAAAAATCCGCGGCTTTAAACAATTATTTTAAAGCCGCGGTATTTTTTTACAAATTCATTATGACCGGTAGAATCATTGGTTTGCGTTTTGTTTTAGCATATAGATAATCGGTAAGTTCATCTTTTACTTTTGATTTTATTGAATTCCATTCTTTAATATTTTTGTCAAGACATTCCTGAAGCGTGTCATGCGCTATTCCGCGGACTTCATCCATGAGTTCTTCAGCCTCTCTGACATAGACAAATCCACGGGAAACAATGTCAGGTCCGGATAAAATTTCACCCGAATCTATATCGACTGCGGCAACTACAACTATTAATCCGTCAAGTGCAAGATGACGTCTGTCTCTCAAAACTATATTTCCTACATCCCCGACTCCGAATCCGTCTACAAGCACCTTTCCGGACGGAACTGATCCGACAACTTCCATTTTCTCTTCGGATATTTCAATTACTTTTCCCGTTTCGGGAATAAGGATATGCGAAGGATCCTCACCGACCTCCTTAGCAAGTTCATAATGAGCTTTTAGATGCTTATATTCTCCGTGAATCGGAATTGTATATCTCGGATGTGTAAGAACATGCATCATTTTAAGATCTTCCTGACAAGCATGACCAGACACATGAACATCTGCAACGGCGTCGTTAAGAACCGTAACGCCCTTTTTTAAAAGTTCATTTATTATATTTGTAACAAACTTTTCATTTCCGGGTATAGCCGTAGCTGAAATTACAACAAGATCACTTTCTGAAAGCGTTACCTTATCATGATCGGAATACGCCATCCGATAAAGTGCGCTCATCGGTTCGCCCTGACTTCCGGTAGTTACAAGCGTGACTTCTTCCGGTTTATATTTTTTTATTTCGTTTATATCGATAAGCGTACCCTTAGGTATATCCATATATCCGAGACGTTTTGCAACATCAACAATATTAAGCATGCTGCGCCCCGTTACGGCAACCTTTCTTCCATACTTTGCCGAGCAGTTTATTATCTGCTGAACTCGGTGTACATTTGACGAAAATGTTGCAATAACGATTCTTTTGTCACAGCCTCTGAATATATTTTCAAGCGATATTCCCACCTTACGCTCGGACATCGTATGTCCCGGTCTTTCAGCATTTGTAGACTCGCACAGCAAGGCAAGCACTCCGCGGTTTCCAAGCTCTCCGAAACGAGTGAGGTTTATAGGTTCTCCTTGTATCGGAGTGAGATCTATCTTAAAATCCCCCGTAAATATTAAAGTTCCCGCCGGACATGTGACGGCTATTGCGCACGCGTCGGCAATTGAATGATTTACGTGTATAAATTCCACCGAAAACGCTCCGATTTTTACTGTACTTCCGGCATTTACACAGCGCAGATCTGCCTGTTTCTCAATGCCGTGTTCTACAAGCTTGCCCTCTATTATTCCTAATGTAAGACGCGTCGCATATATCGGAACATTCAATACACGCAACACATAGGGTATAGCTCCGATATGGTCCTCATGACCGTGCGTTATAAGCATAGCCTTTACTCGTGAAGCATTTTTTTCAAGATAAGTCGTATCCGGAATAACAAGATCTATGCCAGGCATATCATCATCCGGAAATCCGAGCCCGCAGTCGATAACGATTATATCTTCGCCATATTCTACGACAGTTATATTTTTTCCTATCTCGCCGATACCGCCGAGAGGTATTACTCTGACTTTTTCGGTATTTACTTTCTTTGTGTTCTTTTTTGTTTTTGCCAATTATGCATTTCCCCTTTCCTGTTTTTAAAGTAATATTCCGGTTTATGTCTATGGGACCGGTATTGCAAAATCACTTAAAACATATGTAAAATAAAACTGCCGATATAAATCCGTCTTCTATAAAAACAATATGATTTTTCTCAATAAAACGTATTTAATACAGCGCGTTAAAAAAACATAACCGTATTATTTTATTATTTACAGTTTTTTAATTATTTTCACAAATAATAATGAAATGAGCAAACAAAATAAACCCGACAAAAATCACGTGCGAACAAAAAAAGTTTTCTCCCGTAAACGGTACCGGGACTTATCTTTGCCGCAGACATGTGACTTCTTTCGGAAAAATACAATATGGTCACGAACAACATATGTTAATATATATTATGCACTATTTTTATGAAAAAGTCAATATCCGGTTATTTTTATTATCTGCCGTTATAACTTCTCATATGCAAAAGCATATACATTTAAATAAAAACTTCACAGCAGTTTCAGATGATTTTTTACTTTAATATAAAAAATATAACGGACACATAAAATGCAATTAAGCACAGCTGTATCCGTCATATTTTTTATAATAAAGATTTATTATAGCACTATATCAGCATATACAGGAGAATGATCGGTAGCGTCAAGAACGCTTTCATCTTCAACTATTATATAACTTTTTACCTTAATATCTTTTCCAAGTCCTATTATATGATCTATAGAATGTGTGTAGTCATCAGAAGTTTTTTTGCCATGATACTTTCCGTCTTCGCCCTTCAGAGGATCTCCGTGATGTGAGCTTACGTTGCTTTTTTCATCGGCAATACCGCGAAGGGGCATTATTCCGTTTTCAGAATAAATTTTAAATACACCGGATGATTCCGTACAGTTCATATCTCCGAAAGCAATAACCGGAAAAGAATATCTTGAATAAAGATATTTCATAAGTGATGAAAGCTGCAAAGCGTTTTTTTCACGTATCTCATCATGTTCTTTTCCCGACTTCCACCAAAAATGCGTATTGCATACAGCAATACCGGCACCTGTTTGCGGTTTTTGAAGAACCGCCCAAGTGATAGCTTTTGATTCGTCCGGAGTTTCGGAAAGCATTTCGTATCCTTTTGCCATAAGATTCACGCCTGATGATTTTTTATATACAAGCGGCACATAATTTTTGCATCCGAAAAATTCTGTTCCGACAAATTCATAATTCTCTGATAATTCCGAAAAGAGTTTGCTGTTATGCCAGTTTTTTGTCGCTTCCTGAAAACCTAAAATATCCGGCATGTATTTCATATAACAATCATATAATCCATCTTCACGAACAGATACCGGATTGCCGAAATAATCTCCCCAAATATTGTTAGTCATTATTCTCATTTTTCCGTACTTCTCCGATATTAAGTTTGTTTGCTTTATATTTTTTATACTATTTTAACTTTAAAACGCCCCCGAATTCAGAACCTATCTTATTTTTAAGATCTTCATCCGGGGGCATTTCATTTAATCGTTCTGTTTTTAAATTTAAGCTTTAAGTAAAATTACTTAATTGTAATCTTTATAGCATTTCCGCTGCCGTATGCATTTGCAGTTACGATATACTGAGGTATAATTACCTGTTCTCCGCTATCGTCCGTCTTAAAGGTACCATCTGCATTCTGAGCGTAAATCTCTGTATACATATGATTATGCCAGTGTCCGCAGAATACTCCCTTAATAACATCCGAGTTGCGTACTATAAGGTTATATACCGCCATTGTATCGGCGTCATTTTCATTGCTTCCCGCAAATTTAGCCGAGAAGTTATTGTTGCCGGTCGCGTAATCGCCCTTTTCATAGAACCACATTACATCAGTTTCATTCGGGTTCTTTGTGCATATCGGGTCATGCTGGAATATAAGGATCGGGATATCAAGCTCTCTTGCAAGCGCTATATCAGCTGCAAACGGCTCATACTGCTCTGCCCAGTATTTATCGCGCTGATTGTCAAGAACAACAAGCATAGCCATATCTATTCCGTCGTCATTTTGTATAATTTCAGAATAGTATTTAAGATCATGCGGCCAGAATGTAGCAAGTCTTTCATATCTCTCTTCAAGAGTATATTTATTTGTAAGACCTGCTATATCGTTCTGCATAAGTTCTGCAGGCTCATGATTTCCTATTGCAAGCAGTGCGTCAGGATCAACATCAACGATCATTTTCTGCATTATCTCAGCACAGCCCCATGAGAAGTAATCCATGATATCTCCCGTGATAACTGTCTTATCAAAGAAGCTTGCATATTCCATCATTCTGCTTATATTCAGAACAGAAGCTCCGTCTCTCAGCCAGCTTCTTCCGCGGTAGGTCGAAAGAGTATTTATATCGCCGATTTCCAAATCTTTTTCATTTATATAGTTAAGATGAGTATCCGCAAAATGTACTATCTCAACAGGATCTCTTTCTCCCTTGCCTGTATCAATTGTAACTTCTCTTACCTTAATGCCGTTTTGAAGCGCATACATTGCATGGTTAGGATCGGTATCTGCAGTTGTAGGATAACCTGACAAAAGAGTTCTGTTGTCATAGTTTTCTGTCATATACTCGTCTTTGCGGGTAACTTCCACATAGTTTTTGATTGCCTCAAATGTAGATGCGGGTTGCTCGCCGGCTTCAAGAGCTTCAAGAGCAACGCTGTAAAGGTTTGTCTGATAGTATTCGCTGTAGAATACCTGATCTATTCCGTTAAGGTCAGTATACTTGATATATCCTTTTACGGTATAATATCTGTAATATTTTTCCTCTGTAATATCTGTGATACACAAAGTGTACTGTACTCCGTCTTCTGTTTCAGCAAACAGTTTTTCTCCGACTACAGTTGCAGGAGTATAACCGTTATTCGTCTTAGGAGTAAAGTTCATTTTTGTTTCTGCATCCCACTGCCATTCTCTTATTACAGGCTGATCGATGAAAATATCACGACCCCATGTATATTCTGTGGGAAGAACTATAGTTCCGAACTCGCCGGCATTAGGAAGCTGATCATAGAAAGCGTCTTTCTTTTCTACGATAAAGCGGAGTCCCTGTACACCTTCGGTTCTGATCTGCGCGCCCTTAATAAAGAAGTCACCTGTACCTGCTGACTCATCGTAAGCCGCATAATCTATATACTGAGCTTCAAGAATGTCGCCTGCCGTATATGTACCGTTAAGCTCTGCGGGTTCGCCGTTCTTCGTCCAGCCGATAAATACTTTACCGTCTTTATTTGCATGCTTTTCAGCAGAAAGATCTATGCTGCAGGGATTATATACCGTGATCTTGTCACCGCTGTTGATATAGTAGATAGTATCCACAAATTCTACCTCATATTTTCCGGCAGGAAGCGTAAGATATCCTTCCATGGAAGCATACTGCTTTCCTTCTGCCTCGGCAAAAGCAGCCTTTGTGCCGTTTACTTTAAACACACCGGGTGTTTCGGTAAGTTCAAGGCTGCAGCCTTCAGCTTCTGCCGCTGAAATGATCCATGCGCCTTCGCCTGCTGTTATTGAAGCAGGGAGCACAGTGCTTATACCATTATTTACAAGGATCTGTACAGTCTTTTCAAACGTTGCGCCTCTTGCTCCGGTATTGACCGTAATGTTGCCGACATTTCCGCCGTTTACAACAACTTTTACATCATCCGTCCAGGTACTTCCAACATGGCTGTCAAGCCATCCGTCGGACATGAAATTGATAGCTGTAATTATACCGCCGTTTACTGTGATCGTTCCGCCCGGAGTCTTACTCTTTTCTTCATTTCCTGCGTCGATATAGTATGCTCCTACGTCGATATTATTGTATTGTCCGCTGTATATTTCAACATCAACAGGTGCTTCTCTGTCTCCGATAGTGCTGTATCCGCTTACACCGATTCTGAGAGGTATGTTCTTAGGAGCGTCTGTAGTAATTCCTTCACCCATAACAAGCGGATTTCCGTCGGTATCAAGATATTTGCCATTTTCTGTAGTAGTTGAAACTATCTTGATATTCTCAAATTTTGTAGGTCCGTGAAGGTGAATATAGTCATTGCTAAGATCAAAGACTGAGTTCCCTGACCCATCGCCTGTATAAATGATTTCGCAGTCATGCTGCGGCATATAGCCGTTATGCTGTAGAGTTCCTATAATAGCAACTTTCTTTATAGACTCAGACTTTGCAGAAACAAGCTCAACAGCTTTTGAAATTGTACCCACCGCAGTCTCGGGGGTTGCTCCGTCATTAGTGTCGATGCCGTTTTCAGCGTCTATATATACTACCGCTGTATCCTCAAACGTGTTCCATACGGAAACGAAATCTATACTTGCGGCATCCTCCGGAATCATAAACAGATCGCCTGCATTATAGTTTTGTCCGCCGTATGTCCAGCCTACAAACTCTTCAAACAGAGTATCGCTGCGTGACGGGAGTAACATTGAATAGCCTTTGAGATATGTGTTTCCGTCACTCTCTCCGTCAAAGGTAACTGTCACTTCAACATCTGTAATCTCGGACTCAGGAACGCTTGTTACAGTATATGTACCTGCCGGCAAAGTTAAGATTCCATTCTTTGATACAACCGAAGCGCCTGTCGCTTCATCAGACGCTACTGCTACAAGACCTTCCGCAACAGTATATGTACCTGCAGTTTCCGTAACAGAGATAAATACGTCACCAGAATCTACTTTTATAATCCATTTGCCGCCTGCCGCAGCTATGTTTGAAGGGATATTTGCAATAGCGGTATCTGTATTGTTAAGTTTCCATGCAGTATTAAGATTAGTGATAAGCTGGAAACCTCCGGACACATTTATAGGTCCGTAAGATGAGAAAGTTCTGTTGTCAATAACGTTTGCCTGTTTTACTATAAAATTCAAGTTCTTTCCAAAGTTAACAGCTGCGCCTTCCTTTGCGACACCCCAGTATATATTTGTATCTATTTCTGGGTTATCCAAGACAATTGTTACATCCTCGGTAAACGTATTGGATATCGTAGTAGGAGAGCTTATATGTATACCGCGGCTGCCGCCTCTGTTGGTAAATGCATTTTCAAAAACAACTGTTCCGCCGGCGCCGTTGTTTGCAGTATAAGCATTTCCTACACAGATATTAGACGTACCGGCACTATTTATAACTCCATCCCATGCCTTATATGAACCGTATTCATCACAATTTGTATGAGCAAATATAGTACCCTCGCCAAATATTACATCATATCCATTAGTAGCAAGTTCTCTATAGCCATAGCGCATATCAACAATGTAAATATTGCTGAAATTCGTCGGTCCTCCGATTATCATACGGTTGTTATCTCCGAGTTTCGGAGTTGCAGCAAGATATGACGGATTCTCCGGATCATAGCTTGTTACATTAAGGGTAGCTTGGTATCCAAAATATGCAGAACCAGGCCCCCATGTTGTAATATGATGTTCAGGAGCATTATTTGATCCGTTATTTCCTACCATCAAAGTGCCTTTTCCGTAATCCCAGTCATCCGACTGCATAATATAAACGTTTGCGACATCTCCTTTGGTAAGGCAGTCTACATTATTTATGGTATTTACAACGTCTGCAACTGTTGCTGCAGGAGTTTCAGGACTCTTTCCGTTGCCGGTTCCGCCGTATTTTACATAGTAGTCTTTTTCTCTTGCGCCTGTTTCGACAAAGCTTGCCGTCATTGTGCCGTCGCCGTTGTCGATCCACTCGTCAAACATATATCCCGATTCAGCCGGAGCTTTTTCGGTTATTTCATAAAGAGAAGAAACATATTTTACAGTATAATTACCGGGCTGTCCGACGGTCAAAGTGCCTTCGCCGTAATAAATGGTATTTCCGTTGCCTTCTCTATCATAAGCATAAGCATATTTTAGATCAGAAGATACAGAATATATTCCGGCATTTTCAGTAACATTAAGAGTTCCGCCTTCACCGGAAGTAATTATATACTTATCAGCTGTAACAACGCCACTTACATTGTCCGATGCGATAGAAGCGCCGTTATTATAAATAATCTGATAAGCGCCGTTTATAACGGGAGTGTTATTTGTCTTATAATTATTTACTGTAACTCCGTTAAGAACGATATTTACATTTTTACCGAAAGTTGTGCAGAACGCTCCGGAAGATGCCTGTATAGAATCAAGTTTCAGCTCAGGCACCGCAGAGTCTCCGCTTATATTAATGTTAACATCTTCTGTCGGTGCGTTGTCCGCTTTCGTGCTCCAGCCGCCGGCATTTATATCATAAATATATGAAGGATCATCTACTGTAAGAGTTCCGCCGGGATTTCCCCATGTCGAACCGTATCCGCCGGCAAAAAGATGTCCCAGCCATGTGGTAAACTCATATCCTTTGCTCTTTGGAACTTTAACGATAGATACGTTTCTGAATTCAAGATCATATCCCTGCGCATAAATATCTCTTGTCGCTCCGTCGCTTCTGTTGTCTATGATTCTGATATTTTCAAATACGGTAGGACCTTTTATAAAAAGATGATTTCCGTATGTCACATCAGCCCATACATTTTCAAAAGCGATAGACGCAATATCGGCGACATCATAGCTTGTATAGGTTATCTTTGCGGTATGAGATGCTATGCCGTTGTACTGAAGCCATACGCTGTCGTCAGCGCTGTCCCACTTATTATCTGTAGGCTCGCCTTCGGAAGTCATCACATAAATAACAACGTTATCTCCGGCTCCGTATTTTGTATTTATATCGTTTATTACATTGACAAGAGCGCCTGCCGGAGTTTCGGGAGAAGAACCGTCGCCGTCAGCTCCGAACTGAACATAATATTCTCCGCTGCCCTCATCGGTTTTATCTCTGAAAGCCGCGATAAGCTTTGTGCCCATATCCTGCCAGCCCGCGAAGATTTTTCCTTCCGGAGCTTCAGGTACTGGAAGAGCTGCCTTAAGGGAATCCATATCGGAAGCCGCGCCGACAGAATATGTACCGGGTGCTTCTATTGTGAGCGTATCTGCTCCGTACCATGCGGTAAGTCCATCGGCAGAAACTGCATACGCCATGCTTCCCTCTACTGAATATGTTCCGGCAACGTCAGTAACGTCAAGGGCGGTACCGTCGGCAACAGTCAGAATATATTTTTTGTCTGCTGCTACAGAGTCGCTGACACTGTCATTTTCAATCGTCACATTGCCATTTTTGATAAGCTGATACATTCCGGAAATATTCGGAGTGTTGTTTGTAGCTATATTTTTAAGGGTAGTTCCGTTGAGCACAATATTTACATTGCCGCCAAATGCCGTTGTAACTCCTGCCTTGGCTCCGTCAACTGTAACACTACCGAAGCTTGAAGATCCGAGCTTTACGCCCATATCTCCGGATATTGTCATGCACGCCTGCGAAGCTGAATCTCCGTATCCGGAAACAGCAATATTATATGCGCCTCTTGTATTTTCAATAACAACTCTGCCGCCGGTTCCGAGAGTACCGACACCTCCACGGTTAGCGCCGCCCATTATGATGCCGTTCCAGTCATTGAAGGCATAGTTATCTGCTTTTCGAATCTTTACTATCTCGCAGTTTTTGATAGTCAGATCATAATTCTGAGCCATTATCTCACGGGTATAGTTGTCGCTTCTGTTATCAATAATACGCACTCCGTCAAATACAGAAGGCCCCATTATTATCATATGATTGCCCGCGCCTGATTCTGCCCATACATTTTCAAATGCAATTGAGCTTTTGTTTTCAGAGTCATAGCTCTTATAAACGACAGTAGCGGTATGATTTGCAATGCCGTTATACTGAAGCCATACGCTGTCGGCTGCACTGTCCCACTTGCCGTCAGTCGGCTCATTTGCAGATTTCATAAGCATAACGTTAACCGTATCGCCCAAAGAATATCCGTCAGCATTTATCGAATTGATAACTGCAGACAAAGAGCCCGGAGCGCTTTCGCTTCTGCCGTCGCCCGTTCCGCCGAACTGCGCATAATAAACGGCAGCAGCTTCACCGTCATTACCGAAAGCAGTTATGCCGCATGCGGAAACAAGCATGACAAGAGACAGCAAGACACTCAGAACTTTTGAAAAGTTTTGTCTCATGTTTCTTCTTCCTTTCCTATAAATATAAAATTGAGTGGTTTAGACAAATAGACATACTATTCTCTATAATATATATTATAACAAATTTTAGTTGTATGTCAATAAAAATAATTTAATTTCTACCTCTTTTTTTAATATAATTTACAATTTTTGTGACATAAAAAGCTAAATATATTAATTTTTTATCAAAAAGATATTTACAATCCATGTCAGGCTTATATATAATAAAAAGGATGCCCTAAACAGGAGCATCCTTTTTATTTGATATTTGTCTATAGATTTTTACTCAATAACTATAACGACAGCATTCTTGTCGCCGAGATCTTCCTTAATATATTCAGCAGCATTGTAGTCACAGTCTCTGTAAACGCCTTTCAAAAGTCCCAGACGGTTGCCTATTGTCTGAACATATATATTTTTGTCATCTTCCTCATTTGAGTTGGCAGGCAGATATACGAGATATCCGGCGCCGCGGTCAAAAATGTTATATATAGTATGTTCGTCCTCGTTAAGGCTGAGCGATGATCCGCAGTAAGCCTGTGAGCTTGTGGTTCTGTATCTTATTATAGAACCCCAGCCGTAACCGGTATTCCTTATAACATTATACGCGCTGATAACATCTCTCGTGTATTTTCTGCTCGGATCGGTTTTACCGTCTCCCAAAGCATTGTAGAATTCTATTCCCCAGTGGCAGTATTCTATGAGGTTTCCGTAATAACGCACGCCCTCCTGAGTACATGCCGTACCGTCTGAAAACTGGTGAGTAACACCGGTATCATAGATTTGATACATCCAGTTGTTTTCTACATGGTAGCCGTTGCAGCTTCCGTATATTTCAACAGCATTTCCGTAGTTTACAGGTCTGCCGCTGCCTCTAAAATCGATTGCAAGAACAGATCCGCCGAGCCATGAATATACGCAGTTGGTAACTGTGCGGTTTTTGCATCCGCCGGCACCGCCCATACCGTGTCCTCCGGTAAACTTAAATGCGAGGTTATCTATAACCACGTCATCGCCGGGGCCGGTGAAAATAGCAACATTTTCACCTATTTCGATAGACGAGAATCTCGCTCCGGGATTTCCTCCGGTTGAATATACATAGAGGTCGCCTTCTTTAACCGAATCAGAATTTGACTTGTCATTTGAAAGCACGGAATAGAACTGAAGATCTTTATTAAGATCCTGAACTCCGCTAAATCCGAACAGGTCGGTATTCATTATTTCGCCGTACAGTTCACTGTAGCTTGCGTCGCTGTAATCGAAAAGATCATGGTCAAAGCCTATAACACCGACGTTGTTCAATTTTTCGGTGCACTTCCATACGTTTGGCCATTCCGTTTCTACCCACAAAGATTCATCCGCATAATTGCGCTTCGACTGCATCAAAAGCGGCTTCGAACCTTCGCCGTAAGAGCCGAATACAAGCCCGGTCTGTGCTGACATCTGTCCGCGGTATATGCCTCCGCGTTCAAAAAGAATGCTGGTTCCGGCACGCGGGAATCTTATTTTCTGATAGAGACCGGCAATTGTCTTAACAGCAGTTTCCGGACTCTTTCCGTCATTGCTGTCGTCGCCGTTCTTTTCAGATACGTAATATGTATCTCCGGTCATTCTGTCGCCGTATATGTCAGCTGTATTTGGAGTGTTGAGTATATCCTTCTTCATCTGTTCGGATATTGTGTCTATTCCGTTTCGGATAGCTTCCGCACTGAGAGTAGCGGACTGCTCATAAAGTCCCACCGTATAATCTTTTGCCGAAGTTCCCGAAAGTACATATTCCGACGTCGTTTCCTGGTATGTCCAAGAAGTGCCCTCAGGATTGCAGGAGGCAAGTATCTGACTTGCTGCCCAGTGTTCGGAAATATCGCTGAAGCTGTTTTCTCCCGCCTGACCGGTAGGAACTCTGCCGAGGAAACGGTTTACCATTGTTACAACTTCCGCACGGGTGATATTGTTGTCGGGTCTGAAAGTTCCGTCCTCATATCCGACTACAATTCCTGAAGACATTGCATAGTTGATAGCAGCTCTATATGGATTTTTGGCGTCAACGTCCTTTACAGATGTAAGCTTTACAGACGTTTCCTCGCTGCCTATAGTAGCTATTTCATATATAAGCTGAGTAAACTCTCCTCTTGTTATATTTTCATTCGGACTTATCCTTGTGCCTGTTCTGTCGGCAACAAGGTCAAGGAAACCGAGCTTCTGGAAAAAGCCTATATAAGATTCATACCATGAGCCGGGCTCTACATCCTTAAAGGTAGAAGTTACATTACCCTTGATTATATTTTCATCTATTATAAGACGGGAAAGCAAAGTAATAGCTTCTGCCTTTGTCATATTATTCTGCGGAAGGAATGTTCCGTCATCATAACCTGCAACATAATTTGCATTTTTGTTTATAGCAACTGTCACGTCAGACTTAAGACTTACGGAAGATGTGCCCTCAGCTATTTGATATATTCCGTTTTCGCTTGTTGTTTCAGATCCGTTAAGAGTTATAGTTTTTGCCGGTATTCCGTAATTGTCTGTGAAAAGGAAGCCTGTGACTTCTGCTCCGTTAAACTGAGGCTCGCAAAGTCCGCCGCTTATCTTTATAACATAGTCGGCTGCCCCGTCAGCAATATTAGCTACGGTGTCTTCGCCGGTTATAACTATTTTCTTACCGGTTATCTGTCCGCTTCCTGTTCCGATATCTGAAGCAAAATTGCCTCCGTTAAGCGCAACTACTATACTTCCGTTTATAACCGCTCCGGCTTCTGCTCCGATTATGGCCTCGGAAATTTCTCCGCCGTTTATTTCGGTTATTACATTTCCGTTGATTGTTCCTCCTGAAGATCCGGCAACAAGCTTTGTGATATTGCCGCCAGATACAGTAAGATTTGCGTCGCCGTTCATTGTTCCGGCGCCTATATTTCCGGCTACGACATTAGAGATATTGCCGCCGTCAACCGTAACAAAAGTATCTCCGTTTACAGTATGTCCGTTTACCGAACCTGCCGCAACTGTCGTATATGTGCCTGAGCTGAGAACAACCGTTCCTAAAGTTCCGTCGGTCTGACCGGGAGCAATAGACGGCGGGTTGGGATATTCGATAATATTGTTTGAGCCCGCAACATAGGTTTCCGTATGATATGTGTCAAAATCGTTGTAAGTCTCAAAGCTGTATCCGTTTGTCAAAAGGAAAGCGCCCTCATCCATGCGGATATTTACAAAATCAAGAATTATATTTCCTTTGAGGTTAACTTCGGATACCGGTGCTTCTTCTGTTCCGGTAAAATCAAGAAGGTTGCCCCGCGATTTAGTACCTATTCCCTGAACGGTTATATCACCACGGCCTTCGATGTCCTCAAAAGCTCCGAGCTGTGCCGTGCCGGCAAAAATAATTTTTCCGCCTTCTTTTCCAAGCGCATTGAATGCGTCGTTAAAATTGCGGTATGTAACATAAGACTTGCCTTCGTATGTCATTTTTCCAAAAGAGCTTACAAGCGCAATGCGTTCGCCGTCGATATTAAGTATCTCCGGATCGGCCGCAGATGCCGTAAAGGGGAAAATGCATGTAGCAATAACTATAGCAAGCAATACCGCAAGAAATTTTTTCGTTCCCATTGGCGTGTTCTCCTTTTTCGATCACGTATTTTGGATAAAATACGGACACTATATTATGCAAAATAAACAGTTAAGCATACCGTTCCGAACTTTCTCCATGTACATTATAACATACTATATTGTATATTACAAGATGTTTTTTATTATTTTTCAGTTTTTTTCACATTTATTTTCATAAATTTATAACTTTTTTGTTAAATAAGTAAAAAGTCAGTTATTTTTCCAATATTTCCGGTCAAGATTTCTCAGCTGAACAGCTTGTGCGACATGTTCTTTGCGTATGTTTTCGCTTGCGTGCATATCAGCTACAGTTCTCGCTACGCGAAGGATTCTGTCATATCCTCTTGCTGAAAGCCCCATTTTTTCAAAAGCGTTTTTCATTACTGTCTGAGCTTCGTCGTCAAGAACGCAATATTTCCGTATCATCGCGGGAGTAAGCTCGCCGTTTGCGGTAATTCCGGTGCCTGCATAGCGTTTTGACATAATCTCCCTTGCGTTTATAACTCTCTCGCGTATCTTCTCCGACGGTTCTGCGGGAGCTATATCCGAAAGTTTTTCATATGAGAGCGAAGGTACTTCTATCTGAATATCCATCCTGTCCAAAAGCGGTCCTGATACCTTTGAAAGGTATTTGTCTATCATCGACCGTGAGCATGTGCACTGTTTTACCGGATGGCCGTAATATCCGCATTTGCACGGATTCATGGCACAGACAAGCATAAATCTTGCCGGAAATCTGAATCTGCCTCCGACACGGGTTATAGTAACCTCTCCATCCTCAAGCGGCTGTCTTAGTCCGTCGGTCGCGTTCTTTGAAAACTCGGGGAGCTCGTCAAGGAACAAAACTCCTCCGGTTGCAAGCGAAATTTCTCCGGGCTGCGGAATCTGTCCTCCTCCAATAAGACCGGCGGCCGACATCGTATGATGAGGCGCCCGAAAAGGCCTTCGTGTTATCAGAGTTTCCCCGGCAGCAATATTACCCGACGCAGAATACACCTTTGTGGTCTCAAGCGCTTCGTCAAAACTCATGGGAGGAAGTATCCCCGGTATCCTTTTTGCAAGCATGCTTTTGCCCGTTCCGGGCGGACCCACTAAAAGTATATTGTGCATTCCCGCCGCAGCAACTTCTATCGCAAACTTTGCCTGTTCCTGTCCCTTTACATCTGAAAAATCGGGGATTCCTTTATAAGAAATATCAAAAAGACTGCTTGGATCGCATTTTGCCGGCTGTATTGCGTTTCCCTTCATAAGGTGAAGCGTAAGCTCGGATATATTATGTACTCCGTAAACCGATATGCCGTCAACTACCGCAGCTTCGTTTACGTTGTCATACGGAACATACATCTCTGAAAAACCGGCGTCGCGCGCTGCAATGCACATCGAAAGTATACCGTTTGTCTTTCTTAAGTCTCCCGAAAGCGATACCTCTCCGGCAAAACATTTGCCCGACAAATCACATTCCTCAAGTACTGTGCATTTAAGGAGCGCAAGCAGAATAGCAAGATCGTATGCCGTTCCCTGTTTGAGCATATCCGCCGGCGCAAGATTTACAGTTATTGCCGCCGCGGGAAACTCAAGTCCGCTTGACTTTATCGCAGCTTTTATTCGATTGTACGACTCCCTTACGGAAGCGCCGGGCAATCCTACTATGTCAAATTTCGGGATCGACTGCGACGCAAAGCATTCGACATCGACAATATACCCGTCAATGCCATGTATGCCGGCGCTGTTTACCTTCGAAATCATTTCGTACTTACCTTACCTTTCAACAAAAACAATCTTTGAAAATTAAACTTTTAATTGAAAATCACTTCCCGGCTAATAGTACTTCCTTGTTGGTGCCGTAAAATATATCGTTCCTGCCCGAAAGTATTCTGCACAAATCCGCAAATCTGTTCCATTCGTCACGTATATCAAGTTCATATGCGTGACCCCATATATATAAAATCTTAGGGCTTTCCGCCTTTAAGGCAACAAATTTTTCGGCAAGTTCAAAAGTTTTGTCAAACTCTCCGTGCTGATGCACCGTCGGATTAAATCTGTAAAGATTTTCCTGTATGTCAAAGTTATGGGTGGGTTTTGTCGTCCGGGCATATTTTACTCCCGTCCTTCTCCGTATTATACCGGCTGTTCTGTCATCATTAGGTCCGTTAGGATATGCCATGCCTACCACTTCATATCCGCAAAGCTTAGACAGCGCGATCCTATCCTCTTCAACCTGACGGACAATTTCTTCCTCTTCAAGCTCCGTAAGCGTCGGGTGTGTAAGCGTATGCACCGCAACTTCATGATTTTTATATATCTGCGATATTTTTTCCGGCGCGTTCTTTTCATGCTTTACGGTTACGCCTTCACGTATAAGCTCGTTTTTTCTGCCTAACAGTTCCGAATTAAGATTAAAGGTGCATTTTAAGCCATATTTGTCAAGTATCTCTATAAGCCGTATATCCTGAGTTACCCCGTCGTCATAGCTGAACGTCACAGCTTTCATCTTTCCGTCAAACATTTAATTTAAAAGCTCCTTTCCTTTTAAATCCTTCATATTATATAAATTACAGCGCAACAGCGGTTTCCCGCTCTTTTTATCGTAAAATAATTATACAATATACCAAGTTCAATGTCAATCGCGCAAAGCTGCCTTCTTTAAAAATAAAATATATCATCGGAAATATGAAACATTTACGGCATTGACATATTTTATTTACTGTAATATAATGTAAAAAAATATAAATATTATAAGTCTCTGTCCGAGATAAGTATTGGTATGCATAACTGACCTTTTTATTCATTTTTTATGAATGCCCAATGAAAAGGAGCAAGGTGTATCGACCTTGCTCCTCCTATGGGATATACTATTCAGTTCAACTAATTGGAATTGGCTTACTTCTTCTTTC
>CALWBE010000060.1 GCA_944375955.1 uncultured Clostridia bacterium | reverse complement strand
CCAAAATTCACGCGGGCCGCAGTCTGTTGCAAGAAGCATTTTTCTTATGTAACAATGTTGGTATTTTAAATATATCGCTCATATGCGGATTTTCAGACTGCTCATATTTTATAAGAAGATTCAAAATAAAATACGGCCTTACTCCTCTGCAGTTTAAAAAAGAAACCGAACGGCGGGAGACGAAAGAAAATAACATGCAAGACGTTCTGAAAAAAAGCAGCATATAAAAAAATAAAAACTATTGACAAAGTAAAATATGCGTGATATAATTCTACCAGTTAAAAATTATTAAAGAAGACAAAAAACGGAGAAGCAAACATGAAATCAGTATTTTATATTTTCAATATGCTTATCCTAAGCGCTGAAAGCCTACTTTTAAAAAAGTCGGATAAAGTCAGCGCTGTTTGTCGTGCCTGAAAAGGGTTTTGTATGTAATTTCAGGCGAAAGTTTTCGTTTATAAACGGGATCTGCGGCATATGCGCGCAGGTCCTTTTTGTTTGTCAAGTAAAAAAATAAATTATCATAATAAAAGGAGTTTTATCATGAAAAAAGTAAGTATTACGGATGTCACTATAAGAAAAGCGGTGGAATACGGCGAAAAGCCGAGCTTTAAGGAAAAGACAGAAACGGCAAAGCTGCTTGATAAAATAGGAGCTGACGCCATAGATGTGGGAGGCATTTCCGATAGAACCGATCTGCTTTTTCTGCACACGATAAGCCCGGTAATAAAAAGAAGTACTATATCATGCTGTGCGGGACTTACGGAAGAAGCAGCGGATGAGGCGTACAAAGCTATATCAGGCTGTGCTTCAAAGAGACTTTACATATCAATTCCGGCATCTACTGTACAGATGGAATATATCTGCGGCAAGAAAGCGGCTGCGATGCTTGAAACAGTAGATATCATGTCGAAAAAAATAAAATCGCTTTGTGATGAATCGGAAGTCGAGTTTATCGATGCCACCCGCAGTGAGAAGGAATTTCTGATTTCGGCGATCAACACAGCGACAAATGCCGGCATAAAGAATATTACGCTTTGTGACACGGCAGGAGTATTGCTTCCTGACGAAATGTATGAATTTGTATCGGAAATAATGGAGAAAGCAGATCTTAAAGGAGCGACGGTTTCGGTAGAATGTTCAGACAGGATGTCGCTTGGAACATCGACTGCAGTATCAGCGGTAAAGGCGGGAGCAAGCGGGATAAAAGCAGGTTTTTGCTCATGCGGAGTTACGGATTTTGCAGCGTTTGCAAGGGTAATTTCGGCAGCCGGAGACCGCATAGGTATATCGGCATCAGTTGAGATGACAGCGCTGGGAGATTCAGCTGAAAAGATATCCAGGATCATGGGAGCAAAGAAATTCGGCAATGATAATGCTGAAGAAAACGCGCGCGAAGGAAGCGCCGATGGGACCATACTTTCTGCGGATGATACATTAGCGGATATCACAGCGGCGACAGAGAAGCTTGGATATGAGTTGAGCGCCGAGGATATCAGCCGGGTATATGATGAATTCTGTAAAGTTGCCGCAAAGAAACAGGTAAGCATGCATGAGCTTGATGCTATAGTAGCGTCGGTTGCGCTGCAGGTACCGTCTACATATCATCTTAAGAGCTTTGTAATAAATACGGGAAATGTAATAACGGCGACAGCGCATGTAGAGCTTGAGAAAGACGGCGAGATTTTTTCAGGAATTTCGACAGGCGACGGACCGATTGACGCGGTATTTCTTGCGATAGAGAAAATTACGGGGCACCACTACGATCTTGATGAATTCCAGGTACAGTCGCTTACAGAGGGCAGAGAGGCGGTCGGAACGACTATAGTAAAGCTGCGTTCGGACAGCGGAAGGCTTTATTCTGGAAAAGGTGTTTCAACAGATATTATAGGAAGTGCGGTTAACGCGTATATAAACGCGCTTAATAAGATCTGTTTTGAAGAGAATTAAACAGTATAAGAAAAAATCATAAAATTGAAAGGATTGAACATATAAAATGAATCTGTCATTTTCAACAAACAGGTGGGAAGGCATTTCCTTCCGTGAATTTATGGAATATGCCGTACAATACCGTTTTTCCGGTATAGAAATACATGATATCAGTAAACTCGGCGATGAGAATTTAAATAAAATTTATCATGAGCTTTTGGAGCGCAAAATATCGGTTCCATGCATAGATACGACAAATTCGGTTTCGTCAGATGAAGGAAAAGAGGCGAACGGCTGTATTGCCGCTGCAAAAGCTTTGCGCTGTCCGTTTGTCCGAATAAAGGCGGAGAATACAAAAGAAAGTTTTGAGACGGTAAAAAAGCTGATATCTTCTGCGGAGGAAAACGGAGTAACTCTGCTTATAGAGACTACCGGAGATTTCCGTGACACAGGAGCATTGCTTGATGCGCTGAACAGTTTTGCAAGTGATAATATAGCGGCGCTTTGGGATCCTTACTATACATGTCTTGCAGGGGAAACTCCGGAAGACAGCCTTAAGAATCTGGGAGCATATATTAAGCACGTACATATAAAAGACGCGGATTCCGAAGGAAACTGCGAACTTGTCGGAGAAGGAGTGCTGCCGCTGGGCGATGTTATAGATTCGCTGCGCTCAATAAATTATGACGGATTTATATCAGCCGAATGGGATCCGCTGTGGGCGTCTGATGTAGACGATATAGAAGTTATCCTGCCGCATTTCGAAAGTTATATGTCAAGATACGACGATCCTTCAAAGAACAGAAATGTTTTGTACGATAACAGGCGCGGAACCGGTAAATATGTATGGAAGAGAGACGCTCTTATCGAGAAAACGTTTTCACAGGTTCTTGATACTATGGTAGAAAATTTCCCGGATCAGCTTGCGTTTAAATATACGACTCTTGATTATACAAGATCATATAAAGAATTCCGTGATGATGTGGATGAATTTGCGAGAGCTCTTATCGCTATGGGAGTCCGCGCAGGATCTCATGTCGCTCTTTGGGCGACCAATGTTCCGCAGTGGTATATAGCATTTTGGGCAACTACAAAGATAGGAGCGGTGCTTGTTACGGTAAATACGGCATATAAGATTCATGAAGCCGAATACTTGCTGAGACAGTCGGATACACATACGCTTATAATGATAAAAGGATATAGGGACTCTCATTATGACGAAATAATAGCCGAACTGTGTCCTGAGCTTGAAACGCTTGAAAAAGGAAAAAGACTGCATTCAAAAAGACTGCCTTTTCTCCGCAATGTAGTGACAGTAGGTTATCGCCAGAAAGGATGTCTGACATGGCAGCAGGCGCTTGAATTAGGGAAATCAGTACCTGTTGAGGAAGTGCACCGCATGGCGGCGGCGGTAGATATAAATGATGTTTGCAACATGCAGTATACATCAGGAACAACCGGATTCCCGAAAGGAGTCATGCTTACGCATTATAATATTGTAAATAACGGAAAGTGTATAGGCGACAGAATGGAGCTTTCAACTGCCGACAGAATGATGATACAGGTACCGATGTTCCACTGTTTCGGAATGGTTCTTGCGATGACGGCGGCAATGACGCACGGAAGCACATTACTTCCGCTGCCTTATTTCTCACCGAAGCCGGCGCTTGCTTGCATAAATCAGGAAAAGATAACGGCATTCCATGGAGTTCCGACGATGTTTATTGCGATGCTTGAGCATAAGGATTTTGAAAAGACCGATTTTTCATATATGAGAACAGGCATAATGGCAGGTTCACCTTGTCCCGAAGCGATAATGCAGCAGGTAGTGGATAAGATGAATATGAAAGAAATAACTATAGTTTACGGACAGACGGAAGCATCTCCGGGATGTACGATGAGTTCGGCTGACGATTCGATAGAAGTCAGAGTCTCCACTGTCGGAGGACCTCTGCCGGAGATAGAGTGTAAAATAGTAGATCCTGAGACAGGAAAAGAGCTTCCGGATAACGTAACGGGAGAATTTGTAGCCCGCGGTTATAATATAATGAAAGGCTATTATAAGATGCCTAAAGCTACGCGCGACGCGATAGACAGCGACGGATGGCTTCATACGGGAGACCTTGCTCTGCGTACTCCCGAGGGCAATTACAGAATTACCGGAAGACTTAAGGATATGATAATCCGCGGAGGAGAAAATATTTATCCTAAGGAGATTGAGGAGTTTATTTATACTCATCCGAAAGTAAAGGATGTTCAGGTAATAGGAGTTCCGGACGAGCAGTACGGCGAGGAAATAATGGCATGTATAATCTTAAAGAAGGGCGAAACTATGACTGCCGATGAAATGAAAGATTATATACGTTCGCATATGGCAAAGCATAAGGTTCCGAAATATATAGACTTTATCGACGAATTCCCGATGAATGCCGCAGGAAAAATACTTAAGTATAAAATGCGTGAGGATGCTGCCGCAAGACTCGGATTTAAGAAGGTCGAAGGTATCACTGCTCAATAAAGCAAATTAAGTAAAAACAGAATAACAGCTTCGGTTTTAAAGGCTTGCCGGAGCTGTTATTTTTTTGTTATATAAATAGATATAAAAATATTGACAATAGTTTTTTTTGTATATATAATGAAGAAGTACCGGAAAATACCTGTTATAAAGATAAAAAAATTCCGGTAAATTGTCCTGATTGAATATAAAATTCAGGATTTTTGCAGAACACGGCGCAGAGTAAATTTAAAATAGTTACACTTGTTTTCTGTCCCGTGAAAAAAGTAAATCGGAGGATAAAAAGATGAGTATTTATTATGTATCCGCAAACGGCTGCGACAGCGCAGACGGCCTTACTCCGGAAACCGCATGGAAAACTATAGCTAAGGTAAATGAAACTGTTTCCGGCGGAGATGAGGTAAGATTCCGCTGCGGCGATACTTTTTACGGAAGAGTGCGTCCGCCCCAGGGTATAAGTTCTGAACAGCCTACTACATATACTTCGTACGGTGAAGGACCAAAACCTGAAATTAGTCAGTATAAGATAACAAAACCGGGCGCATGGGAAAAGGTTTCGGATAAGGTTTATAAAATTGATATGAGCGACACATCCCGTTTTGACGGAAATGTAACCGAAATAGATTCCAATGCCGGATTTATAAAAGTATCGGGAAAAATTTATTACCGCAAGCAGGTAAATCTTGAGGATCTTTCGGAACAGTGGGATTATTTCTGCGATGATGAAAATAAAATAATTTATGTGTATTCCGACGACTGCCCTTGCAAGGTATCTGACGATATCAGAATTGCCTGCAATATAGGATGTATGG
This sequence comes from uncultured Clostridia bacterium, assembly GCA_944375955.1. Classification (GTDB taxonomy): domain Bacteria; phylum Bacillota; class Clostridia; order Oscillospirales; family CAG-382; genus UMGS1052. The sequence goes on along the minus strand of CALWBE010000060.1, from coordinate 30,557 downwards.
CATTTACGGCTCATCTCAAGGTATGCGGACTTGTATTCCGCGGCACGGGAGGACACGGCATAAGCGGAGTTACAGGCGGAGCATATATAAGCGATTGTGAATTTCATGAGATAGGCGGATCAAAGCTTCCCGGCTACCCGCGCCCGAATACCCGTTACGGAAACGGAGTGGAATGCTGGGCAAATTCTCATGACGTTACAGTTGAAAGATGCAAATTCTCGGGAGTATATGACGTTGCAATCACAATGCAGGGAACAAATGTTGTAAGAAACTGGGAAAATATGTATTTTGTCAATAACGAAATTTGGGACTGCACTCAGTGTTTTGAAATATGGTCAAGCGGAGATAAACCTGATACGGGATTTAAGAACTGCCATTTTGAAAATAACGTATGTATAAATTCGGGTTATTGCTGGGGCTATGCGGCGCGTCCTGACAAAACTGTTGCTTCTCATCTTTTAATATACGGACTCGGCTGTCCGCTGTGCGATATAACAGTTACCGGAAACTTTTTCTCAAATGCGCGCAGTACGACTGTTTTCAAGGCAGGCGGTCCGAAAGCTGTTCCGGAGGATTATAAGATATACGGAAATACGATACTTCGTCCCGCCGGACAGAAAATAATACATCAGGGCGATAATACCGATGAAGAATATAACGCGTTTGAAAAGAAGATAACCGAAAATAATCTTGTGATGGATATAATTGAATATTAAGACGGTTTATTGATTTTTAAAGCTGAAGCGGCAGAATTTTCTGCCGCTTTTATAAAATATAAAAAAGCGCGCCTGTGATAAAAAATCAAGGCGCGCCGGAGTTTTAATATTGCGGAAACCAGAATTTAAAATAATAAGCTACGAGTTTTTGTTGTTTTCAGCTATTGCTTTAAGTATATCAGCGGCAGGCGCCGGAAAGCGGCCCAGATAATCGGGACCTACATTGAGAAGATAATTTATGCCGCGGCTGTTTAAATGATTTTTTATTCTTATTATATCATCTGCGGATTTCCAGTTGTCGTCATATGATTTATATCCCCAGGTGTCGTTCATTGTGCATGCGGACTCGCAAAGATCTTCCCTGTAATCATCTCTTATTTCATTGTCGCCGAAAGAGGTATAGTCGCCGACACCGTTACCGATACGTGAATTTATAAGACAGTCAGGCTGATATTTTCTTACAAGATTATATAGCTCCATACTTTGTTCTTTTGTTATAACTCCGGGAGTGTCAAACCATATAAGAGCAAGGTCTCCGTATTTTGTTACAATTTCTTTCACCTGTGATTTGATTTTTTTCTCAAAGCAAAGACTGTAATTTTTGTTTTTTATATCGGGAAAATCCCAGTTGTTTGACCAGGCTCTGTCAAAACCGTCATTAAGTCTCCAGTTTTCTTTTTCATTTAACGGATAGCCTCCGCCGTGCGGTTCATGCCAGTCAATCTCCTGAGAATAGTATAAACCGAATTTAAGCCCTTGGCGTCTGCATGCTTCGGAAAGTTCTTTTATTATATCGCGGCCGAAAGGCGTTGAGTCAACTGCATTGTACGGATCGGCTTCGGATTTAAAAAGAGCGAAGCCGTCATGATGCTTGCTTGTTATAACAATATATTTCATACCGGCGTTTTTGGCAAGAGACACCCATTCGTCGGCGTCGAAATATATCGGATTGAAGATTTCCGCAAGTTTTTCATATTCGTTTATCGGTATTCTGAATCTTGACATAATCCATTCGCCTAAAGAATTATATCTTTGTCCTTTATATTCTCCTGCGAGAATTGAGTAAAGTCCCCAGTGAATCATCATTCCGAATTTTGCATTTTTAAACCATTTTTTGTTTTCTTCAATACTCATAATTTTAAAGACTCCTTTCAGGACCAATTTTGAAAGTTTGAATATCTATATTTATTATAAAACGGCAGCATTGTTTTACAATGACAGTAATTTGCTTTTTATTGTTGAAAATCAACCTTTACTGACAGGGAGGGATAGATGTTGGTTGAAATAAGCTATGTTTATTGTTACGGCGAGGCATATATTCCGCCGAAAGACTGGAAATACAGTCATAACATGGTAAACAGGCTTTATTATATTCATCATGGTAGCGGAGAATATATATGCGGAGGACAGAAATATAAATTCAAAAAAAACAGATTGTATTTATTTCCCGAAGGAGCGGAATTTAATGTTATAAGCTATGAAGACGATCCTTTATATCACACGTATATTGATTTTGAAGTAATACCGCCGTTTACGTATAGAAAAGTATTTGAAATGGATATAGAATCTGACAGCTTTTTAAAAGCTTCCTGCGGGATTTTTTTGGAAGGCGCGAAGATGTTCAGCGAAGGCGGCATATTATCGGACGAAATTTTGCGCAGAGGCACGGCAGCCGGGCTTTGTTTTGCAAATATATGTTATCTTTGCGAAAAAATAACGGGTGATATAAAAAATGCGGATGCGGATATATACGTAAAAGATGAGCTTGTCAATAATGTTGTCCGTGAGATTATAAAAAACATAGATAAGGAACTTTCTGTAAAAGAGCTGGCAAAGCAATTTTTTATCACGCCTAACGCGCTTATAAGACGATTCAAAAAAAAGGTAAACACAACGCCGTATGCTTATCTTAAAAAGCTGCGTATAAATAAAGCGTATCATATGACGCAGAGAGGATATTCAGCCGAAGAAGCCGCGCATGCCTGCGGATACAGCGACGCTTCGTCGCTTCTGCATGCGATGCGGGATTTTAAAGATTTGAAATGAATGCAAAAAGTATAGTTGATTTAAAAAAATAAAGGGAGTGCGGTTTTTATACCGTACTCCCTTATGATTTTATATTTTAAACCAAGATATGAAGATCAGTTTTCAAAAGCCCCGTAAATAGTGCGTATTGATTCTTCAAAATCATCGTTGTTGACGCCTATTATAATATTAAGTTCGCTTGAACCCTGGTCGATCATGCGTATATTTATATTAGCATCCGCTAAAGCTGTAAAAATCTTTGCTGCAGTTCCGCGCATATTTTTCATTCCGTGACCTGCAACTGCGATAAGGGCTATGCCTGATTCCACATCTATCGAATCTGCGCCGGTCTCATCAAACAGATCTGAGATGATCTCGTTTTTATCTTTGGAAAAAAGACTGTCATCAACAATGACCGACATTGTATCTATACCTGAGGGAAGATGTTCAAAACATACATTATGATGTTCCAAAACTTCAAGCACACGTCTTCCGAAACCGACTTCTTCATTCATGCGGTCTTTTTCAAGCGTAATGACTGAAAAATTCTTTTTTCCGGCGATACCGGTTATAATATTTTGATTTTCATCGTCCGTACGCATGGTAGATACGCTTGCGACTATCATAGTTCCGCAGTCTTCCGGCTTATTTGTGTTTCTTATATTTATCGGAATCCCTTCTGATTTTACAGGAAAGATAGCTTCTTCATGCAGAACAGTTGCGCCCATATATGAAAGTTCGCGCAGTTCGCGGTAAGTTATTATGCCGATAGGGCGCGGATTTTTAACTATTCTCGGATCGGCGCATAAGAATCCTGAAACATCTGTCCAGTTCTCATAAAGATCGGCTCTTGCAGCTTTTGCTACAATTGCGCCGGTTATATCAGATCCGCCGCGTGAAAAGGTTTTTATAGTATCGTTTGCTGAAATTCCGTAAAATCCGGGTATAACCGCACGTTCTGTTCTTTTCAGACGCTCTGACAGAACATAGTTTGTATGCTCGGCGGCAAACTTGCCGTTCTCATCGAAAAATATTACTTCTGCGGCGTCAATAAATGTATATCCGAGATATTCGGCAAGGATTTTTCCGTTAAGATATTCTCCGCGGCTTGCGGCATAGTCGCGTCCTACTTTTGCGCGCAATGCGGATTTTATTTCGGTAAAGTCGTCCTCAAGAGACAAAGAAAGAGAAAGTGCTGAGATAATATCATTATAGCGTTTTTCTATTAAAGAAAACTCTTTTTCGAAATTTTCTCCGCTTTTAGCCATATCATAGCAGCGGTATAAAAGATCGGTTATTTTAATATCGTCCGAAAAACGTTTTCCTGGTGCGGAAGGAACTATATATCTTCTGTCCGGATCCGCTTCGACGATTTTTTTTACTTTTCTGAACTGATTTTCATCGGCAAGAGAACTGCCTCCGAATTTTGCAACTTTGATTCCCATTGCATTTACTCCTGTATAGTATGTTAAAAATAAATTTCAAAAAACACGGCATATAAAATATAAGATATAATTTTACTCTTAATATAATAACCGATAATAAATTAGTTTACCAAAATGTCAAATATTTGTCAAGATAAATTGAAATAATTTAAATAAATCTTTATACCAAAACAATAAATTCATACTGCAATTTAATGATATGAACTGTTTTATATTTGTGATACGTAATGCAATAAGGAAAAATATTTTATACACTTTAAGTATTTACTTGACAAATCTTGTATGATGATATAAAATAACAGCATAAATAAAAAAAGACAAAATACTCGCTGAAACTCTTAGAATCGATTAAAACAAATCGAAACTGAGAGCGGAGAGTTCTCTGGAGAATCCCCTTTGCGGGTGCCGAAGGTGCAAGGCATATTTATGCCGAATCTCTCAGGCAAAAGAACAGAGCAAATATTCTTTATAAGAAATAATGAAATATTGTGTTTTTCTGTAATTTTATTCTTCTGAGCTGTCGTTTTCGGCGGCATTTTTTGTTTTAAGGAGGAAAAATGGAAGCATTACAGAATATCGTTGATACGATAAATACATATCTGTCCGATTATATTCTAATAGTTTTGCTTATCGGAGCGGGTGTATTGTTTACAATTAAGACTCATTTTGTGCAGATACGTTGTTTTGGAGAAGGCATTAAAGACGTATTCGGCAAATTTACAATGAGCGGAGGCAAGCATGGAGGAGGGCTTTCGTCCTTTCAGGCACTTGCGACGGCGGTTGCGGCACAGGTAGGAACCGGAAATATAGTTGGAGCATGCGGCGCTATTTTGACGGGAGGCCCCGGAGCGATTTTCTGGATGTGGGTTATAGCATTTTTCGGAATGGCGACAATATATGCCGAAGCGGTTCTTGCACAGGAGACAAAACAAGTTGCGGCAGACGGGTCGGTAAAGGGAGGCCCGGTATATTATATAAAACGTGCGTTTTCCGGAAAATTCGGCACATTTCTTGCGGTTTTCTTCGCGGTTTCAATTACAATAGCTTTAGGGTTTATAGGAACTATGGTTCAGGCAAACTCAATAACCGAAGCGATAGAAAATATAATTGATCCTGAACGCAGCAATATACTTATTTCACTAGGTTCTGTGAATATAACGGTTACCGCGGCAATAGCAGGAGCTGTGATAGCTGTTATTTCAGGAATCATTTTTATAGGCGGCGCACAGAGAATAGCGTCGGTAACCGAAAAGCTTGTTCCGATTATGGCAGTTATATATCTAGTCGGTGGACTTGTTATAATATTTGCAAGAATAAAATATGTGCCTGAAACGTTTGGAATGATATTTAAATATGCATTTCAGCCTAACGCCATAATAGGCGGAGGCATAGGAATGGCGCTGAAGACAGCTATAAGCCAGGGTGCAAAAAGAGGATTGTTTTCAAATGAAGCCGGTATGGGTTCTACACCTCACGCGCATGCTCTTGCGAAGGTAAAAACTCCTCATGAACAGGGTGTAGTTGCGATGATCGGCGTATTTATAGATACTTTTGTAGTTTTGACTATGACAGCTCTTGTCGTAATTTCTACATTGTATGCCGGAGACGGTGTGCTTGCATCAGGTTCCGCCGATGGGGTAATGAATACAAATATGGCGCAGCTTGCTTTCGGAAAAATTTTCGGAGCGGATATCGGAAGTATTTTTGTTGCGGTATGTCTTTTGTTTTTTGCATTTTCAACTATTCTCGGCTGGAATCTTTTTGGAAAGATAAATTTTGAGTATCTTTTCGGCAAAAAGGCGGTTGTGGTATATTCAGTATTGGCGGTGGTGTTCATATTCATAGGATCATGTTTGAGAAATGATCTTGTCTGGGCGCTTATGGATATGTTTAATAACCTTATGGTTTTGCCGAACGTTATAGCGCTCGCGGCATTGTCAGGAGCTGTAGCTGTTTCTGCAAAGAAAGGAATTGCCGCTTACAAAAATAGAAATAACGGCAAGTAAAAATTAAATAGTTAAAAAACAAGCGTAGACTTTAAAAAGCATATGCCGGATTTTATAATGATACAAAAAAACAGCCTCTTTTATTTATGAAAGAGGCTGTTTTTCAGCATAAAACGGTATAAGCGGTTTATTCGGCTATTCCAAGCAGCTGATCTATATAATTGTAAAGAGCAGCTTCGCTCATCATTCCGACATGAGAATCTTCAACTTCACCTTTATCGTTTATAAATACGGTAAGAGGAATATACATTGTCTCATAGGCTGAAGCGGCAGAACTTTCCGTATCATAGTAAACAGAAAATGAGTATTCATTTTCCGAAATAAAGTCTTTTACTTTTTCGGTGGTTTCGCTCAGTCCGTCTGTCAGATTAATCATCATAAATTCAATATCGTCTTTATATTCTTCATATGCGCTGTTAAAGTAAGGCAGTTCGGTTTTGCACGGCGAGCACCAGCTTGCCCAAAAATTGATTATAACCGGTTTGCCGATATTATCCGATAACGATACTTCGTTTCCGTCGCTGTCAAAAACGGTGAAATCCGGCGCCGGTTCCGCTTCAGACTCTTGGGAATTATTTTGCGTGCCGAGCTCTTTATCCGAGCCGTCTTCCTTGCTGTCATTTGCTGAATTGTCTTTTTCTTTCTCAACACCGCCGTTTCTGTCTTCTGACATATAGTTTTCAGACAGATATCCGTAGGCAAAAAAAGCCGCTACAAAAATTAAGGCAAATATAACGATGTAAATAACGTATTTTAAAGTTTTATTCATAAACGTCTCCTCTCATGCAAGCATGTAAAACAGCGAATTCATAATTCCGAACATTATTAAAATTCCGAGAACAATGAGGAAAATACCGCTGGCAATGCTTATTGCTTTATAGTGTTTTTTTATAAACGTAAAAGTAGTTTTAAGTTTATCTATCAAAACTGCCGACAATATAAACGGAATTCCCAGCCCCAAAGAATAGGCAAGCAGCAGTAAAGTTCCCTTTAGGGCGCCGCCGGCAGAAGAAGCAAGCATAAGCGCAGATCCGAGGAAAGCTCCGACGCACGGCGTAAGACTTACCGAATATATTACTCCGAAGATAAATGCGGAAAAAATACTGTCTATTTTTGCACTGTGGTTTATACCTTTAAAAAACGGCAGCTTTATTATTTCAAGATAGGATAAGCCGAAAATAATAACAAGCAGACCGGCAATTATATTTACAATTTTCCGATAACTTGTCAGAAAAGAGCCGAGAGTTCCGGCAAAAAGTCCTAAAAGGGTAAAAGTGACGGTAAATCCCAACACAAATGCCAGCGATTTTAAAAAAGTCTTATGCTTTTTGTTTTCGCTTCCGGCAAAGTATGAAATATATATCGGAAGCATAGGCAGCATACAAGGTGAAACAAATGATATGATACCTTCTAAAAATGTAATAACATACTGCATTTTTTCTCTCCTTTTTTCTTTATGCTAAATATAATACATAATATTTATTAATAATTATAGTTTTTTATTTTATAAAAAACCGTGATCTGGTCACAAAAATTAAAAAATAAAAATGATGAATGATAAGTGCTTAGCTGAATTTCCTTTTTTAGCTATTAGATTGATAAAGTATAAAACCGGAAGAATTTTTTCTTCCGGTTTTAGAAAATACACAATTTATTGTCAAAAGTTTGAGGGATATTGTTCATTAAGCGTTGAGGAATAAAAATCCGACATTCAAATACATCGCGAAAATACTCCATAATATTGTCGGCACCATAAGGAATGCAGCTTTTTTGTTTATATGGTAATATGAATTAAAGCATGCGCCGAGCAGTAAAAGCTGACCTGCCAGCAGCAGAAGAGCTGCAAGAAACGCGCCTTTTTTAAAAAATGCAGTAGGCCACAGAATATTCAGTATAAGATAGAAGGTATATGTTGTGAGAGCTTTTTTAGATTCATCGGTATGCTCTATAAATATAAGATATGAAGCTATACCCATTAATATATAAAGAATTGTCCAGACGATAGGAAAAATGATCGCAGGAGGTGAAAACGGAGGTTTTTCGAGATATTGATATATTTCAAAGCTGTTTCCTGCAAGCAGCGACCCTAAACCTCCCGCAGCCAGAGAAATAAGGCAGGCGAATATAAGTTTCGGAATTGAAATTTTTGCGGCTTTTGTATTCATACTAAGTTCTCCCGTTTTAAAAATACCGTATTTTTCGGCATAATTTTATATATGTATTATATGCTTTTAATTTATGACTTATTCTGAAGTAAATTGCGGATAATAAAAATATTTTAAATGATTTTGCTTGAAAAAAAATAAATCCATGATATAATATATATAATTTAAAAATTGCCGGCATACCGCGTATTTATTCAGTAGGAATATTTAAGAGGAAACAACACGGGAATGTAAAAATAGGCACGGAGGAAGAAATATGAAGGTATCCACTAAGGGAAGATATGCCCTGCGTATAATGATAGATCTTGCCGAAAACGGCAAAGAGGGATTTGTTCCTTTAAAGGATATAGGAGAAAGACAGGATATTACGGTAAAATATCTTGAGCAGATAATATCCCTTTTATCAAAAGCTGACCTTGTCATAGGCACGCGCGGAAACGGCGGAGGATATAAGCTTTCAAGGAAGCCGTCGGAATATAAAATAGGAGATATATTCAGAGCGTCAGAGGGAAGCTTTGAAACATCGCCGTGTCTTAGTGCAGAAGGCTGTGAAAGGAAAAGCGGCTGCAAGGCGGCGGATTTTTGGAGCGGACTTGAGAAGGCGGTTTATGAATATTTAGACGGAAGAACTCTTGAAGAGCTTGTAAACAGCGGCAGAGCGCCGGCAAGGAAAGACCCGTCGATCTGGATTTTATAATTTACATATATAAATAAAAATTACGGAGAATCTGAATTACAGAATCTCCGTAAATTTTTTAAAAATTTTTACTCGTGAGCTTCATACCAATTTTTGCCGTATGATAAAGACACATCTAAAGGAACTCTAAGCAGATTTCCCGTGCAGTTTTCCATTTCATACTTCAGAATACCGCAAACCTTTTCGGTTTCATTTTGAGGGCATTCTACGATTAGTTCATCATGGATCTGAAGAATCAGTTTCGCCTGCAGATTTTCGCGCCGAAGTGCCTTTTCGGTATGAATCATTGCAAGCTTTATTATATCGGCGGCAGTTCCCTGAATCGGGGAATTCATAGCGACTCGTTTTCCGAAAGCCTGCATAACTTTATTTTTTGCCGAAAGTTCGGGGATATAACGGCGTCTGCCGAAAAGAGTTGTAACATACCCGTTTTTTACCGCAAAATCTATTTGAGAATCAAGATATTCGCGTATCTGCGGATATTTTAAGAAATATTTTTCAATATATTCTGCGGCTACTTTTCTTGTAGTGCCGATATCGCCCGCAAGCGAAAAATCAGAGATCCCGTAAACTATACCGAAATTTACGGCCTTTGCGCTTTTTCTCATTTCGGGAGTGACGTCGCCCGCGGGAACTCCGAAAACCTGTGAAGCAGTCATGGTATGGATATCTGCTCCAGAAAGAAAGGCGTCGCACATATTTTTATCCTGAGAAAGCGAAGCGAGTATGCGAAGTTCGATCTGCGAATAATCGGCGTCGACAAGCATATTCCCGGGAGAAGCGATGAAAAATTTTCTCAGCTCCCGTCCTTCCGCCTGTTTTATAGGGATATTCTGAAGATTAGGCTCGACTGATGACAGCCTGCCGGTCATTGTAAGGGCTTGTTTAAAAGTGGTATGAACTCGCATATCTTCTTTGTCGACAACTTTTAAAAGTCCCTCGACATATGTTGACTTCAGCTTTGAAACGACTCTGTAATCAAGGATTTCATTTATTATCGGATGATAAGGACGCAGTTTTTCGAGAGTTTCTGCATCGGTGGAAAATCCGCTTTTGGTTTTTTTGAAAGCGGGGAGCCCAAGCTTGCCGTATAATACCTCGCCAAGCTGTTTTGTCGAATTTATATTGAAATCGCAGCCCGACAGCTTGTAAATGTTCGTAATGCGGTCGTGCAGCCTTGCGTCGAGCGTTTCGCCGTAAGAGGCGATGCCGCCGCAGTCAAGAAGGAACCCTTCATGTTCCATGCGTGCAAGTGTGCGCGCAAGCGGAAATTCTATATCATAACAGATTTTTTCAAGATTTTCTTTTTCAATCCGTGTTTTGAGTTCTTCATGCAATTCTCTTAAAACACGGGCGTATAAAAGTTTTTTCTGTGTTTTTTCGGAAATATCAAAACCTGCCGTGCTTCTGCCCGAAAGAATATCATCAATATTTCCTTTAGGAGACGGGGAAACCGCATATTCGGCAAGCATTACGTCAAAAACCGCGCATGAACATATATCTGAAGAGTCAATTTTGCGCTTTAAAATTTCCCTGAAGAGTTCTTTTGAATCATATATAATTACCGTTAAAGCGTTATTATCAAAAACGGCGCGCAGATTTTCATCGGTCATTGGTATTATATACATTGTTTTCCCGTCGGGATCGATATATAATTTGTTTTCTTCGATATCGGGATAGACAGATACCGTGTCTGAAAGCGGCGGAGCAGAAAGTTTTTCTTCAAAATCGGTAAATATTTGCACCTCGTTTTCACCACTGCCGTTATCATTGTCTGAAACTTCATCAAAAAGCGATAAAGATACCGAAGAAACGCTGCCGGTTTCTCCGCTTGTAAGTCCCAGCCTTTTAATTATGCTTTTCAGCTCATATGAAGATAAAAGCTCATAAAAAGCGGATTTATTTATGCCGGAATATTTAAGATCCGAAAAAGACAGCGGCAAAGGCACGTCACAGCAGATCTCAGCTAAGAATCTGCTGGTATACGCCATATCTTTGTCTTTTTCAAGTTTTGTCTTTATCCCTGCCGAAAGGGATGAATTCTGATAATTTTCATAAAGACCGTCGAGAGAGGCAAATTCAGATATAAGTTTTACCGCAGTTTTTTCGCCGATGCCGGATACGCCCGGAATATTATCCGAACTGTCACCCATAAGGGCTTTAAGGTCAATAAGCTGTGAAGGCATAAGACCGCCGTATGTTTCGGCGATCTTTTTTTCATCATAAAGGACAGTATCGTTGTTTGTGCATAAAAGGACGAAGGCTTTTTTTCCTATAAGCTGAAAAGTATCTCTGTCGCCGGTCATTATATAGCAGTCATAGTCGTTGGCAGTATCATTTTCGGCAAGCCGCGCCGCGCTGCCGAGTATGTCGTCAGCTTCATATCCTGAAAGAGAAAGGACATGCAGTCCGAGATATTCAGCGGCTTTTTTTGCGCCGTCAAGCTGAGCTGCCAGTTCATCCGGCATACCTTTCCTCGTCGCTTTATAAAAGTCGCATTTTTTGTGACGAAAAGTCGGTTCTTTTAGGTCAAAAGCTATGCCTGCAGCCTGAGGCGAGAGCGCCTCAAGCTGTTTTAAGATCATATTTATAAAGCCGTATATCGCATTTGTCGGACGTCCGTCTCGTGTCGTCATTGGACGCACTCCGTAAAATGCCCGGTTTAATATGCTGTTGCCGTCTATAATGAGAAGCTTGTTTCTTTCAGACATGTAAACATTACCTTTTTATTTAAGTTTTATTCCCAGTTCGTCGAGAGCGGAAGTATCGACTGGAGCAGGGCAGGCAGTCATAAGTTCGGAAGCGTTCTGAACTTTCGGGAAAGCGATTACGTCGCGCAGGCTTTCACAATTGAAAAGCTGCATGCAGAGTCTGTCAAGGCCTATGCCCATTCCGCCGTGAGGGGGAGCTCCGTATTTGAATGCGTCAAGCAGGAAGCCGAATTTTTCATATGCCTGTTCATTTGACATTCCGAGAAGGTTGAACATGCGGTTTTGAAGTTCGGGATTTGTAATTCTTATAGAACCGCTTGAAAGTTCGATGCCGTTTAATACAAGGTCGTATGCTTTTGCCCTGACAGAAGCTTTATCCTTTTCAAGGTAAGGCAGACATTCGTCAAGAGGAGCTGTAAAAGGATGATGCATAGCGTCCCAGTTTCCGGTTTCCTCATTGTATTCAAAGAAAGGAAATTCGGTTATCCAAAGCAATCCTATTCCCTTTTTCTCAACGCCGGTTTTTTGTGCGACCTCGGTTCGAAGAGCGCCCAGCTGAGAGAGAATTTTATTTGTATTTTTATCTGCGATTATTAAAATTACGTCTCCTTCTTTCGCGTCCGCTTTTTTAATAATGGCATTCATTTCATCTTCTGTCATGAATTTTGCGAAGGATGAAGAGACGCCTTCCGCGGTAAGACGTATCCATGCAAGTCCTTTTGCCCCGATACCTTTTACGAAATCAGTAAGCTTGTCTATTTCTTTTCTTGTGAGAACGGAGACAGAGTTTTCAGCTTTTATCGCACGCACGCTGCCGCCGTCGGAGACTGCCCCTGAAAATACTGAAAATCCGCAGCTGCCGGCAATATCGGAAAGATCAAATATTTCCATCCCATAGCGTATATCAGGCTTGTCCGAGCCGAAACGCTCCATAGCTTCCTTATAGGTCAGGCGCGGAAGCGGAAGCTGAAGATCGATACCGAGAATTTCTTTAAAGATCCGCTTCATATAGCCTTCACCTATTGCGAGGACATCTTCCATTTCCACAAATGACATTTCAAGGTCTATCTGTGTAAATTCCGGCTGTCTGTCGGCACGCAGATCCTCATCACGGAAACAGCGGGCAATCTGCATATAGCGGTCAAAACCTGCGACCATAGAAAGCTGTTTATACAGCTGAGGAGACTGCGGAAGCGCGTAAAACGAACCCGGATGAACACGGCTGGGAACAAGATAATCCCTTGCGCCTTCGGGAGTAGAGCGTATAAGCATAGGAGTTTCTATTTCAATAAACCCGTTTTCATCAAAATAATCGCGTGTGACTTTGGCTACCTTATGGCGCAGCATAATATTTTTTGCAAGATCCGGGCGTCTTAAGTCAAGATAGCGGTATTTAAGTCTGAGTTCCTCATTGCAGTTTGAATTTTCAACTATTTCAAAAGGAGGAGTTTGAGATTCTCCGAGGATTTTAAGTTCGGTAACAAATATTTCGACGGCGCCGGTAGGAATGTTAGGATTTTTGCTTGAGCGCTCTCTTACGGTGCCGCAGGCGCCGAGAACAAATTCACTGCGCGCGGAAAAAGCCTTTTCGTGTATGCTTTTTTCGGTAGTATCGTCAAAGGCGAGCTGAACAATACCCGTACGGTCTCTGAGATCTATAAAAATAAGACTTCCGAGATCGCGCTGTTTCTGTACCCAGCCCATTACGCATACGGTTTTGCCGATATCGTTTTCATTGATGGTTCCGCAGTAATGCGTGCGCTTCATATTCCCTAAAAATTCAGCCATTTTATATCAATTCAACCTTTCTTTCCGTCGGAAATAATTATTTCCTCGGTTATTTTAAGTATTCAAATAATTAAGTTTTTAATTATAATCAAATATTAATCTCTTATTTCGGTGAGATCGTCGATTGCGACGGATTTTTTTTCGCCTGTCCTTAGATTTTTAAGCTCGCATGTTCCGGCATTAAGCTCATTGTCTCCTATAACGGCGGCATATAATGCGCCTATTTTGTCCGCGTATTTCATCTGCGCTTTAAGACTTCTGCCGGTTATATCGCATTCCGCGGCGACGCCCGCGCTGCGAAGCGAATGTACAAGACCTATCGCCTTTATCTGGGCCTTATTTCCCATAGGCGCAATATAAATTAGAGGCTTTTCGTTTTCCGGAAGCGCTGTTCCTCGCTTTTCCGCATTCTTTTTTATTGCGAGAACAAGCCTTGTGACGCCGAGTCCGAAGCCTATGCCGCAAAGATCCGGTCCGTCAAGCTCTTTTACAAGACCGTCATATCTTCCTCCGCCGCATACGGTGCTCTGCGCGCCGATATCGTCGGAAATAAATTCAAAGACAGTTCTTGTATAATAGTCAAGACCTCTCACGATACGGGGATTTATCGAATATTCAATATTCATTGCCGAAAGACAGTCGCGCAGCTCGTCAAAATGTTCTTTGCATTCGACGCAAAGATGATCTATGGTTTTCGGAGCGCCTTCGCATAATGCTCCGCATATCGGACTTTTGCAGTCAAGAATACGCAGGGGATTTGTTTTAAGTCTTTCCTTGCAGGTATCGCAAAGCTCGTCCTTGTGAGCCGAAAAATATTCTACAAGCGCGGCATGGTAATTCGGACGGCATTTAGGACATCCGATAGAATTTATATTAAGTTTTGCGTTTACTCCTAAGCGTTTAAACAGCATGTCGGCGACAGATATGACAGTGGCGTCGGCCGAAGCTTTGGGAGTTCCGAACATTTCCACTCCGAACTGAAAAAATTCTCTGCTTCTGCCGGCCTGAGGCTTTTCATATCTGAAAAAGTTTGTAAAATAATAAAGCTTTAACGGCATCGGCTCATTAAAAAGACCGTTTTCTATAACGCTGCGTACGACACATGCCGTACCTTCGGGACGAAGACAAAGCTCGTTGCCGTCGCGGTCGTCAAGCGTAAACATTTCCTTTTGAACTATATCGGTAGTGCCTCCGACGCCTCTTTTAAAAAGAGAAGACTGTTCAAATGTCGGGAATTTTATTTCAGAAAATCCGTATTTTGACGTAACATACTGTACAGTATCTTCAATTTCATGCCACAAAGGAGTTTCATCGGGCAGAATATCAAGAGTGCCTTTTGGCTTTTGTATCATTTTTTTATATACCTGTTCCTTTCAGTTTCAGTTTTTTTAAGATTCGGTTCGCGATCCTATGATTCAATTTTTATATAAATTATTATTAGGAGTGAATTGCAATAAACGTTAGTTTTTTAAAAGGCGGAATTCTATTTCCGTATTTTAAATACATGCATCTTTGTCAAGTTGTTTTGATATATAAAGGTAAGCGAATGCCGAAAAAACTAAAAACGAGTGTAAGATAAATTTTACTTTAATAATACATAATACCATTTACGGAGAGTTTTTTCAAGCATATTTTATGAATTGAGCAAATATTTTATTTTCAACAACTGAATTTATGTTTTTATAAATAGTAAAATTTTTAAAAACCGGATATTGTACACACTTCGACAGATTATGCGTGTACAAGCATATATAATATATCCATAAGATAGATAATTTGCTAATTATTACCAAATAATACAAAAAAGAATGGAAGTGAAAAAATGCTTGTTTTTACTCCGGCGCTTACAGAAAAAACAAAAAAGCGTTTTCGTTCGGCGATAAAAAAAATTTACGGAAAAAGATTTTATTCGGTAAATACAGGCATCGGCTTAAAAAAGGTACAGGAAAAAAGATATTTGCGACGCGGCAGTGTACGTACCGGCGCAAGACATAAAAAGTTTTCTAAAATTTTGATATATGCGGCATATGCGGCGGCGGGATTGGTGCTCGGCAGTGCGCCGCTGCCGTTTTCGGTATATCCGTGCGGAACCGCGCTGATACTTTCAGCGACGGGAGAAAAATATGCCTTTTTTTCATATCTTGGAGCAGCGGTTGCTTCTATTGGATACGGAGGAGAAGCAGGAGCTTTTTTTGCCGTAAATACTCTTGCCTTTTTTGCAAGAGCGTTTTTAAGTTCGTTTATGTTTAATGAGACAGCGAAAAACCGGATAGCATTGTCCGCGGCACTTTCTCTAATGTGCGGAGCTATAATGATCGGAGTGGGAGGATTTGGAAAAAGCTATATTTTAAGAGGTGTGTCATATGCCGTAAGTTTACCGGCAACGGTTATATGTTTAAGTTCTCTTATGTCGTCAGGCAGAAGGAGAAGATCAGTGGTGTTAGACGGCGGTTTCTGCGCGGCGGCTTTTTTAGGAGCATATGCTTTGTCATTTGTAAAAATGGAATTATTTATGCCGTCGATAATACTTACGACAGTAATAACTCTTTATTCGGGTATATCCGGAGGTTCTCTTTATGGACTCCTTATGGGACTTTTATGCGGTGCGGCAGCGGGTTTCGGAACAGAAACATCATTTGCGATAGCAGCGGGAACAGCAGGATTTTTTTCAGGAAGTTTCGGGAAAAAGAAAAACAGTGCGGCGGCATTGTGTTTTATATGTGTTTTTTCGGCTGTCATGCTTTATATCGACAGCAGTTCAGCATATACGGCGATACTAAGCGCAGGGACAGCGGCTCTATTGTTTATTCCGATATCGGAGATTACGCCGCTTATGACAATAAAAAAAAGATTTCCGGAATATGATACAAAAGAACCTGTTTCTGCGGGAGGATTTGAAAAGATATCCCGTGCATTCACGTCACTGTCTGATATAGTTTATAATATATCGGACAAGCTTCGATATCCGACCGAGACGGAGATACGTGACAAAGTGCATAAAATTCTTGATTCATGCTGTGGAGGCTGTGCGATGTATGACAGATGTTACAGCAGGAAACTGTATGAATCGGAAAATGTGGAGGATATAATATGTGAACGCTTGTCGTCGGGCGGACTTAAAAAAAGTGATTTGCCGGACAAATATGCAGAAAGCTGCATAAAGCTTACTGAAATAGTAGAAAAGTTCAACGACGGATACGGCGAACTTGTAAACGAGCATTTTCGCGACAATAAAACAGAAATTCTGGCATCGGAGTACAGTACAATGGCAAGACTTATAAAATATACATCTCAGAAAGCGAAGATAGATAAGACTCCCGATCGGGCATTATATGACGCGGCAAATTCAGCGCTTGCGTCAATCGGATTAAGATATTCATCTCTTGAGGCATATGGAGACAGGATAAAGATAATAGATGTACACGGCGTTTCCGTGGAAAAATTCCCATGTACCTCAGAAGAGCTGGCAGGATACATGAGTGAGAAATGCGGATATTTATTCGGCGAGCCGGAATATATCGGATGCGGCGAAAAGATGACGATGAGGCTTACAAGAAAAAGAAAGATAAAGCTTGAATATGCAAGAAGCGCATGCGCGAAAGGCGGAAATGCCGTAAATGGAGATACCGTAAGCTTTTTCGAGAGCGACGAGGATTATTTTTACGCTCTTATTTCTGACGGAATGGGTAGCGGCAGAAGCGCGGCTCTTACATCAAGGCTGACATCGGTATTTATCGAAAAACTTTTAACGACCGGAGCGCATAAGAATGTAACACTGGAGCTTTTAAATAATCTTTTGCTTTCAAAGAATGATGAAAGCTTTGCAACGGTAGATCTTTTAGAAGTGGATCTTTTGTCAGGAGACGCTTCGTTTATAAAAGCCGGAGCTGCTCCGGCATATATAGTCAGGGCGTCAAAGCTTTATAAAATAGCGTCATACACACCGCCGGCAGGAATAATACGGTCATTTAGCGCCGAAAGCACGAAATTCACTTTGGAGAAAGGGGATACTGTGTTAATGCTTTCAGACGGAATCGTGCAGTCATCCGACGAAGTGCCGTGGCTTTGTGAAATGCTGTCTTTTGGCAATGATGAAGATCCGGCAAAGCTTGCGGATAAAATTCTTTCAAAGGCAAAAAAAATAAATCTGCGCGAAGACGACATGACTTGTGTAGCGGTAAAAGTTATTTAAAATTTTTTTATGTTTATGCGGCTGTTTAATTTATAAACAGCCGTTTTAATTTATTATTGTGTATTTTCTGTTGTAAAAACAAGTCGGATGTGATATACTAATAAATAATAATTTATAAACATAAATCTAAAATTATATATTATACCGTTTTTATAAATATATAACGGGGGAAAAATGAAAAAGAAATTTAAGCGTTTTTTAGTCGCGGCTGTTTCTGTTATTGCGGTTTTAATTATAGTGGCAGTTGCAATAAATATATATGTAGTAAAAAGCACAGAAGCAAGAATATTGCATTGTGATGAAATAAAAAAAACAGATTGTATTTTAATTCTCGGAGCAGGATTGCGTCCGGACGGCAGTCCGTCGTCAATGCTTGCCGAACGCCTTGAATGCGGACTTTTATTGTATCAGAACGGCGTGTCAGAAAAAATTTTGGTAAGCGGCGATCACGGTACGGTAGATTATGATGAAGTAAATGCTATGAAAAGCTGGCTTATATCAGAGGGAGTACCGTCGGAGGATATTTTTATGGATCATGCGGGATTTTCAACGTATGACAGCATATATAGGGCAAAGTATGTATTTGGTGTAGAAAGCGCATGTATTGTGACACAGAAATATCATCTTTACAGGGCGCTTTATCTTGCCGACAGACTGTCAGTTGATGCTGTCGGTGCGGATGCGCAGAAAACTGTTTACAGTGGGCAAAATTTAAGAGAGATACGTGAATATGCGGCACGTATAAAAGATTTTTTCAGTGGCATTTTTAAGCCTTCACCTAAATATCTTGGAGAGGCGATACCTGTTTCGGGCAGCGGCGACATAACAAATGACAAAAATATTTGAGTTTTATTTATATTTAAAAACAAATTTTCAATAAAATACAGAGTAATTATGGGGGAAAAAAGATAACAATGGAACTACTCCAGGAATTTCTTGAAGCTGCAATGGTTATATGTTTTGGCATATCATGGCCGCTTTCTATTATAAAATCATACCGAGCAAAAACCGCAAAAGGCAAAAGCCTGCCGTTTTTGCTTTTCATATTTGCAGGGTACATATGCGGAACGGTATGGAAAATGCTTGTGTTTTATCAGTCGGGCGAAATAAAATGGCCGACATATTTTTATTTTCTAAATCTTTTTATGGTTGGAACGGACATAGCGCTTTACTTCCGAAACAAAAGGCTTGATATCATAAAAGAAGATAAAAATAAAATGAAAAATGTAAAATAAATATTAGGCATTAAAATTATAATTGAGGCTTTACATTTTACATAAAAAATTTACGGAGGATATTTATGAAGAATAATGCCGCATACGTTGCGTGTGAGCAGTTGTATTATCCTAAGGATGAAAAATATTTTGAATCAGTACGAAAATTCCAAGGCTGTCCGGCACTTGCGGTAACACACGGAGGTCGCATTTTTTTGGGATGGTATTCAGGCGGAACATGCGAGCCACATATGGATAATTATAATCTTCTCATATACAGCGATGATTTTGGAATAACATGGTCTGATACATAAAGCAGGAGGACTTGCATGTCTTGCGCATCCTGCATGGAGCTTGAATTCACCAGATGAGATAGCGGCCCTTAAAGGAATAGATTTTACGGAGATATTCAATTCGGTTTCCGATCTTCCTCGAAACGCGCGGCCGTACAGCGGAGTAATACTTGATATATTAGCTTCAAGAGGAAATATTTTGAAGCTTGCAGCGACAGACGACACACATTTTTATAAGGATTATGATACTTGCAGGAGCTATATTATAGCGGAAGCGGAAGAATGTACAAAATCTTCGATAATGAGAGCATTAAAAGAAGGAAAATACTATTCTACGCAGGGACCGTTGATTTACACGGAATTTAATGATGGCCGTTTAACTGTAGATTGTCCGGATACGCCGGTAGAGGAAATAGTTTATTATACCGACTGTGCCTGGAACTCTCACAGGGCAGATATAGGCCATGGAATTACGCACGGGGAATTTATACCCAACGGAATTGAAAGATTTGTAAGAGCAGAGGTAAAGGACTGCGAAGGCAGATATGCCTGGTCGCAGTATATATACATAAATAACTGCTGAAAGGAAGTAAAGACAAATGACAACTTTTATTTTTGTGCGGCACGGGCAAAGCGAAGCAAACGTAAATAAAATTTTTACAGGTCAGTCTAATATACCTCTTTCTCTTTTAGGAGAAAAACAAGCAGCGCGAACAGGCGAGTTTATCTCTGAAAATTTTAAGATAGATACTGTATATGCGAGCGATCTGCGCCGTACTTATGATACTGCAAAAATAATAACTTCAAAACTCGGGATTCCCGAAGAACAAATACATACTGATAAGGCTTTGAGAGAGATGAATGTAGGAGAATGGGAGGGATTATATTTCCTGAAAGTTCCCGAAAAATATCCTGAAGCTTATTTTAATTGGGAAAATAACGCTGATATATTCAGATTTCCCGGAGGAGAGTCAACACAGGAAGCGTTTTTGCGGGTTTACAACAAAATATCAGAAATTTCGGAAGAAAACAGCGGAAAAACAGTACTTGTTGTATTTCACGCCATGCCGCTGAAATTGCTTCTTTCATACGCCGAAAACGGAAGGCTTGACAGCAAGCTTAATTTCTTCAATTTTCCTAATGCGTCCGTAAGTGTTGCCGAGTATGATAAAAATAAGCTTGTTTTCCGCGAGAAGGCGTTAAACGAGCATCTTGCCGAGGTCAACGGATAAACCGGCTGATAAATATATATAACAATATATAAAAAAATAAATTTATAAGAATTGCAAAAACAACCTCACGCCTTGTTTTAAACTGAAAAGCGTGAGGTTTGTTTTATATTTTTTATAAAAAACTCAGAAAGTTTTTATTTAAGTTCAGATTCTATTTCTTCGCTGTTGTCAAAATCGATCTCATCAGTTTCATCTTCCGAAAACTCATCATCATCGGAATCTTCATTATCTGCAAGGTCGGTTTTTTTGACAGGAGCTACAACAGGAGTTTCTTCTTTGTCTTCAAATTCGGGAGCATAAAGTATTTGATTATTTTTATCGGTTATTTCTATATCACGGTATATCTGCATACCTGTACCTGCAGGAATAAGCTTACCGATAAGAACATTTTCTTTAAGACCGAGAAGAGGATCTATTTTTCCTTTAATAGCAGCTTCGGTGAGAACTTTTGTAGTTTCCTGGAAAGATGCCGCAGACAGGAAAGATTCGGTAGAAAGAGAAGCCTTTGTTATACCGAGCAGAACAGGTGATGCAACAGCGGGAGCAATACCGATTTCGCCGTTGGCAAGACGTTTTTCGATAGGTTCATTTGCCTCTTTAAGCTCATTGCGGCTGATAATTGAACCTACAAGCAGATCAGTGCTTCCGGAGCTTTCAACTTTAACTTTTCTTGTCATTTGACGTGCGATTGTTTCGATATGCTTGTCATTGATTTCAACGCCTTGAAGCGCATAAACCTTCTGAACTTCCTTGATAATATATTCATATACAGCGTCAAGACCGTTAATGCGGACAATATCGGCAGGGCTCATAAGACCTTCGGTAATAGACTGACCTCTGTAAACTTCATCGCCTTCCTGAACGATAACTCTTGTTCCGAGCGGTATACTGTATTCAAACTTTTTGCCTTCAACTTCAGCTATAACATCAGCGGGCAGAGTTTGTTTTTCAAGATCAGAAAGAACCCGGCTGATAACTACGCGGCGGACTTTTTTGTCTTCGGTTATAGATGTGACCGTACCGTCGCAGTCAGAAACAACGCTTGTCTTTTTAGGACGTCTTGCCTCAAAAAGTTCTTCAACTCTGGGAAGACCTTGAGTTATATCGCCGCCTGCGATACCACCGGTATGGAAGGTTCTCATTGTAAGCTGAGTACCTGGCTCACCGATAGACTGAGCTGCGATTATACCTACTGATTCTCCTACATTTACCGGTTTTCCGGATGAGAGGTCTGAGCCGTAGCAGTGTACGCAGACGCCATGTTTTGACTGACAGTTGAGTATCGAGCGTATATGAACTTTCATAATACGGTGATCGGGATTTTCACGCGACTGAGTTTTAACTATTTCTTCAGCCTGATCTTCGGATATCATTGTATTATCCGGAACAATAACTTTGCCTGTTGCGGGATCGATTACATCGCCGATAACGAAACGGCCGATAAGACGCAGATCAAGAGCTTCTATCTTTTCTTTGCCTTCGGCGATTTCGGATACCCAAAGACCTTCTTTAGCTCCGCAGTCGACCTCACGAATTATAACGTCCTGAGAAACGTCGACAAGACGTCTTGTAAGATAACCGGAGTCGGCGGTACGCAGAGCGGTATCGGCAAGACCTTTGCGGGCTCCGCGGGCAGCTATGAAATATTCGAGAATATTAAGACCTTCACGGAAGTTAGCCTTAATAGGCAGTTCAATTGTCTGACCTGAGGTTGAAGCCATAAGACCGCGCATACCTGCAAGCTGACGAATCTGTTTAATAGATCCGCGGGCTCCGGATACAGCCATCATACGAATGTTGTTGAATTCATCGAGGTTTGCGGTAAGTGCATTTGCAACGTCATTAGTTGCGACTTCCCATATATTGATTACGCGCTGTCTTCTTTCTTCATCGGTAAGAAGACCACGGTTATAAAGCTTGGATATGATAGCTACCTGTTTTTCACTTTCTTCGATTATAACTTTTTTCTGCGGAGGCACTGTCATATCTGATATAGATATTGAAATAGATGCTCTTGTAGAATATTTATATCCGGTATCTTTTATAAAGTCGAGCACTTCGGCTGTCTTTGAAATTCCGTGATATTTGATACAGCTGTCTATAATTTTTCCGAGCTCATCTTTGGTTACTACGCGGTCTATTTCAAGATCAAACATATTTTCTTCATTTCTTTCGACAAAATGAAGATCCTGAGGGATAGAACGGTTAAATATAAGTCTGCCGAGCGTAGCGTTGATAATTCCGCTTTTTGTTGTGCCGTCCTCCATTTTTTTGGTCATTCTGACCCTTATGGGAGCATGCAGACCGAGCTCTCCGTTCGCATAAGCCATCATAGCTTCGTCAAAGTCACGGAAGCACATGCCTTCGCCTTTTTCGTCATGCTTAATAATGGTGAGATAATATGAACCGAGAACCATATCCTGAGTAGGAACGGTAACGGCATGACCGTTAACGGGTTTTAAAAGGTTGTTTGCCGACAGCATAAGGAAGCGTGCTTCTGCCTGAGCTTCGGCAGAAAGAGGCACATGTACCGGCATCTGGTCGCCGTCAAAGTCAGCATTGAAGGCGGTACAAACCAGCGGATGCAGTTTTATTGCGCGTCCTTCAACAAGAACAGGTTCAAAAGCCTGAATGGAAAGTCTGTGAAGCGTAGGCGCACGGTTTAGAAGGACAGGATGATCCTTTATTACATATTCAAGAGCATCCCATACTTCGGTGCTTACTCTTTCTACTTTCTTTTTGGCGTCTTTGATATTGGCGGATTTGCCTGTTTCTACAAGACGTTTCATAACAAATGGCTTAAACAGTTCAAGCGCCATTTCCTTAGGAAGTCCGCACTGATATATTTTCAGGCTTGGTCCTACGACGATAACCGAACGTCCAGAATAGTCAACACGTTTTCCGAGCAAATTCTGACGGAAACGTCCCTGTTTTCCGCGCAGCATTTCGGATAAGGATTTAAGAGGCCTGTTGCTGGGACCTGTAACGGCTCTGCCGCGGCGTCCGTTGTCGATAAGGGCGTCGACTGCTTCCTGAAGCATACGCTTTTCATTGCGTATGATTATGTCGGGAGCCTGCAGTTCCATAAGCCTTTTAAGTCTGTTGTTTCGGTTGATAACTCTTCTGTAAAGATCATTGAGGTCGGAGGTTGCAAATCTGCCTCCGTCAAGCTGTATAAGAGGACGTATATCCGGCGGGATTATCGGAATAACGTCAAGAATCATCCATTCCGGCTTATTTCCTGAATTTTTAAACGATTCAATTACTTCAAGCCTTTTTACTATTTTAACTTTTTTCTGACCTGAAGCGCCTTCAAGTTCGTTCTTAAGCTGTCTGTCAAACCATTCGAGGTTGTTTATCCACTGTTTTTTGTCGGCAATAACTACCGGAAGAGTATCGGGATCGTTTTCGGTACAATATTTGTCATACAGCTCTTCAATATATTTTGAGCCGGTTTTGACCTCAATTTTAGCATGAGGATGCTCAAGGTTATAACGTTTTACTTTTGTGTTGAATACCGTACGTGGAATTATTTCGCCGGCGGTGAATTTATCGCAGTCGGCGGGATTTTCGACAAAGTATATTCTCTTTGCGAGATAGTCGATAATCCGGCTCTTTGAAAGACCTGTAACAGTAACAAAATCGTCCACATTGACGCGGATAAACTCATCATACCGTTCATAGTCAAATTCGGAAAGCAATTCTTTAATAGCTTCCGCACCCATTTCGGCATAGAAATCATCCTCGTATTTTTCGCGGTAATCACTGTATTCACGGTCATTAAGCAGCTGCTTTTTTGAAAGCACGGTATCTTCTCCGGGATCAACGACGATATACTGTGCGAAATAAAGAACTTTTTCAAGAAGTCTGGGAGATATGTCAAGCAAAAGTCCCATTCTTGAGGGAATAGCGCGGAAATACCATATATGAGACACGGGAGCTGCAAGCTCAATATGTCCCATTCTTTCGCGGCGCACCTTATTGGTAGTTATCTCGACATGGCATTTTTCGCAGATTTTGCCCTTATAGCGGACTCTTTTGTATTTTCCGCAGTGACATTCCCAGTCTTTTGTCGGACCGAAGATTCTTTCGCAGTAAAGGCCGTCTCTTTCGGGCTTTAAGGTTCTGTAATTTATTGTTTCCGGCTTTTTTACTTCACCATATGACCATGAACGGATCATTTCGGGGGAAGCAAGACCGATTTTAATTTTATCAAATTCGTTGTGTTCAATTTGGTTCATTGATAAACTGCCGCTCCTTTTCAAAATCATAATAAAATGTGTTTCGGGCGGGATTTAGTCTTCGTCAAAACCGAGATCCGACTCATCATCATCATAGTCATCCTCGTAAAAATCCTCGTCGTAATCGTCGCGGTTTGAATCATCCTCGTCAATATCGATAAAGTCTTCGATTCCGGATGCTTCGGTATTTTTAGCGCTGCCGTCCTCTTCAATTGTCGGAGCAACGCGTTTTATCTTGTCGGTCTCTTCAGCCGAGCTGTCTTTTATTTTTACTTCATTTCCGTCGGCGTCAAGAACTCTTATATCAAGTGCCAGAGATTTTAATTCACGCAGCAGCACTTTAAAGGATTCAGGGACACCCGGAGTCGGGATATTGTGACCTTTAACGATAGCTTCATAGGCTTTTACTCTTCCGATAACGTCGTCGGATTTAACCGTGAGTATTTCCTGAAGTGTATAAGCTGCGCCGTAAGCTTCAAGAGCCCAAACTTCCATTTCTCCGAATCTTTGTCCTCCGAACTGAGCTTTACCGCCGAGCGGCTGCTGTGTTACGAGTGAATAAGGACCGGTGGAACGCGCGTGTATTTTATCATCAACAAGATGATGAAGCTTAAGATAGTACATAATACCTACGGTTACGGGGTTGTCAAACTGTTCGCCTGTTCTTCCGTCATAAAGAATTGTTTTTCCGTCGGGACGCATTCCTGCGGCGTTCATAAATTCAGCTATATCATTTTCATTAGCACCGTCGAATACGGGCGTCATAATTTTGCATCCGAGTTTCCTTGCGGCAATTCCGAGATGCACTTCAAGCACCTGACCGATATTCATTCGGGAAGGAACGCCCAAAGGATTAAGGACGATATCAAGAGGTGTACCGTCGGGAAGGAAAGGCATATCTTCCGGAGGGAGAATACGTGAAACGACACCTTTGTTACCGTGACGTCCTGCCATTTTGTCTCCTACAGAAATCTTTCTCTTCTGAGCGATATAAACTCTTACAACTTTGTTTACTCCGGGCGGCAGCTCGTCTGAATTGTCACGCGAGAATGTGCGGACGTCAACGACAATTCCGCTTTCTCCGTGAGGCAGACGAAGCGAAGTATCTCTAACTTCGCGGGCTTTTTCACCGAATATAGCTCTTAAAAGCCTTTCTTCAGGGGTAAGCTCGGTTTCTCCTTTGGGAGTAACTTTTCCTACAAGTATATCTCCGGCATGAACCTCGGCACCCTTGCAGACAATACCGTCTGCCGTAAGGTTTTTCAGAGCGTCGTCGCCGACATTAGGAATATCGCGGGTAATTTCTTCCGGCCCGAGCTTTGTATCTCTTGCCTCGTGTGAATATTCTTCTATATGAATAGAAGTGTAAATATCTTCCCTGACAAGTCGTTCATTCAGGAGAACAGCGTCCTCATAATTGTAGCCTTCCCAGGTCATAAAGCCTATAAGGGCGTTTTTACCGAGAGCTATTTCGCCGTTTGACGTAGCAGGACCGTCGGCTATTACCTGCCCTTTTTCAACGCGTTCGCCTGCCATTACGATAGGACGCATATTTACGCAAGTACCCTGATTTGAGCGCTTGAATTTAATAAGATGATATTCGCGTGTATTTCCGCTGTCTTCCTGAATGCGGATAGTATCGGAATCGGCTTTCAAAACAGTACCGGATTCCTTAGCTACAGAAACTACGCCTGAGTCTACAGCGGCCTTATATTCCATACCTGTTGCAACAATAGGACTTTCGGTCATCATTAGGGGAACAGCCTGTTTCTGCATGTTGGATCCCATAAGAGCACGGGAGTTGTCATCATTTTCAAGGAAAGGAATGTGAGCTGTTGCGACAGATACGACCATTTTAGGAGAAACGTCCATATAATCGACGCGGTTGGCGTCAACTTCAAGGATTTCCTCGCGGTATCTTGCGGTAACGCGCTCTTTTACGAATTTTCCTTCGGGAGTAAGCGGCTCGTTTGCCTGAGCGACGATATATTCGTCCTCGACATCTGCCATCATATATTCGACTTCATCCGTAACTATGCCGGTTTGTTTGTCCACCTTGCGGTAAGGAGCTTCAATAAATCCGAAATCATTTATGCGTGCATATGTTGCGAGATATGATATAAGTCCGATATTAGGACCTTCAGGGGTTTCAATAGGGCACATTCTGCCGTAATGTGTATAATGGACATCGCGGACTTCAAACGATGCTCTGTCACGCGAAAGACCACCCGGACCGAGTGCCGAAAGACGGCGTTTATGAGTAAGTTCCGCGAGAGGATTTGACTGGTCCATAAACTGCGAAAGCGGAGAAGAACCGAAAAATTCCTTTATTGCGGATACAATAGGTCTTATATTTATAAGATTCTGAGGAGTGAGGTTTTCAGAATCCTGAATAGTCATGCGCTCTTTTACGATCTTGTCCATGCGTGCAAAACCGATGCGCAGCTGATTCTGAAGAAGTTCACCTACAGAACGCAGACGACGGTTGCCGAGATGGTCAATATCGTCGGTTGTGCCGCAGAAGTGAGTAAGACATAATAAATAGTTTATAGAAGCCATGATATCTTCGCGGGTTATATGCCTTGCAATAAGTTCATCATGGCGCAGCTTAAACTGTTCCTTAAAGCCTTCAGCGTCTGATACGGAGTCGAGAATTTCAGAAAGAACCAAGGTATTGACGCGTTCTGTTATTCCGAGATCCTTGTAATATTCTTCCGGAACTATACCGAGTTTGTCAATAAATGCGGTATGATTTCCGAACACTTTAAATTCAGAGCGCACTGAAGAAGGAGTTAAAGCCTGCGAAAGCAGATAAACCTCATTAACTCCGGCATTTTCAATGTCTTCAGCCATTTTACGGTTAAGGACAGTTCCTTTTTCGTAAAGGATTTCTCCTGTGAAAGTATTTACAACATCCCTTGCAAGCTCAAACCCGGCAATACGGCGGGCAAGAGCAAGCTTTTTGTTGAATTTGTAGCGGCCTACTGCAGATATGTCATAGCGCTTTGCATCAAAGAAAAGATTGTTTATAAGAGTTTTTGCGCTTTCTACAATCGCGGGATCGCCGGGGCGAAGTTTGCGGTAAATTTCTTTTAGAGCTTCGTCATGTGCGGAAGATTCGTTTTTAGCGGCGTCCGATTCGCTGGTATCCTTTTCAAAAGTAGCGCGCAGCTTTTCATTATCGCCGAAAAATTCTATTATATTATCATTTGTAGAAAGATTTTCATCGAGTGCGCGGATAAAAACAGTTATAGGCAGCTTGCGGTTTTTATCTATACGAACGTAAAAGACATCGTTTGCGTCTGTTTCATATTCAAGCCAAGCGCCTCGGTAAGGAATGACAGTTGCAGCGAAAAGACGCTTGTCCGACTTGTCCATTGTAGAATCGTAATAAATACCCGGTGAGCGCACAAGCTGAGATACAATAACGCGTTCAGCGCCGTTTATAATAAAAGTACCGGTTTCAGTCATAAGCGGGAAATCGCCCATAAAAACTTCAGCGTCTTTTATTTCACCTGTCTGATTGTTAGAAAGTCTGACTTTAACTTTCAGCGGCGCGGCATAGTTTACATCTCTGTCTTTGCATTCCTCTACGGAATATTTCGGTTTATGCTCAAGCGAATAGTCTATAAAATCGATGTTCAGATTTCCGGAATAATCGACGAGCGGCGACACGTCGTCAAGAACCTCGCGCAGGCCTTTGTCAAGGAACCACTGATAGGATTTTTTTTGAATCTCGATAAAATCAGGCATTTCACAAAGGTCTTCATTAATTTTTGAAAAGCTGTATCTCATATTCTTGCCGAGATATTTTCGCTTAACGATACCGCTGTCAACGAGCTTCTGAAGCTTTGAGGGTTCTACCATATTAAGCAATCACTCCATTCATATTTTCCGGTTGTTATGTAGTTTTTTGTCGTTGTTAAAGTCAAAAACGCAGACAATTACTCAATTATAATGCAGTATAATAATATACCATTGCACAAGTTTTTTGTCAAGGACATTTTTACCAATTTTCAGTATTTTGCTCATTTGTTTACATTTTGTTAAATAATTACTCAAAAAGCAAAAAAAATACCGATATAACAAAGCAAAAACATGTAAAATATTTTTGCGTTGCAAGCGGTATTAAAAAATATGGATTTTAAAAAAAAATAATTACATATATATATTATTTAAGCGAATCAGTTGCGATTTTAAGGAAATAATAAAATTACGTAACTAAATTCTGAAAATTTTAAAAGGTTTTTGAGTTTCTATACATTTTACAAGCGTTGAAGCTGAACCTTTAGAGTGCATATCCCAAAAAACAAATACAATGTCTGAATATTCGACGATTTTCGAGTTTCTTATAATTGCAGCGGATCTTCCGTATTTGTCATATTCGGGTTTAAATACAGTAAGATGCAGATTATTTTCGCGCGCATATTTTTCAGCGAGCATATCAACGCCGTCCGCGCCGCCGCTGACAATTTCCGAGCAGTTTCTCGGTATTGCTTCTGATATCATATTATAAACAGATAGCTCATCTTTTATGTTTCTTGAGCCCACAACAGCGACCTTCAAAAAAATCACTCCAATTTATATAGATTTTTCAATACATACAGCGAAGCTTCAAAGTAAATATTATAAGTGACCGCAGGAGCAAAAAACGGCGCTTGCGGTTTATGTATGAAAAGGAATGGTTACTGAAAATGCAGAAAAAACCAAATTTAAAAAAAGCCTGCCGCACAGGCATTCGTAACTCAGAAGGGAAACAGAAAGCGGGACGCGGGAAGATAATATATGTTTTGCCGTTAATATTAATATGTTCGGTACTTCTTCTCGGAGCATCCGGAAAAGCAATACCGGACGAGGTATATTCGGACAGTATAACGGGAATCGGGTTATCCGAAGCGCAGAGATCATCAGCAAACACCGAGGGAGTAAATGCCGAGGTTTCATTAAAAGCTGACGGTGAAAATGAATATACCGCAAAGCTTTTCGGACTGATACCAACTAAAAAAGTTGAGGGAAAACTTTCGTCACAGCTGCAGCTTGTTCCATGCGGAGATGTTTTTGGGGTAAAGTTTTTCACTAAAGGAGTAGTAGTGACAGCGCTTTCAGAAGTTGAAAGCGAGGAAGGCATAATTGGGCCGGCAAAGAAAGCCGGACTGAAAGCAGGTGATGTCATAACCTCCATAGACGGGAAAGAGATAAATACAGCTGAAGAGCTGACGGAGGCGGTTTCCTCATCATCTGGGAAAACGCTGACCGTTGAGTTTGTCAGAGACGAAAAAAGCTATAAAGCCAAGCTTACACCTGTAAAAGCACTGTCTGACGGCAAGTATAAAGCCGGCGCATGGGTGAGAGACAGTACGGCGGGTATTGGAACAATAACCTTCTATAATCCGGAAGACGGAAGCTTTGCCGGATTAGGTCACGGAATTTACGATTCGGACACGGATTTGCTTCTGCCTCTTCTTCGCGGAGCCATAGTCGATATAACACTCGATGATATAATAAAGGGACGTGACGGACACCCCGGTGAACTTAAAGGAACTTTTTCAACCGAAAAGGTTGGAACTCTTTTAGGCAACACAGCGTGCGGAGTATACGGAGTATTGGCAAAGGCGCCCGAAACGGCATATGGGGCAATTCCGTGCGCACTGAAAAATGAGGTTACCGAAGGCAGCGCGTCTATCTTATGCAACGTAGACGGACGCGGAGTAAAAGAATATACTATTGAGATAGTAAAGATTTATTCAGGCGCAGAAGAGACAAAGAATTTTGTAATAGAAGTTACTGATGAAAAGCTTCTGTCAATGACAGGAGGAATAGTCAGAGGTATGT
>CALWBE010000059.1 GCA_944375955.1 uncultured Clostridia bacterium | reverse complement strand
ATTCTACACAAGGGGCAATCAAAAACCTGTGGGGACATCTTGATCGCTTTGCAATGGAATTGGACATAATTATGAAGTGCAATTCAGACCTTTTGACCTCTGATCCAATCCCTGAAACAACAAAGGAAGTTTTCACGGATGAAGAAGTTTCCCGCCTTTGGGAAAATCAAAATCTTCCGTGGGTGGATTCAATTCTGTTTTTCGTTTATACGGGGTTTCGGATTTCAGAAATGCTTTCCTTACAGACTGCCAATGTTGACCCAAAAGAATGGACTATGCGGGGAGGTGTCAAAACAGAAGCTGGGAAAAACAGACTTATTCCTGTACATTCAAAAATTCAAGGCATCGTTCAAAAACGCTTTGAACAATCAAAATCCGGTTATTTGTTTGAGTATGAAGGGAAAAAGGTAAGTGAAAGTAAATACCGTGAAATTTGGGCTGATCTCATGGGTAAGCTGCAAATGAAACATACCCCGCATGAGTGCCGCCACACTTTCCGTTCAAGGCTTGATTCTGCCGGGGCAAATAAGGTGTGTATTGATAGGCTCATGGGGCATAAGTCGAAGGGTACGGGTGAACGGGTGTACACTCATAAAAATATAGAAGAACTGCGAATGAACATTGAACTAATAACGAATTAGTAACAAAAAAGGCGGGAACCCCTGTAAAATCAAGGATTCCCGCTTGTTTCGTGGATATTTTACCATATAAAAAACGAATTTTTTTAAAATTTCAGAACTAGCATGTATTTGTCTTGCTCTACATCTATTTCTGAATATGCTATCTCTTATATAAATATAATTTTAAAGATGCATACAATAATGTAAGAATAATACAATTCTTAACACTTTCTTAATTTGTACTTATAAATTAAGAAATAGTTTTAACGTATAATAATTGTCATATTGGAAATTGTTTTTTGGTTTTTTTAGAGTTATATGATGGCAAAAATCTTATTAAAGACTTCGGAGGACTTCTAATGGAAGTTTTATATCAAAATCTATTTGAAATTACCTGGCAACAAATAGTAATGTGGTGTATCGGCGGAATTCTCATTTTTCTTGCTATAAAAAAAGAAATGGAACCTACTTTATTGCTCCCAATGGGATTCGGAGCAATCTTGGTCAACCTTCCTTTATCAGGAGCTATTGGTGAAGGAGGTCCTCTTACCACACTTTACAATGCCGGTATTGCAAACGAGCTCTTTCCTCTTATACTTTTTATAGGAATAGGAGCTATGATAGATTTTGGGCCCCTGCTCTCAAATCCAAAGCTTATGATCTTTGGTGCCGCCGCGCAGTTTGGAATTTTCTTTACTTACAGCATGGCTTCACTTTTGGGATTTCTTCCGAAAGACGCCGGATCTATAGCAATAATCGGTGCGGCAGACGGTCCGACATCAATTGTGGTTTCACAATTGCTTGAATCCAATTATGTCGGTGCAATAATGGTCGCGGCATATTCGTATATGGCTCTTGTCCCTATTATTCAGCCGCCTATTATAAAGCTGCTTACTACAAAGCATGAACGACGTATAAAAATGGAATATAAACCTGCTGCTGTTTCAAAAATGACAAGAATTTTGTTTCCTGTCATAATCACTATAATAGCAGGTCTTGTAGCGCCTGATTCAGTAGCTCTTATCGGTTTTCTTATGTTCGGAAATCTTATACGCGAATGCGGCGTTCTTAATTCATTATCCGAAACCGCGCAAAAGGTTTTAGCAAATCTTATAACTATATTTTTAGGTCTTACTATAGCTTCCCGTATGACCGCTAAAGAATTTCTTCAAGCCGAAACCCTCATGATACTTGCTCTTGGACTTGTGGCTTTCATTTTTGATACGGTCGGCGGTGTTGTGCTTGCCAAAATAATAAATCTTTTCTTGAAGAAAAAAATAAACCCTATGATCGGAGCTTCCGGAATCTCTGCCTTCCCTATGTCTGCACGTGTCGTTCATAAAATGGGACTCGAAGAAGACAAAACAAATTATCTTTTGATGCATTCTGTAGGAGTAAATGTTTCCGGTCAAATAGCTTCGGTAATTGCAGGCGGACTTATACTTCAGTTCGTTATGGCAATCTCTTAATGGAGGAATCTAAATGCTTACTTTTAATACGCAGTATTTCTTCGACTCTCTTTCTGTTATGTGGAAAGGCATGCTGGGCATTTTTTTGGTTACTGTCGTAATAATCGTGGCAGTAATGCTGCTCAACAAAATCACTTCTGTCAAAAAGTGATAAGATAAGTTCTTATATCACTTAGATAAAAAATATATCTTGATTTTAATCATAAAATATTGTTCCAGAGAGGTAATCATGGACGACGACGGCGACGATAACGGTAATTCAAATTGTTATCACCACGGTATTTTAACAAAATACTACGATCATATAAGGCATATCCGCATTTTATATCCCGATGCGGCTATGCTTTTTTGCGCTTTCACAGAATAATGAGTTGATTTAAAGCGGTTTTTTCAACTTATAACACTTTTTGTCATTTATAACTAATAGTTTTTAACTAGGTTATAAAATGTATTATAACTTTTTAATATTTAACATTTATAAAAGGAGTATACAAGATTTAAATGTATATACAAATTATCGTAATGCTTATATGCATTATCATGTCAGCATATTTTTCCGCAACCGAAACCGCATTTTCTTCATTTAACCGAACAAGAATAAAATCCCTTGCCGAAAATGGCAGCAAACGTGCAAAACTCGTGCTTCGACTTTCAGATAATTACGACGGATTGATATCCTCCATACTTATTGGAAACAACATAGTAAATATCGCCGTAGCATCAATAGGTACACTTCTTTTCGTAAGTGCTTACGGAGATATAGGAGCTACGATATCAACTGTTGTTGTTACGATAGTAGTGCTTATTTTCGGAGAAATCTCCCCTAAAAGTCTTGCCAAAGACAGTCCGGAACAATTTGCTTTGTTCTCAGCACCCATAATAAATTTTTTAATGAAAATTTTGATGCCGATAAGTTTTCTGTTTTCAGAGTGGAAAAAACTTCTTACAAAGATATTCAGAGTTAAAAACGATCGCAGAATGTCTCAGGAAGAACTTTTATTGCTTGTCGAAGAAGTCGAAGAAGACGGAAGCATAGATAAAGACGAAGGCGAGCTGCTCAGATCCGCAATAGAATTCGGCGATCTTGAAGCTGAGGATATATTAACTCATAGAATCGATATAGAAGCCGTACCCGTTGAGACAGATAAAAAAGAGATCGCTAAAATATTTTCACGCAGCCGTTTTTCAAGACTGCCAATATATGAAGATACTATAGATAATATAATAGGAATACTTCATCAGAAAGATCTGTATGTTAACGGAGA
The DNA here is from genome assembly GCA_944375955.1 of uncultured Clostridia bacterium. GTDB lineage: Bacteria > Bacillota > Clostridia > Oscillospirales > CAG-382 > UMGS1052. Next base: position 19,217 of record CALWBE010000059.1, on the reverse strand, counting down.
GATCACAGAAAAACCTCTGAGAAGTATAATAACCGAACCGGTTTTTGCGCGCAGAAATGATAAAATAAACGATCTTTTGACTGTTCTCCAGAAAAACAAAGCTCATGTAGCAGTCGTTTTAGACGAATACGGAGGAACTTACGGAATAGTTACTATGGAGGATATTCTTGAAGAACTTGTAGGCGATATTTGGGATGAACATGATGAAATATCCGAGAATTTTATAGAAAAAGAAGACGGTTCAGTTTTAGTAGACTGTTCTGTATCTGCCGAGGAGTTCTGCGACTATTTCGGAGTTTCTTCCGATTCAGACTGTGTTTCTCTCGGCGGACTTGTCAGCGAAATGCTTGGCAAAATACCTGAGACCGGAGACAGATTTATATTTGAAAATCTCGATATACTCGTAATAAAAACCGAAAACAGACGGGCTGTTCAAGTGGAAGTAAAAGAGATAAGCAAAGATCAGGAAGCCTCCGAGACAGATTAAAAAAATAAGTTTAAAGCATACGGCATTAAAGCCTTTCAGGTCTGCCGCGGCAAAAAAGAAAGGATTTTTATTAGCTATGAAACAAAATGCATCAGATGTTCCTGAAACGTATATATCAAAGAATATAAAAACTTCTGATTCTGAAAAAACAGATAACGTCAATACCTCGGAAACTAAAAAAGAGGTAAAATCAAAAGATAACGAAAAAAATGCAGATAAAAACAAAAAAATCTCCCGGCACAATACAAATGCCGGAAGTATAACTTTTGAGTTCAACAGACATACGGCGGGATTTATAATACTGATTATTACTTTCGGAGTTATTCTGTTTTGGGGATTTAATAATACAGAAAGCCTGCGGGGGCTGGTTTCTTATGTTTTTGGTCTGTTTTCTCCGCTCATAATAGGCTGCTGTATGGCATTTATATTTAATGTTCCGCTGCGGGCTTTTGAAAAGTTATGGAAAAAAATGTTTGAAGGAAAAAAGGCAGGCAAAAAAAAGATAATTCATAAATTAAAAAGGCCTGTATGTCTTACGCTTAGCATGCTTCTTGTTTTCGGTCTTCTCTTTATGCTCAGCTTTATGATACTGCCGGAATTCAAAACCTCTCTTACTTCTATAGCTAATTCTATTCCTAAGTACATACCTAAAATAGAAAACTGGTGGGATGCTGTACTTGAATTTGCAGATAAATTCGGCGCTGTACTCCCTGATTTTTCCATAGATCCCGAAAAAATAATAAATATGAGCGGTACGGTATTGAATTCCCTCTTCGGCGCTCAAGATGGTATTGTAAACAAAACGCTGTCTTTTACCACATCTCTTTTTACAGCTCTCGCAAATCTTTTTGTTGCTTTAGTCTTTTCAGTATATCTTCTCGCACAGAAAGAAAAGATAGCTTCAGCTTTTAAAAAAATCATTACGGCGTTTCTTCCCGAAAAAAAAGTAGGATATATAGTTGATATTGCAAAGCTGACAAATCAAACCTTTTTCAGTTTTGTTACCGGACAATGCATTGAAGCCGCTATTATTGGTATTCTGTGCTTTATCGGAATGAATATTTTTTCTATTCCGTATGCCGCTGTAATATCCGTTCTCGTTTCAGTCACCGCTCTTATACCTGTATTCGGAGCTTTTATCGGAACCGCTGTCGGTGCCTTTCTTGTCCTTCTTTCAGAACCTATAAAAGCTTTATGGTTTATAATATTTATAATAGTTCTTCAGCAGCTTGAAGGCAATCTAATTTATCCTAAAGTTGTCGGCAAATCCGTCGGTCTCCCAGGCATATGGGTACTTATGAGCGTAGCTGTCGGCGGCAAAGCTTTCGGAATAATAGGTATGATAATAAGCGTTCCTCTCTGCGCGGTTATTTACTCGCTTTTAAGAAAAACAGTTTACGCACGCCTTTCTTTGCTAAAGAAGAATAACGAAGCTCTGATCTCCGATGAGCAGGAAATCCAAAATTTAAACAAAAAAACTGATATTTTGTGATTTAGAATATATTTTCATCCACTGCGTTTTACAAAGAGATAAAAATTTTTGTTGTGTCATCAAAAGCCTGTGTACTTCATTTTCTCTTATTATTTGGCTAATTTTTAAAAATTTAAAGTATGATATCATTACTATATTAGATTAGCAGGTTTTATTTTAAAAATATATTTGATAGTTTATGCTTGTTTATTTATAATATAAAAACAGGAGAGTTTAAAACTCTCCTGTTTTTATGTTTTATTTATAAATCTATTTTTTATTAATGTATCAGCGCGCCGTTTTTAACAAGCAGATCCTGTATTTTTGAAATGTCAGCATCAGCTACATTATTTTTGCCGTCTTTTGCTACAGAAGCCGCGATTCCGGCTGCTTCTCCTACACAACATACGATAGGCATTACTCTCATAGAAGCCTGCGCTTCATGATCTACCGATATGCAGCGTCCGGCAACAATAAGGTTTTGAGAACCTACAGGCAATAGGCTGCGGTAAGGAATCTCATAATATTGTCCGTCCGGGAAATAGTAGTGACTTGTTCCGGTTCCCTCAGGATTATGAATATCCACATCATAATTTCCGCAGGCAATAGAATCATCAAATTTCGTACATGCAACTATTTCCTTGCCGGTAAGCACATGAAGACCGTCTATCATACGGCTTTCACGCACTCCTATCTCTGCAGCTGTCATAAGAAGTTCAGAATTCTTAAAAGACTCAAAATTGTTTTTAAGGAATAGATACAACTCAAATGTCTGTTCTCTAGCTTCAATCTCAGCTTTGGTTACATCAAACGGATCAACAGGATTCATTTTTACTATTCTTGTAGAATTAAAATGCAATACATTCTTTTGAACTACCTTAAATATAAGAATGTCTTCTCTCGGATTCTTTATTTTTCCATCCGCACGATACTGTTTGTAAAGCTTCTGAATTTCAGGCTTCTCTTCTGTGAACTTTTCAACATCAACATTAGATACCCTGAAACACAGTGTCATCGGCTGGCAAAGATTATCCTCAGCCCTGCCGAGACGATAAGGAAAACCTGCAGAAACTGCAAGATCGGCATCGCCGGTTGCGTCAATGAAATAATCTGCCTCAAGCTCTATATTTCCGGATTTTGTTGCAACAGTTACGCTGTTTATCTTTCCATCAGCGCATGAAACACCGCACAGATATGCGTGATATAAAAGCTCAACTCCGGCTTCCTGCGCCATGCGGTTTAAAAGAAGCTTTAAATGTTCTTCGCTGAATATGCTTCTTCCTTCCATATACCGGGTTTCTCCGGTAAGACGACGTATGTCGTCAAGTTTGTCCTGTATCTCAAGAAACAGTCCCGCACACAGTCTTTTATGCTCACCGTTAACTTTTGTTGTATACGGCATAAAAGGATTTATAAGGCAGTTAGCAGCTGCTCCTCCCATACAGTTAGATTTGTCAAATAGCAATACTTTCTTGCCCTGACGTCCAGCTGCTATAGCTGCTGCCGCACCGGCAAATCCACCTCCGGCTACGACTATATCATATTTTTTCATAATATTTTCTCCCTTCGGGATTTTATTTCATTTTTTATTTTAGCTTCAAATATTATTTTTTTCTTTTAAAAATGTTACAAAGGCTTGCACAAACGAAAGATTTTTGATAAAATAATAGCAGTATAATAAAATTTGTACAAAACGTGGAGAGCTGATATGGAATATCTGCCTTTAAGCCGTGCAATAGCCGCAATATGTTCTCCGGGGAAAATTCATGTTTGTATACACGATGTTTCCGGAATACTTAAAAATCCTCATTTGTCTATCGATTATTCAAACGCAACTCACAGCATTCAGTTCTGTAATTTAGCAAAATCAACAGAAAAAGGATTCGCACTTTGTATGAAATGTAAAAACTGCTGTAACAGAAAAGCTATATTAAAACAGCGCGAATTTTCCGGTCTTTGTGCCTTTGGTCTTTACGAATCAGTAAAACCCGTAATAATAGACGGAAAAACAGTATGTATAATATATCTCGGAAATGTTGTTACAGATATGAACAAAACAACCCAAAAACTAAAATCTGCATGTCTTTACACCGGCGCTCCTTTTGACAAACTTAAAGAATGTCTTAAAAACTGCGACACTTCATGCTCTTCCGAAAATTTATCCCAAATATGCATGCTTATTGACAGCTATATAAAAATGCTGTATGAAAAATATAAAGACAAAGCCGATACATTAGAAAGTCCTTATCATTGGGCTGTTTACAATATAAAAAAATATGCGGATGAAAATTATGGCAGATCTTTCACTTTAGAAGAGCTCTGCAAACTTTACTTTGTAAACGAAAAATATGCCGGCAGACTTTTTGCTAAACAGATAGGATTAAACTTTCATGAATATCTTAACAAGATCCGCCTTGAAAAAGCGGCTGAAATGCTTGCTTCGACAGATGAAAAAATTATAGATATCGCTTTAATATGCGGCTATGGCGATGTTACTTATTTCAATAGAAAATTTCGTGAAAAATATCACTCTTCTCCCGGATCTTTTAGGAAAAACTCAAAAAATCAAGGCGTTTTTCAGTGACATGCTTTATTTAGTTATATTTATAGACAAATCTGCAAAACTGCTGTATAATTATGTTGAATAATAAATTTTGGGAAATATTTGCCCTGCATTATATTTACAGGCATGAAAGGAAGCGAACATAAATTGCAGGAAATTAAAAAATATAACAAAAAACGGGTAATTGCCGTTCATGACATTTCATGCATAGGGAGATGTTCGCTTACAGTCGCGCTGCCAATATTGTCCGCAGCAGGAATAGAGACATCCGTTATACCTACAGCCGTTTTATCAACGCACACTGGCGGTTTTAAAGGATATACCTTCCGTGACCTTACAGACGACATTCTTCCGATATGCGAGCACTGGAAAACTCTCGGTCTTCCGGCTGATGGAATTTATACCGGTTATCTCGGCTCATACCGCCAGCTAAAAATCATAGAAGAACTTATCGGCGATTTCAGGGATCAAAATACTTTTGTGCTTATAGACCCTGTTATGGGTGACAGCGGAAAGCTTTACGCGACTTTCAACAAGAAATTTGTCTCAGGAATGCGTAAGCTTTGCCGTAAGGCGGATATGATTGTTCCGAATCTTACCGAAGCTTCAATGATGCTTGATGAAGAGTATATTGAGAAAGGATACAACGAGGAATACATAAAAAACATATTAAAAAAATTATCTTTTCTCGGTCCCAGATACACCGTTTTGAGCGGTGTCAGCTTTGAGGACCGTAAAAACGGCGCGGCTTCATATGATCGTGAAAAAAATGAATATGAATTCTATTTCAGCGATTACATAGACGGCTTTTATCATGGAACAGGAGACGTATTTGCAAGTTCACTGCTCGGAGCGTTTTTGAACGGTAAAGGACTCGCACAATCTGTAAAAATTGCGGTCGACTACACTACCGCGTCAATAAACCTGACTCATTCTTTCGGATCTGACACAAGATACGGGGTTGATTTTGAACTCGAACTACCCAAATATATGGCAGCACTCGGGAAAACCTTATAAATTCGACCGTAAAAGATTCTGCTAATTTTTTTAAAGTTTTTATTTATCCTGGGAGTTTATAAAATGACTAAAAAAGGACTTGTTCTTGAAGGCGGCGCCATGCGCGGAATGTTTACCGCCGGCGTTACCGATGTTCTTTTTGAAGAAGGCATACGTTTTGACGGCGCAATCGGCGTTTCGGCAGGCGCAGCTTTCGGATGCAATTTTAAATCCGAACAGCCGGGCAGAGCTATAAGATATAACCTTGCATATTGCAGGGATAAGCGTTATTGCAGCCTCTATTCGCTTATAACTACAGGCGATTTGTACGGAGCAGATTTTTGCTATCGTAAAATCCCGTTTGAACTTGATCCGTTTGACACAAAGAAATTTTCTGAGAATCCTATGGAATTTTATGTTGTCTGTACAGATGTAAATACCGGAAAACCGGTATACAGAAAATGCGAAAACGGAGACGGCAAAGATCTTTTATGGTTCCGGGCGTCTGCCTCTATGCCTTTGGTTTCAAAAATTGTAGAAGCCGACGGCAGTTTCCTTCTTGACGGAGGCATAAGCGATTCTATTCCGCTTGAATTTTTTGAAAAATTAGGCTATAACCGCAATGTCGTAGTGCTGACGCGTCCGAAAGGATATATAAAAGAAAAACACAGGCTGATGCCTGTATTTAAAATAATTCTTCGTAAATATCCTGAACTTGGTAAAGCCATATGCAATCGCCCCGATTTATATAACTCAGAAACAAAATACGTATTTGAAGCCGAAAAAAAAGGAAACGCCTTTATAATCTGCCCCCCTTCTCCGCTGCCTGTTAAAAGAATAGATCATAACAGTGAAAATCTTAAAAAAACATATGAAATAGGCAGAAAAACCGCATATGACTGCCTTGAAAAATTAAAAGCTTTCCTTGATATGTGATTTTTAACAGATATTTAAAATATAAAATTTAAAAAATATATTGACAAATGTTTTTTATTGTTATATAATTTCTGACAATGATACTGATTTAATTTTGATGAAAGGATCGCACAAAGGTCGCACAAGGATAACGCAAATGAAATCTCTCATGACGACAGTAAAGTTTTATAGCTTTTTTTACGGCTTTGCTTTTTTCTTTAGCAAGGTCTTTTGTCGTTGTGTTTTTAAAGTTTCCGCTATGTGATTTAAAATACAAAAACGATAAAAGACCGCAGCTGAAAACAGTTTGCGGTCTTTATTTATTTTATTAAAAATAATAAAGAAAGGATATAAAACAATGGTAATCGTATTAAAAAACAATTATGACAAAGCGCAGCTTGACAGACTTACAAGCTGGATCAAAGAAATGAACATCGAACCGCATTTTACTTACGGCGCAACGCAAACTATACTCGGACTTGTCGGAGATACTTCAAAGATCGACGTTGATATGCTCGGTGCGCTCGATATAGTTGAAAGCATAAAAAGAGTTTCCGAGCCTTATAAAAAGGCTAACCGCAAATTTCATCCGGAAGATACGGTTATAGAGCTTGAAAACGGCACAAAAATCGGCAGAGGAAACATGATGGTAATGGCAGGTCCCTGCTCTATAGAATCAGAGGAGCAGCTGACAGCTATCGCCGAAGCAGTCAAGAAAAGCGGAGCAAACGTTCTTCGCGGAGGTGCTTTCAAGCCGAGAACCTCTCCGTATGCTTTCCAGGGAATGAGAGAAGACGGTCTTGAACTTCTTATTAAAGTAAAAAAGATAACGGGGCTTCCCGTTGTAACCGAAATAATGGACTATGAACATCTGCCGCTTTTCAAGGATGTTGATATAATTCAGGTCGGTGCCAGAAACATGCAGAATTTTGAGCTGCTTAAGCATCTCGGCAGATGCGACAAGCCTATTCTTTTAAAGCGCGGCCTTTCAAGCACTCTTGAAGAACTTCTTATGAGCGCGGAATATATAATGTCAGAAGGCAACGAAAGAATAATTCTCTGCGAGCGCGGTATACGTACTTTCGAGACAGCTACAAGAAATACTCTTGATATCTCAGCTGTTCCGCTGCTTCATCAGATGACGCATCTTCCCGTTGTAATAGATCCGAGCCATGCAACAGGAAAATCTTCTCTTGTTCCTTCAATGGCGCTTGCCGGCATTGTCGCCGGAGCAGACGGACTTATAATTGAAGTTCATAACAATCCGACAAAAGCTCTTTGCGACGGCGCTCAGTCTTTAACTCCCGAGCAGTTTGACGAGCTTAGCAAAAGAATAAATGAAGTCAAAAAAGTCGCTTACAGATAAAGTTTATTAAAAAAGAAAGGATATTCCGGGCAATGACTGCTGTCGAAGTAAACACATCATTAAGATACAACGTCTATATCGGAAAAGGCCTTATAAGCCGCTGCGGAGAACTTATCTTAAAAGCAGTGCCTGCCTGCAAAGCAGCGATAATATCGGATGACAAAGTTTTTCCGATATACGGAGAACAAGTAAAAAAATCCCTTGAAAAATCCGGATTTGATGTCGTAGAATATATATTTAAAAACGGAGAAGAATCAAAAAATCTTCAAACTTACTGTGATACGGTGGAATTTTTGGCAAATGAAAAGCTTAAACGTTCGGATATAGTAATCGCTCTCGGCGGCGGAGTCGTCGGCGATCTTGCCGGTTTCTGCGCCGCAACATACCTTCGCGGCATACGCTTTATTCAGATACCGACGACAATACTTGCCGCATGCGATTCATCTGTCGGCGGCAAAACCGCCGTAGATCTTTCATGCGGGAAAAATCTTGCAGGCGCTTTTCATCAGCCTTCAGCCGTTATATGCGATACCGATACTTTTAAAACGCTTGATAAAAGACAAATTTCCTGCGGATATGCCGAAATTATAAAATACGGCATGATACGTGACAAAAACCTGTTTTATGCTCTTCAAAACGGAAGTTATTCAGAACAGGAAATTATTACAAAATGCGTAGAAATCAAAAGGGATATAGTAGAAAACGACGAAAAGGAAAACGGTGAACGGAAACTTTTGAATTTCGGACATACTCTCGGGCATGCAATAGAAAAACACAGTCGCTTTTCACTGACGCACGGGGAAGCTGTAGCTTTGGGAATGATAATGATAACTGAAATTTCCGAAAAACTCGGACTGTGTTCAGGTATTTTAAACCAGCTGTCGCTTCTTTTAAAAAAGTTTTCTTTGCCGGTAAGCTATGAAATATCAAAAGACGAAATGATTTCTCTTGCGGCAAGCGACAAGAAAAATGAAACCGACGGTATAACTCTCGTTCTGCCTTCAGAAGAGATCGGAAGATGTGTTCTTAAAAAAGTATCTATGGCAGAATTTGAAAAAATGCTGTCAGTTATACTGCACTGAGGTATAAAGCCGTGAAAAAATTTGATATAACATTATCTCCCGGCAAATCGCCAAACGGTAAAATTTCCGCGATTTCATCAAAATCCGAACTTCACAGGCTTATTTTCTGCGCCTGTCTTTCCGACAGTCCATGTGTTATAAATATGACGCCTTCCGTGTCAAAAGATATAGAAGCTACAATTTCCTGCTTCAGAAATCTCGGCGCGGAAATCACGGCAGATAACGGCAAAATTGAAATTATCCGTCCGATAAATACAAAATATATCGCTTCGGCTTTATCACAAAATACCGAACTCTTCTGCGGTGAAAGCGGTTCTACCGCACGGTTTATCCTTCCTTTGGTTTCCGTATTATGCAAAAACGGGATCACTCTTACCGGAGCTGGAAAACTTCCTGAAAGACCTTTTTCGGATCTTTGTTCATGTCTTGAAAAACAAGGAGCCGTTTTCTCTTCACACACTATGCCCATAAAAATAATTAAGCCGGTCTTGCCCTCCGGAACTTTTGAGATCAGCGGAAATATAAGCTCGCAGTATCTGTCAGGACTTCTTTTTGCTTTGCCTTTCTGCCCCGGATGCAAAATAAAACTAACCACTTCCCTCGAATCGTCCGGATATGTAAATATGACAACAGACGCAATGAAAAAATTCGGTGTATCGGTAAAATGCGAAAACGGCATATATTATTCACTTGGGAAGTACACCTCTCCTGAAGAAATAAAAGCCGGCGGTGACTGGTCAAATGCCGCGTTTTTCCTATGCGCAGCAAAGAAAATTTCGCCTGTAACTGTCACGGATATAGATCCAGAATCACTTCAGCCTGACATAAAAATTATTGACATTCTCACACAATGCGGATTTAAAATAACAAAAACCGCAAATTCCGTAACCGTTTGCAGACCTGAAAGCAACAGAGTTTTTCCGTTTGACATAGACGCCGGAGAAACGCCAGATCTTGTTCCGATACTGTGCGTGCTTGCCGGAACAATATGCGGAGACAGTATTATACGCAACGTTTCACGTCTTAAATATAAAGAAAGCGACAGAATACACGCGGTATGCAGTATGATAAATTCTTTAGGAGGCAATGCCTGCACCGATGAAAAGACAATTTTTATAAAAGGCAAAGGATTTTTTTACGGCGGTACCGTAGACAGTTTTAACGATCACAGAATCGCAATGTCTGCTGCAATTGCCTCATGTTTTTGCAAAAATCCCGTTACTGTGACCGATGCCGGCGCAGTGTCAAAATCATATCCGCGATTTTTTGAAGACTTTAAAATTTTATGCGGAAACTAATGAAGAGTAATGGAGACTAATCATGAATACTTTTGGTGAAAATATAAAACTTACTGTTTTCGGTCAATCACATGCCGCATGTATCGGAGCCGTAATTGACGGACTTCCGGCAGGAACTCCGATTGATATGGAATATATAGACAATATCATGAAACTTCGCGCCCCCGGACAAAGCCGACTTGCCACAAAGCGTAAAGAACCGGATAAAGTTGAATTTATTTCCGGAGTAGTTGACAGAAAGACAGTAGGTGCAAGCGTCTGCGCCGTTATATATAATTCGGATACGCATTCATCTGATTACTCTAATCTTTTAAATAAACCGCGACCCTCGCATGCCGACTATCCTGCGATGATAAGATATGGAAAAAATTATGATCTTCGCGGAGGCGGGCAATTTTCCGGAAGACTTACCGCTCCCTTATGTATAGCCGGTGCGATCGCGCTTTATTTGCTTGAAAAAAAAGGAATTTTTATAGCTTCCCATGTTTTGTCGGTAGGAAAAATTTCGGATGTGCCGTTTTCACCCACAGATGACGAGTGCGAACTTTTAAAAAATCTTTCTCAAATGTCATTTGCCGTAATAGACAGCGAGGTGAAGGAAAAAATGTCTGAAGAAATACTCGAAGCATCAAAAAGACTTGATTCGGTAGGTGGAGTAATAGAGTGTAAAGTAATCGGTCTGCCGGCAGGAGTAGGAGAACCAATGTTCGGCGGAATGGAAAACGCGATATCAAAAATCATATTTGGAATTCCTGCAGTCAAAGGAATAGAATTCGGGGCAGGCTTTGAAGGTTCTAAAATGTATGGAAGCCAGTACAACGACAGCTATTATTACGACAACGACGGAAAAATACGCACATATACAAACAACACCGGAGGAATATGCGGCGGTATGACTACCGGGATGCCGCTTATTTTCAGGGCGGCAGTAAAACCTACCCCATCGATAGCTTCTGTGCAGAAAACCGTAGATCTCAGCAAAAATGAAAATACAGAAATACAGATAAACGGCAGGCATGACCCATGTATCGCCGTAAGAGCCTGCACCGTTGTCCGTGCCGCGGCAGCGTTTGCCGTTCTCGATATGCTTTGCGCTCAGAATGATATCAATAATATTCTGAAATAAAACGCTCAGCCTTCTGTGATCTGCTTTTTTAACAATATACACCCGATTTTCACGTCTTTAATTTTAAAATATCACATGCACAAAAATTATTTATAAAAAATAACAGGAGCAATTAAAAATGGAACTTGATCTTCAAAAAATAAGAAACGATATAAATAATGTTGACGACAACATCATCTCGCTTTATAAAAAAAGACTGTCTCTTTGCGATATGGTTGCCGAATATAAAAGAAACTCAGGGAAAGCCGTGCTCGACAGCAGCCGTGAAGACTCTATAATAAAACGCCTTACCGAAGGGCTTAATGAGAACGATTCTTATGCGGTTTCCGGACTGTACAAACGAATTTTTGAGATCAGCCGATCAAGGCAATATGAAAAAATTGCCTCGCCGGATCCGTTTTTTTATGAGCTCATGCAAAAAAGCCTAAATGCGGCTCCGTTCCCTAAAAAGGCAGCGGTCGCCTGCCAGGGTGTCGACGGAGCTTATTCAAGTATAGCCTGCAAAATATTATTTGAAGAACCTTCGGCATTATATTTTGAAAGTTTTGAAAGTGTTTTTAAAGGAGTAACTTCAGGACTCTGCCAATACGGCATTCTGCCGTTTGAAAACAGTATTTACGGAAGCGTATCTGAAGTCTATGAAATGCTGTCAAGATTTGAAGGCTATGTTGTAAGATCTGTAAAGCTTCCCATACATCACGCGCTTTTGGCTAAAAACGGAACGTCATTTTCAGATATAAATGAAATATGTTCTCACCGCCAGGCAATCGGTCAATGCAGCAAGTTTTTGGGTGAAAACAAAAAGATTAAAGTTACGGTTTGCGAAAATACCGCCGCGGCTGCAAGAATGGTCGCGGAAAGCGAAAGACACGATATTGCCGCTGTATGCTCAGAAACCTGCGCGGAAAAATACGGTCTCTCAGTTCTTAAAAAAGATCTGCAAAACAGCAGCGTAAACTATACAATGTTCTACTGTATATCTAAAGAACCTGAAATATATCCCGAAATAACAAAAAGCGCTTTTATGTTTAATATAAAAAATCAGGCAGGTTCACTTGAAAATGTTCTTTCGCGTTTTTCGGCGGCAGGAATAAATCTGACTAAAATTGAAAGCCGTCCTATTCCCGGAAAAGATTTTGAATTTATGTTTTACGCGGAAGCAGATATCTCCGGTCTTGATGAAAAAAACTGTCTGCTTTTTTCTCAGCTTAAAAAAGAACTTGACTTTTTTAAATTTATAGGGGCTTACCGTGAAATAACTGTTGACTGACAGTTTTTGCTATATAAAAAACATCCGAAATCATACTCTGACTTCGGATGTTTTTCTTCTTCATGAATTTACACTCCGGCGTTTCTTTTGCGGTTTTTAGAACAGTTTTGTCTGTATTTTCTCGGTGAAAGCCCATATTTTCTGCTGAAAGCCGTTGAAAAATAGTTTGCGTCTCCAAAACCGCAGTTCCCGGCAATATCCGTTACCGAAAACGAAGTGCTGCGCAGCATCTCTTCCGCCTTTGCAAGCCTTACTTTATTTATGTATCCTGCAATTGAACATCCTCCCTCGGAAGCAAAAATATGACGCACATAAGACTCAGAATAATTCACAGCCTGCGCCACTGACTCGCATGTTATGCTATTCATGTAATTTTCGTATATATATTTAACCGCTTTAAAAAATATCTTGGACGCACTGCTCTCGTCGGCAACTTCCGCTTTGCTTTCTGTGTAAAGTCTTTCTATCATATATTCAAGCGGACGAGCAGCGGCGGCTATATGAGATATCGAAGGAACATTATCCGACAGCTCAGAATACAACTGTTCAAAACGCTGATCACACCTTTTGGACACCGTTTTTTTCAGCTTTCTCGACCTGTCAAGTTTTCCCCGGTATCCGGAAAAATGTATGCAGGCTACAGTTATCTCATCAGCAATGACCGGAAATATATATTCCTCAACTCCGGCATAGCAGCAGGCATAATAAGGAGCGGTTTTTTTCTTTTGCTGAAGTCTATGCTTGTTGAGATAGCAGCTCCCTCCCATTTTCTCATTCGTTTTCAGATATGAGCAAATTCCCGGAAGATGAACTTCATATGCCAAAAGCACCGGCAGACATTTGCCGAAACGGTCTCCGAAGCAACTTAAGGTTACCGAATATCCTTCAGATCTCAAAAAATCGATATATCTCGTGATATCATTTAAAGTTTCGGACATCATAAAAAGCGCCTTCCTTTTGAGTTATAAAAAATATATACCGCTGAATTTTTAAAACAGACAAAAATTATATAATCGTTTTTCAAAGATAATCAAGCATTTTTTTAATGTTTTCTTTATTATATCATTATATACTAATAATGAAAAAATTGCAATTAAAAAGGCGGTATTTTTTTATGAAAACATACAAAGAAAATGAAAAACAGCTTCCCGTAACAGGCTGTGCGGATGTTTTAGTATGCGGAGGAGGCCCTGCAGGCATAGGCGCTGCGCTTACAGCAGCAAGAATAGGCGCATCTGTTATTTTAGTAGAAATGCTTGATTGCCTGGGAGGAATGGCTACCGCCGGGATGATGTCTCATTGGGGAGGAAGATCTTCAAGCACCATAATGCCAGAAATATTTAACCGAACACGCGAAAAATGCGCTCTTTTAGGATATGACCCGGAAAACGGCTGTGATATAAATGCGATACATCATGAGGCTCAGAAAATAGTTCTTGAGGAAATGGCTGCGGAAGCCGGAATAAAAATTCTTTATTATACGAAAGTATGCGGTGCGATTGTCAATGAAGGAGTTGCTTCCGGAGTCATAATAGAAAACAAAAGCGGAAGAAGCGTAATCTATGCAAAATGTATCGTCGACGCAACCGGTGACGGAGACGCCGCGGCATATGCCGGTGTTCCATACTTTAAGGGACGCGAGGAAGACAATAAAATGCAGCCTTGTACTTTAATGTTCAAAATAGGCGGCGTAGATTATAAAAGGGCTGTATTTCCGCCAAGCTTTGAAACGCTTGTTCATACGGATAAAGGAGAACTTCAGGCATTGGCAAAAGAAATCCTTCCTTTTCCCGCCGGTCATGTATTGCTTTACAAGCAGCCCACACCCGGAACAGTTTGCTGCAATATGACAAACGACATCAACATAGACGGTACAGACGCCGAAAGCGTTGCTGAAGGCTTAAAAGTTTGCCGATCTCAGATAGGTCCTATAATAAAATTTTTAAAAGAGTATGTGCCCGGGTATGAAAACTGCTGGCTTATGAGTGCAGGATCTATGCTGGGAATACGCGAGACAAGACACTTTAAAGGAGTAAAAACCCTGTCCGCCGAAGATATATTAAACGCCCGCCAATTTGACGACTGGGCTGTAAAACGAGCATTTTTCAATTTTGACGTTCATAATTTGACCGGCGCAAGCCTTGATAAAACAGGTATTCAGCATGAGTGGAAACAAAATAATGACTATACTATCCCTTATGGTTGCCTTCTTCCGGTAAACGTAGATAATCTTCTTTTGTCCGGAAGAAATATCAGCGGAAGCCATATGGCTCATTCGAATTTTCGTATAATGTCGGTTTGTATAGCATTGGGAGAAGCGGCAGGCGCAGCCGCAGCAATCTCTTCAGCAGAAAATATTTCTCCTAAAAATGTTGACGTTAAAAAGATACAGCAAACTGTAGGTGAATAACCTAATATCAGAAAATTCGTCGTAATATACAAAAATTCGTCAAAAATTTTGTCACCGTCTGAAAAAGGCGGTGATTTCTTTATTTTTCCACGTTTTTCAAGTCTCATTATCTATATCTTGTTGATTTTTCAAAATTAAATACAATATATTGTGCCAAACCTATTGACTTATACAAATATTTGTGTTATACTTACGAAGCAGCCGAAAGAAGGATGTGAAAATATGAGTATAAATATTCAAGGCTATATAAAACTCTCTCTGCTTGACTTTCCAGGAACAGTTTCCTGCACGGTTTTTACAGGCGGCTGCAATTTAAGGTGCCCTTTTTGTCATAATGCCGGACTTGTAAAAACACCGGGTGCCGAACAAAATGCCGAAGGCGAAGTTTTAGATTATCTCAAAAAAAGACAAGGCGTACTTGACGGCGTATGTGTCACCGGCGGCGAACCGTTGCTGCAGCCTCATCTCTCGGATTTTCTGAGAGAGGTTAAAAAAATGAATTATCTTATAAAACTTGATACAAACGGAAGTTTGCCTGAAGCTTTGAAGAATATACTTTCGGAAAATCTTGCAGATTATGTCGCTATGGATATAAAATCTTCTCCAGACGGATATCATAAAGCAAGCGGATCCGAATTGCCTTTTGAAATATTTGCCGAAAGCATGCGTGTTATAAGAGAAAGCAATAAGCCGTATGAATTCCGAACTACCGCAGTAAAAGGCATACATGAAAAAGAAGATTTTTTAAAAATTGCCTCACTTCTTCTGCCGGATGAAAAATATTTTATACAAAGCTTTACCGATTCCGGAAATATTTTAGGCGGCGGCTGTTCGCCTTTTACAAATGCAGAAATGCATGCCATACTTGATGAAGTGAAAAAAATTCTGCCCCGCGCAGCTCTGCGTGGGCAAGATTAAAATATAAAAAATATTAAATTATAACATAAAAAGGAGAGAAAAAATGTACCGCGTAACCAAAAGAGACGGCAGCACTGCCGATTTTAACATCACTAAAATATCAGATGCAATAAAAAAGGCTTTTGAAGCATGCACTCGCCAATATAATGACAATATAATAGACTTTCTCGCGCTCAAGGTAACTTCTGACTTTGAACCTAAAATTGAAAATAGTCTTATAGCTGTAGAAGACATACAAGACAGCGTTGAATCGGTTCTTATTCAAGCTGGATACGCGGACGTCGCAAAGGCATATATCCTTTATCGCCGTCAACGTGAAAAGCTGCGCAATATGAAATCTACTATTCTTGACTACAAGGAACTTGTAGATCAATATGTAAAAAGCACCGACTGGCGTGTAAAGGAAAATTCTACGGTTACTTATTCCGTAGGCGGACTCATTCTCAACAATTCCGGCGCTATAACCGCAAATTACTGGCTCTCGGAAATATATGACGATGAAATCTCAAATGCGCACAAAAACGCCGATATTCACCTTCACGATCTTTCAATGCTTACCGGATACTGCGCAGGATGGTCTTTAAAACAGCTTATCGAGGAAGGTCTCGGAGGAGTTCCGGGTAAAATAACTTCAGCTCCCGCGAAGCATCTTGCTACTCTCTGCAATCAGATGGTAAACTTTTTAGGCATAATGCAAAACGAATGGGCAGGAGCTCAAGCATTTTCTTCCTTTGACACATATCTCGCTCCTTTTGTAAAAGCTGATAATCTCAGCTATGACGCAGTTAAAAAATGTATTGAATCGTTTATTTTCGGAGTAAATACTCCGAGCCGCTGGGGAACTCAGGCACCGTTTTCAAATATAACTCTCGACTGGACTGTTCCGCATGACCTTGAGGACGAATATGCAATCGTAGGAGGAAAAAGAGTTGACTTTAAATACGGCGACTGCAAAAAGGAAATGGATATGGTCAACCGCGCTTTCATTGAAATTATGATCGAAGGCGATGCAAACGGCCGCGGATTCCAGTATCCTATTCCGACATATTCCATTACACGTGATTTTGACTGGTCAGATACAGAAAATAACAGGCTTTTGTTTGAAATGACTTCAAAATACGGAACACCTTACTTTTCAAACTATGTAAACAGCGACATGGAACCTTCCGATATACGCAGCATGTGCTGCCGTCTCCGTCTCGATCTCCGCGAACTTCGCAAAAAGTCAGGCGGATATTTCGGAAGCGGTGAAAGCACCGGTTCTGTCGGAGTAGTAACTATAAATATGCCGCGTATCGCTTATCTTTCACAAAACAAAGAAGAATTTTTCTCCCGTCTCGATCATATGATGGATATTTCCGCAAGATCTCTTAAGATAAAGAGAACAATAATAACTAAATTGCTTGAAGAGGGATTATATCCTTATACAAAACGTTATCTCGGCTCATTTAACAATCACTTTTCAACTATTGGTCTTGTAGGTATGAATGAGGTAGGACTTAACGCAAAGTGGCTGAGATGCGATATGACTCACAAAGCTACGCAGGAATTTACAAAAGACGTTTTAAATCATATGCGCAACAGGCTCTCTGATTATCAGGAAATGTACGGCGATCTTTATAATCTTGAAGCAACACCTGCCGAGTCCACCGCATATCGTCTTGCTAAACATGACCGCAAACGTTATCCGGATATTATCTGTGCTTCCGAAAATGGAACTCCTTATTATACCAACAGCTCACATCTTCCGGTAGGCTACACCGACGATATCTTTACCGCTCTCGATATTCAGGATGAACTTCAGACGCTCTACACTTCAGGTACTGTTTTCCATGCGTTTATAGGAGAAAAACTTCCTGACTGGAAAGCTGCCGCTTCAATAGTGAGAAAAATTTCTGAAAATTACCGTCTTCCTTATTATACGCTTTCTCCCACTTATTCCGTTTGCAAAAATCACGGTTATATCACCGGTGAAAAATATTCATGCCCTATATGCGGTCAGGAAACAGAAGTATACAGCCGTATAACCGGTTATTACCGTCCCGTTAAAAACTGGAACGACGGAAAAGCTCAGGAATACAAGGACAGAAAAGTTTATAATATTGAAACTTCTGTTATGCATCATAATGGAGTTGCAGATGCAGCATGCAGCTGCAATTCTTCCGAAAACGCAGATAAAATCTCTATTTCCGACGGTCTTTATCTCTTTGCTTCGGCTACTTGTCCGAACTGCCGCATCGCCGAATCTCTGCTCGGAAAAGCGGAAATCGCATTTACCAAAATTCTCGCCGAAGAAAACGCCGATATCGCAAACAGTCTCGGAATTAGACAGGCTCCTACGCTTGTAAACGTTTCTGACGGAAATATTGATAAATTTGTATCTGTTCCCGAAATAAAGAAATTTATCTCGGCTGCCAAAACCTCAAATCAAGCAGTTTAAAAAACAGCGGTAATTCAATACAAGTTTTGGGAGATATAAATGATATATGATATTATAATTGTAGGCGCAGGTCCGGCAGGACTTACTGCCGCAATATATGCAAGACGCTCAAACAAAAGCGTCTTGCTTCTCGATAAAGCTTCCTTCGGCGGCCAGATAACTTTTTCGCCTAAAGTTGAAAACTATCCGGGATTTGAAAGTATAAGCGGAAGCAAACTCGCCGATCTTATGGTAGAACAGGCTCTTGCTCTGGGTACCGAAATAGAAATCGAAGAAGTGACAGGACTCCGCATAAACGGCGATACAAAAAAAGTTATGACAGATGAAGGAAACGAATATGAATGCAAAGCTGTCATTCTTGCATGCGGCGCTAAACACCGTCATCTCGGAGTAAAAAATGAAGAGAAATTTATAGGAAACGGCATATCCTTCTGCGCGGTGTGCGACGGCGCTTTTTACCGAGGAAAAACTGTTGCTCTTATAGGAGGCGGTAATTCCGCACTTCAGGAAGCGATTTTGCTTTCAGAAGGCTGTGAAAAAATTTACATCATTCAGAATCTCGATTTTCTTACAGGAGAGAAACAGCTGCAGGACATATTAAAAGAAAAGGATAATGTTGAAATAATAACAGGAACTGTCGTAAGCGAAATAGACGACACTCCGGAATTTTCAGGAATAACCGTAGAACACGTCTCGGACGGAGTAAAAACGCATTTTAAGCTTGACGGCATGTTTATAGCTATTGGGCTTGAACCTGAAAATACTTTATTTGCAGATATTGCCGACCTCGATGATAAGGGTTATTTTAACAGCGGCGAGGATTGTCTTACAAAAACTCCGGGAATATTTGTTGCCGGCGACTGCCGGAAAAAATC